>CAZQXM010000009.1:0-25456 GCA_964597205.1 uncultured Gammaproteobacteria bacterium
GTGGTGAGCAGTATTATTCAAGCGGGGCAGACTTATTTCGCCATGGAGCGTTATAGGCATATTACGCATAGTTAGGTTTAATGACTTATATCTATGGTCTGCCCTGGTTTAACTACTAAAGGCTGATAAATCTCTTTCTCTTTATATGTATCATCTGGCTTTTGAGAGTTTTGATCTGATACTCTATACAAACCAGATTTTACAATTCCTGGTAATTCTCTTGCTGAGAAAAATTTAGCGTTGCCATTGTAAATCAGATCCGCACTTTTCCCAGAGTAATCAGCAAGTCTTACAAAAAAATTTCTTTTGACTCCTTTAACAAGACTTTTATCTACAAGCAATAAAGCCGGAATCTCATGCGGACTAGTACTTGTCCAATCTATATTTTTATCCCTAAGCAGCTTCTCTTGTTGAGCAGCAATATCTCTCAAAACAGCAGCAAACTTTGTATAAACCAATCCCTGCAAGCCTCCCATCGCTCCCAATCCCAAGAAAAACGAAATAGGCAAATCAAGTTTCCACAAAGCTTTAAGAGTCAGAGCATCTTCAACACAAAGTTGCTGAGCGAAGTTGAGTCTCTCTTGCTCAGCATGTTGAGCTGCCTGTTCACGGATAGACTCTTTATGTAATCTGTTTAACAATGGAGTAAACACCGCAAGACCAGAAGCGAATAAAGACAACTTTCTCAAAAACCCTGAACGACTATAGACAGCCAATAAGTTATCAGCAATATTTCCCGGCTTATCTTTGATTTCATCATAAGTCGGAATCGCATGCTCGATTAGCAGATGAATTGAGCTAAGCAGCAAGGGCATATTTCTTAGTACTTCTTTGTTACTTGCTGAGTTAATCGCCCTATTATAGTCTTGCGGCGGCATGGGCTTAGCAGTTGCCTGAAATTTTTCCTCTAATCGTTTCTTTCTTTTACCTTCAGCAAGGGCTCCAGTAACTGCAGCAGTAGGCAAAACCACAAACGCTGTAAAAGCAAGTTGCGCCCCCTCTTTAACAAATGATCTTCTATTAAGATTATTAAGCGACGTCATGCACTACACGCAAAGAAGAATAGCATATTATATTAAGCGTGATAATGAATTCTCGTAGACTAGGCGTAAATCCTTATCGTGGTTAAGCCCGCGCGCCACTTCCACCGCATCCCCCAAGTTTACATTCCATATAACCAAGTTATTACCAGCTATTAAGGCTTGCTTGCAAATCGCAGTATAGTCACCAAAACGCGTAAGCGCTTTCATAGTAAGCTCATCAGAAATTATCAAACCATCATAGCCAAGTTCATCTCTAAGTTCTTCTTGAATAATAGTTGGTGAAAGACTAGCCGGCAAAGTCTCATCGAGATGCGGCAACAGTAAATGCGCAATCATTATTGAATCTACATCAGCCTCTATCGCCGCGCGAAACGGTTCAATATGCTTCTCATACTCAAGCAGCCAATTAAAACCAAACTTCTTAGGGTAATCAAGAATAGGCAAAGCTAGATGCGAATCTAGGTCAGTATCTCCATGTCCAGGAAAATGTTTAGCACAACTCTTGATACCATAACGCTTATATTCTTCTATCAAAACCTGCACTTGGCGCGAAACTCGCTGGGGATCTGCTCCCAAACTACGCTCACCGATAACAGGATTGGCTGGATTAGTATCTAGATCCGCGCAAGGTGCGTAGTTATAATTAAAACCTAGATCTTTAAGTTCATTACACATCACTCGAGCATGCTCTTTTAGCGCTGTGTCATTTTGTTTACCTAGGTCGCGTAAACTGCTTAGGGGTGTAGTGATTTTGCGCAAACGCTGCACTCGCCCGCCTTCTTGATCGACGCTGATTAATAAATCCTCACCAAGTAAATCTTTGAGATCACTGGTAAGTTTTTTTACTTGCTCTATTGATTCAATATTCTGATCGAAGAATATCACCCCAGCAGGTTTAAGTTCCCTTAATTGCGCGGCAATCTCCGGACTCAAGTTGAGCCCCGGGAAACCTACTATAAATAAATTGCCGATATTCATGCGAATTGCGACCGCAATGCAATCATAATCGATTCACGAGAGTATTTGTCATTGCGAACCATGATCAGCAGAGCCATAATTCACATAATACGGATGTAATTAAGCCCAGAGCTGATTCTCAGCTGCAAAATCCCGACATATATCCGGATTTTCAGGGTAAAATATAGACATATGTCGGGATTTTACCAGAGCGTTATTGAGCATTATGCTTTAGAGCCAGAGTGGTTAGGTCAGCGCATGCTATTTCTAAGTGGCCCAAGACAAATTGGCAAAACTACTTACGCCAAAAAGAAAATCAAAGAACTAGGCGGCACTTACTACAATTGGGACGATACTAAAGTAAAACGAGCCTACACCAATGATTCTGCTTTTTTTACTAGTGACACTGAGATTAATCAATTAGTAGTCTTCGATGAGATTCACAAAACCCCTAAATGGAAAAATATACTCAAGGGTATTTTCGATAGTCATAGAGATCACTATCAATTCATAATTACTGGAAGCGCCAAGCTCGATACTTTCAGGCGCTCTGGCGACTCCTTAGTCGGTAGATATTTTATGACTCATATGTTACCAATCTCACTTAAAGATCTGAGCGGTGAAGATTTCATGGAGCCTTGCTCCGCTGAATCACTAATCCAAACCGCACACGATAGTAAATCTAAAATCAACCATGATGAAATCGAATCATTAATTAGATTTGGAGGTTTCCCTGAACCTTTCTTCTCGGCTTCAGATTCTTACGCGAGACGCTGGCAAAAACAACACGGAGAACTACTTATTAGAGAAGATTTGCGCGACCTAAGTAGTATACACATGCTTGATGGTGTTGAGTTGCTGGCAGAATTACTCGAAAAGAGAATCAGCACTAGTGTATCTATTAATTCACTCGTCGAAGCACTGGAAGTCGATGATAAAACCGTCAAAAACTGGATCAGCAAATTAGAAAAAGTAATGATGATATTCAGCCTCAAGCCTTGGAGCAAGAACATCACTAACTCTCTAAGAAAAAGTGCTAAATATTACTTCTATGATTGGGCAAAAGCACAAGACCCAGGCGCGAGGATCGAGAATTTCGTAGCTATGCAACTCTATAGATCCTGCACTCTCTGGACTGATCGCTACGGTCATCAGTTCGACTTGCAGTATCTAAGAACATATAAGGATGAGGAAGTAGATTTTCTTATTACCAAACAAGGCAAACCCTGGCTAATAGTAGAAGCCAAGCTCGGTCAAGCAGATCTTTCACCAGCAATATATAAGTTTAGAGATTTACTTAAAGTGCCTGCGGTACTAGTAAGCAATGTCACCAAACTTAACAGTGTTAAGAATGGGGTGCATTTACTAGATTATGCAAGGTTAGCAAAAATGCTTAGCTAAAGCAAGTAATCCCAAACAAAAGGAGAGACCTTAAGCCTCTCCTTTTGTCACGTTACTATTGTTATTTAATTAAAGCACAGTCCATGAACTACCAAACGCCTTACCGGTATCAATATACATCAACTGAATAATGTCACCAGGGCTGGCAGTTTTGCTACCTACTCTAACCATCTTGGCAGGTATTGACGTTGTTAGCTGAGCTCCTAAAGTCTCAAACGTTACTATATATGATGTCACGAAAGCGCGGGTGGAAGAGTCCGTTCCTAACTTAAGATATATAATCTTAGCTCCACCAGATATTGGCAAACTAGGCAATGTTACATTTAGTCTGACTTCTGATTGAATTGGTCTTTTTCCCGTTGTCATTAGCGAAGAGAAGTCTGGAGTAATACTAACTACAGAGGCATCATTTGCAACAGAAACCTTACCCACATAGAAAGTCTTGGTTTGGCACACTTTCCCATCACAAACAGCTTCTCTATTCTGTCCAATTGTGAATTTCATTTCACCGACATTCATTATTTCAACCGATTTAGTTTTAACAGCATCAAAACTACCAGTAGCCCCGCTTACAGTTTTTTCAGCTGCTAGACTTGTAGTATTTATACCAGCATCTACTTTCAAAGTCTTTTTGATAGTAGTATCTCCGCTAATTCTTGCATCTTTGTCAACTGCAATTCCACCAGTGAAACCCGCGTCACCTGTGACATTTAACGCGCGCTTAATAACACCAGTAAAATCCGATTTCGCGCCAATTGTCACGGTTTGTAAAAATGCATTTGTGCCAATTCCTGATAGCTTGCTTCCAAAAAGCCTTAAATCGCCATCAAGTTTAGAGTCACCTACCACCCAGAATTTAGCCGTAGCAGAACTATCTTTAGTACCAACCGCGACAGACCCGAAATTAGACTGTGCACTATAAGCCTTTAACGCTGTACCAGTGTATTCCAAATCACCACCTGATACTGATAAACCTTTCTTAAGGTCGGTCTTGCCTTCGGTAACCGTTAAAGAACCTTTCGTAGTAATAGCCCCTTCAGACGTTACATCACCAAAGAGATGCGACGTGCCACCAATGCTTAGATTTTTTTCAGCTTCAATATCGCCAAATGTCTGAATAAGACCAGTAGCTGTAAGCCCACCACGCACCGTAGTGTTACCACCAACAGTAAGCGCTGAACCTGTAGCAAGATCAGGAGTGCCAATACCAATGCGTTTAGTCGCTAGGTCACCATAAATACTATTACCAATATTGAGCTGGTTAGAACCATCAATAATTTTGCCAGAAGCATCAACCGTCTCAGCATTAAATCCAATCAATATGTTATAAGAACCATTTTTTAAATTCATTCCGGATTGTGAACCTATTGCCGTATTACCCTCTCCCAGAACATTTAATAAAGAATGTGTACCAATAGCCGTATTATTACTACCCGTCTGATTTAACAATAGGGCATTAGCTCCAAATGCAGTATTAGAAATACCCTCTGTAACAGAAAATAAAGCCGTTTTTCCTACTGCTGTATTTTGTATACCTACCGTTACATAAGCAAGAGCTCCATTACCATAAGATGTATTTGCTGATGCAAATGTATGTGCTGATACAGGCAAACACAACAAACAAAACACAAGTATCCCAATTAACTTTTTCATATTTCAATCCTCCTCAATATGATTATCTGACCAGGTTGCTATATCAAAGAAAGGTTAAGTAGAAGTTAAGAGAAATAAATAATTTTACGAGAATAGTTTCAGTTTCAATTTTTAATGGCAGCCAAATACTTCTCAAAAAGCGCAAGACTACATTCATGCTCTTCTGAGAACCCGTAATCTAAGCGACCGAAATATTCTTTTACGCGCTCCACGCTTAATCCCGTTATTCGTGCAGCCTCTGCAATGACTTCATTGAAATAAATACCTAAACCATCAACCTTAAGCTGGGTGAACATCCTACGCAGACTAGCTTGCATGCTGAAATCCTTGCGGTAAGCCCAAACGCCAAACACCATAGGCAAGCCACCTGTAAATTCGTGCCACTCCCGCCCCAAATCTAAAACTACAGAATAGTTATCACGCACAACGACAAGAGCTTCATCACCTATCAAAAGCTTATTCGGCTTATCAGCTAAATCTCCAGCAACTATAAAATTCAAACCTGATAACCCATACTTCTCTTGCAAAATAATCCTAAGCAAAGCAACAGAAGTCGCGCTTTTATCAGTAACGTAAACTTCTTTCAAATCCGCAAGCGGCAAAGAGCTCAAAAACAAAACACTATCAGCCTCGCAGCGAGAACTAATAGCAATATCATCCAGTAGATGATATTGTTCGCGGTGACGCAAATACTCTATGCTCGATATTGGAGCTATATCTAAATCGCCACGGTACAACATTTCATTCAAGCGCGCTGGCGCAGCTTTAGTAAGCTCGAAACTATGCAAACGCAAGAATAGTGGTGCGCTCTTAGAGCCAGCTTGCTTCAAAAGCTTAGCTAGAGCATAGTTAAATGGCAAACAATTTATAAAATCGATTTGACCTAAACGAATATTTTGCACGGTTTTATTGTATCGTACGTCATCCTGAGCAGGCAGTGCGAAGGATCTCTGCCGCTGCGACTAGGGGACACTTCGCGTAGCCTGTAGTGAGTGTCAGCGAACTGCTCAGGATGACGACTAGGTCAGTACGTACCCATGCGCAATCGGCATCCTACGTCCAGCCCCGAAGGTTTTCCCTGCTACCTTAATTACCGGCGGCAACTGATAACGCTTATGCTCAGCGGCGTCTATCATATTAAGCACTCTAGTTAAAATCGCTTTATCTATATTAGTAATCTCAAGCATCTCAGTGATAGTTTTTAATTCTTGTACATAGAGATAAACTATCTCATCGAGTATCTCGTAACTTGGCAGTGAATCACTATCTTTTTGATCGTGGCGAAGTTCAGCCGTCGGCTCACGACTAATTATGCGTTGTGGGATTATCTCTTTGCCCGTGTTGTATAAGCGTGCTAGATCATAGACTTGATGTTTCAGAAGATCACCAATCAGCGACAGCGCCCCGCAAGTATCTCCGTAGAGAGTACAGTAACCGACAGCGATCTCAGATTTATTACCAGTACTAAGCACAATAGCTTCTAGACTATTAGCCATAGCCATCAAGAGAGCTGCACGCAAGCGCGGTTGAATATTCTCATCAGCGTTATCACTAAGATCCGGCAGTAGTGAACGCATTTCTTGATGCAGCTTCTTGATAGATACCACTCTATAGTTATCGTTAGCAACACCAAGATTTTTAGCAAGCTGCTGCGCATCTTCAAGACTCTCTTTAGAAGTGAACTCCGAGGGCATCATTACAAGATAGACATTCTCAGCACCCATAGCTTCAACAGCGAGCGAAGCTACTACCGCACTATCAATACCACCACTAATACCTAATAAGACTTGCTCAAAACCAGTCTTAGCTGCATAGTCTCTAAGCCCAAGCACAAGAGCCTTGCGAATCTGCTCAGTCTCATTAGTTTCTTGCTGCTCTTTAGCAACACGCTTCATATCAGCTGGTGAACGCTGGGTGAATAATTCGTCAGTCTCGATAACTAAACACTGCTCAACAAACTCACCCATCTTATATCTAAGTTCAGCCTGCGCATCGAAAACCATACTATTACCATCGAAGACCAGTTCATCATTAGCACCGATCTGGTTGACATAAACTATCGGCACTTGATGGCGCTTAGCTATACCACCGAGCAGACTCTCACGCATTGCTGGTTTGCCAACAGCGTAAGGTGAAGCAGAGGCGTTAATAATTACTTGTGCGCCAGCAACAAGCAAGTCCCTAACTGGATCTTTAGAATACATAGAAGGGTAAGCTTCTATCCAAATATCCTCACAGATACTTAGTCCGAACTTCAGCCCAGCATACTCATAAACCTGCACTCCTGATGCTGGCTCAAAATATCTAGTCTCATCGAAAACATCATAGTTAGGCAAAAGCATTTTGCTCGCGATAAGTTTAATCTCGCCAGCTTCAAGACAGAATAAGGAGTTGTGTAGTTTTTTGCCGTAACCTTTATTAGCTGAGATACCACCAACGACAATAGCGAAATCACTATCTTTGGTATAAAGCAAAAGTTCATTAATATAGTACTGCTGTCTATCAACTAATCCATGCTTAAGTAATAAATCTTTAGGCGGATAACCCAAAAGCGCCATCTCTGGCAAAAACAAAATCTTAGCTCCAGCTTCTCTTGCTGTTTTGATGTTGGCAACAATCAAATTAAAATTGTGCTTTAAGTCCCCAATCTTCGGGTTTATCTGTGCGAGAGCGATTTTCACGTCGACTAATTATAGCCTAGACCCCTATTGTTATAATGAATAAGACCTACGTATATGCAACAAATCCAACCCTTATCCTATAAATTAAACCCCAACGGCGAAATCTCCCTCTCAGGCATCAATGTCAAAGACCTAGTCAAAAAATACGCTAGCCCTTTATATGTTCTTTGTGAAGAAACCGTCCGCGCTAACGCTAGAGAATACACTGAAGCGCTTAAAAGATACTATCCTAATCATTTGGTTTTATTTGCTAGTAAAGCACTCAACGTTAGAGCTGTCTGCAAAATCGTAGAAGACGAGGGTCTAGGTATAGATGTAGTTAGTGGTGGCGAACTTTTCACCGCTCTCTCTGTTAAATTCCCTAAGAATAAAATTTTCTTCCATGGCAATAATAAAAGCCGCGAAGAACTAGAGTACGCTATCGACAACAGCGTCAATATTATTATCGACAATTTCTACGAGCTAAGCCTCTTGGAGACTATATTTGAGCACCGCCTTAAATATGACGGCAGCGAGATCCAACGCAAAAAAATCAAAGTCATGCTGCGCGTAACTCCGGGCATAGAATGTCATACTCACGAGTATATTAAAACTGGCATGATCGATAGTAAATTCGGTTTCGTACTTGAAGAAGTAGAGAAAGCTATAGAACAACTGCTTCAATTGCAAACCAAATTTAGTGGTTTACATATATTAGGTCTGCATGCTCATATCGGTTCGCAGATATTCGAGACTGACCCTCAGCGTGACGCAGCAACTGTACTACTCGAGAAATATGCCGCTATAAAAGCCAAGTTTAATCTGGAGCTTGAAGATCTCAACGTCGGTGGTGGACTAGGTATTAGATACACCACTAATGATGATCCACCTAATGTTGAGACTCTTGTCGCTAAAGTTGCTGATTCAATAAGAACTAACTGTGAAAGACTAGGTCTTAAACTACCGCGCTTATTAATGGAACCCGGTCGCAGCCTAGTAGGACCAGCAGGCGTAACTATCTACACAGTAGGCAATATCAAAAGCATCAGTGACCCTAAAACCGGTTCTCTGATTAGAAAATACGTAGCTATTGATGGTGGCATGGCAGACAACACTAGACCAATTATGTACGGTGCTAAATACCACGCTGAAGTAAACGGCAAAACTACAGCACTAGAATTAGTAACTATCGCTGGTAAATATTGTGAATCCGGTGACTTACTAATCAAGGATGTAAAACTACCAGCAATGCAAGCCGGCGACCTCTTACTAGTCTTCGCTACCGGTGCATACAACTACAGTATGTCGAGCAACTATAATCGCGTAGTGAAACCAGCGATGGTTTTAGTGAATGAAGGTGAAGCTGAAGTGATTATTCAACGTGAGAATTTTGACGATATAGTGCGTAACGATAAAGTCCCTAAACGCTTAAGCGCTAAAACACTGGAGCTGCACTAGATGCCAAACAATGTCGAACTTGACTATGTTGATGTTAGAGAGTTCTTCTATAAATATTTTGACGCTGACCTTAGCCTTGTAGGTAGCATCAGCATTATATTACAGCTAGCAATAGTCATTTGGTTAGCCTATGAAATATACGTGCGCATTCGTGACACTCAAGCTGAAAGAGTTATACGCGGCTTAGTTTTATTAATGCCGCTAGTTTTACTCTGTTATATTTTTAAACTCACTTTGCTAACTAAGCTTATAGAATTCCTCTCCTCAACTATACTTATTGGACTCATAGTTATCTTCGCGCCCGAGTTTAGGCGAGTACTAATGCACTTAGGTAGTGAGGGTTCTGTTATCAGTCGTATTGCCGCTCCAGAGTCCAAACAAAACCTCAACTCTGCAGCCGAAGAATTAATAGACGCTCTAACAGAAATGCAAGCTAACCATACCGGGTCCATCATAGTACTCGAGAAGAATAAAGTAGATAGATTCTATGTTAATCCTGGACATCAAATCAACGCCAAAATCTCCAAAGAACTATTACTTACTATTTTCTCCCCTAAATCCCCCCTGCATGACGGAGCGGTTACCGTCAGAGGCTCTACTATAGAAGCTGCTGGGGTACTGCTTCCCATGACCGAGACCCCCAAACTAGACTGGCAATATGGCACCCGCCATAGAGCCGCTATAGGCTTTACTGAGATCACAGAATCCTTATGCCTAGTGGTTTCTGAGGAAACAGGTGATATTTCGGTAGCAAGCCAAGGTAAGCTAGTTCGCTGCCCAAGTATTGCCGATTTACGTGTTCATATCAAGGACTTTTACTCTCAGTTCAACAAAGCTAAATAACGCCGCCCTAGACAAAGCTCTCTGGCAATTGCTAGAATATGCAATTGTGTCAGAAAAACAATTAAAGATTTTAGCTATTGATGATGATCCGGCAATACTCGAGCTGGTCACTTCTAACCTTGAGATTCAAGGGTATTTGGTGGATGCTGCTGATAACGCCGTTGATGGTATAGCTAAAGCGGTGCAAAACACACCAAACCTTATTATTCTCGATTTGATGATGCCTGGTTTAGACGGCTTTACTGCTTGCCAGCGCCTTCGCCAAAACGACAAAACCAAAGACGTTCCTGTTCTTATGCTCACTGCGCTTAGCCGCACTGAAGATAAAGTAACTGGTTTTGACTCTGGTGCTGACGACTATTTAACTAAGCCTTTTGAGTTACCAGAATTATTCGTGCGCGTTAAAGCTCTATTGCGCCGTGCTGGTTCAATCACTCTTAGCGAGTCTATCCCTGAGATACTACACTCTGGCGATATCACTCTTATGCCAGAATCTCGTGAGATCAAGATCGAAGATCGTATCGTGCGTCTTACTCCGATTGAATTCGAAGTATTGCATTGCCTAATGCAAAGCCACGGTCAGACAGTATCTCCTGGAACTTTGCTTAAAGAAGTTTGGGGTTACTCACCAGAAGACGATGTAGATACTATCCGCGTGCACATTCGTCACTTAAGATCACGCATTGAGATCAACGAAAAACGTTATATCAAAACCGTCTATGGCGGCGGCTATCAATTAATACCTGATGGTTTCGTTAAGACTGGGGCGGCGGTAGACTAAACTTCCCTGACCACAACCTAGATACAAAATCCCTATAATTCAAGACCATGATGCCATCATCAGTTAGGTAGCTTACTTCTACTAGCGAGACTATGATGCGTTGTTTGACCTCTGGGTAATCTTTGATTAGTTCTCTCAACCCCTTAAGGTGATCGTTGTGAATCTTAGCTGTACCTTTAGCTTCTATAGCCAAGTCCATATTGTTGATAATAAAATCAACCTCTACTCCAGAGGTCAGACGCCAATAACTTAAATCCCAAAATACTTTTCGATATTGATTGTAAGTGTAGAGCTCGTGCATCACCCAATTCTCAAACGCCTTACCAAATAAATCAGTGCGGGGCTCCAGACCTTTACGCTTAGCAAGGAAATTAACAATACCAACATCCGAGAAATAAAATTTGGGGGTATGCATCACCCGACGCTTAGGACGCTTAGTGTAAGCTGGCAAGAAACGCCCTATCATTGTGCTTTCAAGTATTTGATAGTACTCCTTAACAGTGTTAGCACTAACGGCGCAGTCTCTAGAGATATTAGTGTAAACCACTTGCTCAGTGTCGCTCAGCGCAGCAGCCTCTAAGAAATTACTAAAGCTAGGTAGCTTCCTAACTAAAGCCTCGTTGGCAATTTCTTCTTTAAGATAGTTCTGAACATAGGACTCTAGTAGAAGCCATACCTCGTTTGCGAAATAATGTTTAGGCGTATAGCCGTGATTAAGTATGCGTTCAAGCTTAAAATCATCCCCAAGCTCATAAGCATTAAAACCATAAAGCTCATAACGCAATGCTCGCCCGCCAAGCAAATTAGCGTGACCCTTTCTAATCTTACGTGCGCTAGAACCACAAAGAATAAAATACAAACCCTGATTCTCTATTAGATGATGCACCTCATCAAGTAACATCGGTACCTTTTGTATCTCATCGATAATGATTGGTAAAGATTTATCCAATTGCTCATTAGCTATAGCAGCTAAGATTTCATTTCTCAGTAGCCAAGGCTCTTCAATGTATTTAATAAAATTCGAGGTCAGCAGCAGATCTATATATAAGGATTCAGGATAGCTATGCCTAAGTAGATAACTTTTACCCACTTGCCTTGGGCCCCAAAGGAAATAGCTTTGCTCAGGACGAGCTGGCAAAAACAAAGCCCTCGTGATATTCCGCAGCATAACTTCATTATATCATGTTTTAATGAAGTACAACTGCGAATAAACACAGAATACAGCGTTTAATGGAGTAAGTTATAACTTTATTAGAATCAGGAACATTAAGCCAACATAAAGCATCTCCTAGCTCATAGGCTAAATGCCGTTTGCGCAGAGTAGCGCGAAGGCACTAAGCAAAGGAGATAAACATGAAAAAAGCAACAGCAATATTGCTGATGACCCTGATGGTGTCAATGGCGCCAGCATCAGCTTGTAAAATGGACAACATACTTGACCCAGTTAAAAGCATCCTAGGTATAGCTATCGGTGCACCAGTAGGTGCAGTAGCAGGACTTCTTCGTGGAGCAACTTCTAAGGGGGTGGATTATTCTAAAAGCTTCCCGGATGAACTAGGTGGTGGTCATGTTGGTACTCTACTTGGAACTCCAATCGGTTTTGTAACTGGCGTTGCGACTGGTGGTGTAACTGGTGTATTAAACGGTCTTGTCACAGGTATTCGCACTGGTATTTCTGATCCTCTTTCTAAAGAGAGCATGAGTATCACTGGTGATTTCATCGACTACGATCCATACGATTTCGATTAATAGATTTCTAGATGTCGCCTCGCGGCGCATCTAAGTCTCGGTAGCCTGAGTGCAACCCCAAGACCCTGATTCAATGCTGAATTGGGGTCTTTTTTTTGCTGTGATACAATTTATTTTCCATTGCTGCGAATGCTAAGGGGATCCTTCGCTTCGCTCAGGATGACATCATGCGCCAAATCGAAATCTACGACACCACTTTGCGCGATGGCGCCCAGATGCGCGGCATCTCATTTAGTGTCGCGGATAAACTTAAAGTCCTTGAAACTCTAGACGAATTAGGAGTAGCTTACGTTGAAGGTGGCTGGCCTGGTGCTAACCCTAAGGACGTGGATTTCTTCGAGGAGGCTAAGAAGCTTAAACTGAAGAATACCAAACTAACTGCCTTCGGTAGTACCCGCAGAGCTAATGCTAAAGCTGAAGACGATACTATACTGGCTGCTCTACTCAGAGCCGACACAGAAGTGATTTGCATAGTCTCTAAAAGCAGCGCCAGCCAAATCGAGCGCACGCTTAATACCAGCCTCGAGAATAATTTATTGATGCTGACTGACAGCGTCGAGTATCTGCGCGCCCAAGGCAGAAGAGTCTTCGTCGATGCTGAGCATTTCTTCGATGGTTATCGTGATAATCCTGAATACTCTCGTCAATTCATAGAAGCAGCAATTAAAGCTAAAGCAGAATATATGGTGCTTTGCGACACTAATGGCGGCTCACTACCTCAACAAGTGCGCGAGATCACCGAGAAGCTAGTTAGTGAATACGGCTCCCAGATTAAGTTTGGCATTCACGTGCACAACGACAGCGATCTTGCTGTAGCTAATAGCCTAGAAGCAGTGCTAGCTGGTGCCACCCAAGTACAGGGAACTATCAATGGCTACGGTGAGCGTTGTGGTAATGCGAACCTCATTTCAGTTATCGCTAATTTGCAACTTAAATACAAAGGTTATAATTGCGTCCCACAAGAAGGGCTAGCGAAACTTACTGACGTTTCGAAACGCGTCGCTGAAATCGCTAATATGAACCCTAGTAGTTATCAGCCTTTCACAGGAGCTTCGGCTTTCACTCATAAAGGCGGCTTGCATGCTAGCGCTATGCAACGTGACCAAACCAGTTACGAACATATCAACCCGCGTGATGTCGGTAATATTACTAAAATAGTAGTCTCCGAGCAATCAGGCATAAGTAACATCATGGACTGGATGTCTGCGCGCGGCATAGAGCTATTAGGTGATGCTGAGACCCAGAAAGAAACCGCTAAAGACATACTGGCGCGCATCAAAGAACAAGAGCACGCAGGTTACAGCTACGAGAACGCAAGTGCCAGCCTTGAGATCATGCTACGTAAATATCTCACTGAATTATACGCGCATGATGCCCTCCCGTTCGAACCATATCCAAGTTATTTCGAACTAATAGATAGCGATATTATTATTCATCATATCGAGAATACCGCAGCTAAGATCACTCTTAAAGTCGGTGGTGAAGAAATCACCATGACCACCAGCACCACTGATGGACCAGCGCACGCGCTCGATACTGCTCTAAGACGGGCACTTAGTAACTACTATCCAGAGATCCACAATTTCCACTTGAAGGATTATAAGGTGCGTATCTTAGATAGTCATCTGGGTACTGCGGCTATCACTAAAGTGCAGGTCAGCACTGGATTTGACCCAAAAATCAAATTACGCAATTTGATTCCGTTCGAAAATCTGCCAAATGCAAGGCTTGCGAGTTCTGAGCAGCCGGAGTTGACTGAGCCGTCAATGAGGACTGCGAAGAACGAGCGTAACGCAGCAGTTGGCGATTTGCGGACGGAATCATGGGATACGATTGGGGTGAATGCGAATATAATTAAGGCGAGCTGGGATGCGATCGTCGATAGTATAGAATATGGTTTATACGTGCAGAAGGTCAAACCTATTAGCCATGCTAAATCAAACTCAACTAAGTGAACTAAGACATTTTTTAAATCGCTTGCAAGGTAGAGAAGTGAGAGTTGAGATTAGCTCGCGCATCAATACAGGCATGAGACAGTCTTTTGCGGTCACTGTGCATTCTAGCGGCGACAACTATAGCTTCGTGAGTAACAGCGGCGAGATTACAATTTTCTTCGATCCGATGGAGACTGAGGCGTTTAGCAGTGACGCTACTTCTATTACACTAATGTACGGTGATAACCTGATGACTATTCGCCACGCCCGCAGCCGCTAATGCCAGAACCCAAACTTAACCGCGAAGATTATATACAGGGTGAGTCTGGTGGCTCTTGGTTGCATGATCTTGAAACTCATCTTGTCGAGCTTAGAGGCAGGATTATAGTTACCGCAGCAGTTCTAGGAACTGCTTGTTTAGTGGCTTTCAACTACTCTGAACAAATAATATTATTATTACAACAACTCGCACCAAAAGGTTCTAGTTTTATACAACTTAAGCCTGGTGAAGTTTTTCTTAGCTCGGTTAAGATCTCAGTGATCGCTGCTCTAATAGTTACGCTACCGCTAATTTTGCACCAAGTCGCAGAGTTTATAAAACCAGCACTTAAAGACAATGAAGCCCACGCAATACTTCCGGTGTTCTGGTTATCGCCTTTATTTTTCTACATGGGTTTAGTTTTTGCTTACTACTTAGTTTTGCCACCGCTGTTAGGATTTCTTTTCGGTTTCAACTCGAACATAGTTGAGAGCCGTTATGGACTAGAAAGCTATTTAGATCTGGCAACTTCTATGCTCATTATCTGCGGTGCAGTTTTTCAATTACCAGTAGTGATGCTAGTACTGGGACTCTGCAACCTAGTAACTAGCCGTGCTTTACTCTCAATCTGGCGCCATGTAATTCTTATTGCTTTTATCGCTGCTGCAGTGCTCACTCCTACTCCAGATCCCATCACCATGAGCATAGTAGCGGGGGCTTTGCTTGGATTATATTTCGTGACGGCTGGGATATTGAAGGTATTCGGGAAGTAATTTGTCATCGCGAGGAGCACAGCGACGAAGCAATCCCCATGCTCTTGCGCATAGCAAGGGGATCCTTCGCGAAGCCTGTAGTGAGCGTATGCGAACTGCTCAGGATGACGCTTCGTCACCTACGGTGACTCGCAATGACAATGTGATACTCGCAATGACACGATTGTTTACAAAACGTGGAATGTGGAGGGTACGACCTCTCTGCTAAAATGGTAATGATGCGCCAGCAAGACCTTATCAGCCAAGACCTTGAACATCAAGCTCGCACTAGGCGAATAATGATACTTATAGCTTTTGTACTCTTAGCGGCATCGCTAGCAATGGCATATTTGCAGTTCACTTATGTCAGCAGCAAGATCAACGAAGCTGATAAATATTTCTCTGAGTATCGCAACGCTAAAGCTCTAGAAATTCTCTACGCTGCTAAACAAAAATATCGTCACAAAAACGCTGAATTAGATTTTATGCTAATTTATGCCTTCGTAAATTCCGACAGGTTCGTTGAAGCTGAGAAACTAGCTTCTGATCTTGAAAATATACCTAATAAATATCGCAAGCGTTTTATTAAAGTGATGGAGATCGCTTGTTATAACGATAGAACCAAGCTTATTACTCGCTTAATCGACAGAGCTGGCAAACTAGAACTTAAGCCCGGTTTCTTTATTAAAACCAGTAAAACACGCGACGATATTGACTCTGAGCTTGATGTACTTGAAGCTGGTTATAAATACATGAAGGCGCGCAAACACTCGTCTGATGCTGATGCCAACCTTACTAAACTTGAGAACTATCTATTAAAACGCTATCTAGAAATCGGTAATATTTATCTTGGTAATCAACAATATAAAGAAGCACTGGAGTTTCTCAAAAAAGCTAAAGAACTAGGTGTAAGTAAAAACTCACCACTCAAATCAGAATTACATTACAGCCTAGGTATCGCTTATCGTCATACTGGCAACTATAATCAAGCTGTAGAGAATATTTCTGAAAGTGCTCAGCTTGGTAGTGGTCGCGCCCGCGTAATGCTTAGTGACATTAACTATGAAGCCGCTGATAAAGTAGAGCCAGCCAAAGAAGAGAAAGAGAAGGGTAAGCTTTTTGGTAAGCGTGAAAAAGAAGCACCTAAGCCTGAACCTAAAGGAACAGTAATTTCTACTGAGCAGCAGAAGCCGCAAGAGCCTATACCTACTACGGCTGATTAGGCGTCATTGCTATTCATCCAGAGATATAAAGGAATCATCCTGATAGTTTTTTGACCCAGTCTTAAGACTTCTTCTCTGTCTTTAGTAAGTATTAGCCCTTCTTGGAGTTTAAGGTCTTTTAGACAAGCTATTAATGAATCAACTTCCCTAGCGTAAGTTTCAGGATCTTCTAAGTTTGAGTAGCATACTTGAATTGCTTCTTTAGCTTTGAAATTTTCAGTAATAATAAAATCAACTTCTTGTTCTTCTTTGTAATAGTAGATTTCTTTAGATCGTCTTTTTAGTTCAATGAAGGCAGCATTTTCGGCAAGTTTACCAAGATCTTCTGAAGCAGATCTTGAAATAGCGTTGCGCAAGCCATTGTCAATAACATATATCTTTTTAGAGTCGCGTATTTGCACTTTTAAATTAGGATGATAACGATCAATACTAAAAATCAAAAAAGCATCTTCCATATAGCGGGTATAGTCTCCAACGGTTTCAGCGTTAATATTCAGAGCTTTTTTGACTGAATGGGTTGAATGAGGCGAACTAAGATTAGTTAGATAGTAACTAGCAATTAAATATAAGTTTTTTGTGTTGCGGACTTCGTAGCGTTTAATAATATCTTTGTTTAATATATCTTCGAAATATTGTTTTAATTCGGTGTTTCTGGCTCCTGATTCAGTAATCAAGCTAGGCTCAGGGAAAGAACCTTCGATAAGGTAGCTTTTGAAGTATGCCAGATATTCATTGTGATTGAGTTTCTTCTTAATTCTTTTAAAATCTAAAAACTCTTCAAATGATAATGGCCAAATCTTATGACTAATACTGCGACCAGTTAGTGATGAAGCTATCTCAGAGCTGAGTAGTTTTGCAGAACTACCTGTAATTATGATTTGATATTTTTTAAGATCTATAACCTTTCTAACCCATCTCTCCCAAGATTGGATATTTTGAATTTCATCTAGAATTAGCAACTGAGGTTCTCTGAGAGAATATTCCGTATAAACTTCAATTAGTTTATCCAATTCATTAACACTATTATTGGCAATAAAATAAGGGTCTTCAAAATTCATATATAGAAAATTCTGATTCTTGAGTTCCTTAGATGCTATTCCTAGAGCGTAAAAAGTTTTACCAGTTCTTCTAACACCAATTAAAGCTAATGCATTATTAGCAATAAACTTTATATTTAAATCTTGACGTTCAAACTTGGTGTTGACGACGTTAGTGGCCCATTCTTGCCATTCGTCTATGACTTTTTTAAGTTTGCCGCTGTTTGAGGGCATGCTTGCATTATACCAGTTATAACTTGTATATATCTCAATTATTTGAAGGGTATAATTTGTAAACATAAATTCACCAACAAAGAAATCCTCAATTATCTAACCTGTTATACTAATTGGGTAATGATTGCTGTTAATACCCACGCGCCAGCCCCATCAACAGCACCTTTAAGACAAGCTAGTCGCCATAACAATAACGAAGCATTGTCTAACCGGGATCTAGATCAATCAACTAACCGTGACTTATCAACACCATTATCCAAACAAATTGCAATAGCATTGGATGCTAGTGGTAAATATCCTAGGAAGACTCAAGAGCAGGCTGCCAATGATATTTTTCGTACTTATAATCTTATACGAGACAATTTAATAGATGACCCGTCATTTAAAGAATTGGTGATTAAGTACGCAGATTTGTTTTTAAGACG
The DNA here is from genome assembly GCA_964597205.1 of uncultured Gammaproteobacteria bacterium. Taxonomy (GTDB): domain Bacteria; phylum Cyanobacteriota; class Vampirovibrionia; order LMEP-6097; family LMEP-6097; genus CAYUFH01. Next base: position 18,410 of record CAZQXM010000009.1, read on the forward strand.
ACCCAACCTATTAGATTTTTCTAGTGGTTTTGGGCACGTTCTTCATTATTATAATTATGAAGCTACTCTAAAAGCTTTAACTATCTTGATTACTAGCCATCCAGAGGAGACTTTAAAAAATCTAGTGAATCAATTGAAAGTCGTTGATAATGATCTAAAGTTAAAAAAAAGCTTCTTAGGAAGAATTCCCCTTCTGGGATTTCTATTATATGGGAATTGGAGCACCCTTAACAAACGTTCCTATAACCCTGATTCTAAAGTTGTACAAGCAAGTCTTAATTTTATTCAAAATCTCATTACTCCTATTCTTGCCACTAACCCCCTTGCAAGGGAAGTCGAGAAATTAGTTAAGTCAATAAATTCATTTTCAAGCGCAACCAATAATTGATCAATTGCAAATTTAATGGGACAGCCCTGATTAATGACAAACACAGTCTCTTCGCAATGACGACTACTTCGTTAGCACCGGACTCATTTGAGTTTGTATAAAATCCGTACAAACATTACCCGACTGGAATACTGGATGCTCCATCACTTTAAGGTGGAAAGGCACCGTAGACTTAATACCAGTGATAGTAAACTCGTCAAGGCATCTATGCATGCGCTTAACAGCCTGCTTGCGATCTGGAGCCCAAACTACTAACTTCGCTAAGAGTGAATCGTAATTAGGCGGCACGAAATAATCGGTGTAGCAATGAGTATCCACGCGCACACCCAAACCACCTGGAGGCATAAAGCCAGTAATATGACCTGGGTTAGGCATAAAATCCATCTCTGGATCTTCAGCATTAATACGACATTCAATAGCGTGCCCGCGGATCGTAACATCTTCTTGCTTGATATCAAGCTTCTCACCTGAGGCGATGCGCAACTGCCACTGCACTAGATCTATTCCAGTAATCATCTCGGTAACACAATGCTCTACTTGAATGCGTGTGTTCATCTCAATGAAATAATATTCTTTAGTTTCTGGGATATAAATATATTCGATAGTGCCGGCACCTTCATAATCTACTGCTTGAGCGGCTTTAACTGCATCCGCTCCCATACGCGCGCGCAATTCTGGATCAATAACTGGAGACGGCGCTTCTTCTATAAGCTTCTGGTGACGACGTTGCACAGAACAATCACGCTCACCTAAGTGAATACAATGTCCGTAAGCATCAGCTAATACCTGCACTTCGATATGCTTCATGCGTGTGATGAATTTCTCTATATAGACACCAGCATTACCGAAAGCATTACGCGCTTCTTGCTGCGCTGCCGTAAAATTCTTCTCAAGTTCAGCACGATTATTACAAACGCGCATACCGCGACCACCACCACCAGCAGTCGCTTTGATGATGACTGGATAACCAATAGTTTTTTCAACTAGCACTACAGCTGCCTCAAGCGAGTCAACTAGCCCATCAGATCCAGGTACGCAAGGCACCTTAGCGCGAGTAACAGTTTCGCGAGCCGTGGCTTTATCACCCATATTGCGAATCGCATTAGAGCTAGGACCTATAAATTTAATGCCATGCTCTTTACAAACATCAGCGAAATGGGCGTTCTCAGCAAGGAAACCATAACCAGGGTGAATAGCATCAGCACCCGAGACTAACGCGGCACTAATAATAGAAGGAATATTGAGATAACTTTTAGGCGACGGCGCTGGACCTATGCAATAAGCCTCGTCAGCCATAGTCACGTGCATACTATCTTCGTCAGCTTCAGAATAAACAGCAACAGTTGCTATATCTAGTTCTTTACAAGCTCTTATTACTCTTAGAGCTATTTCACCACGATTTGCAATTAAGACTTTTTTCAGCATGCCCTATTTATTATACTCAGACCTGTTACGAAATTGCCTATAACTGCGTTACGCTCGCCTTCGCAAGCCTCATTGACGAGATGAGTCAACTCCGGTTGCTCAGGCTCGCAAGCCTTGTTCTAGACAATTTCATAACAGGTCTATTAGAGATTAAGGCTATAATATAGCCTTGATGAGACGTTTTTCATGGTTGTTAATAGTAGTTTTACTAAGCTTGGCGCACGCGCAGGCTGAAGAAAGCAGTAGTACTGTAAATGGAATCACAAGTACTGTGGTCGGTGATACGACTAGTGTAGATCAAGCTCACCTAAACGAGGTGAAAACTGTACAAGCGCAGCAATTGCAAATGATAATGCACTTGAATAAAGCTGAAGATCTACGCAACGCCGAAATACATAAACGTCATGAAGGCTATATCAAAAATATTCCTGCTCTCTCTGAGCCAGTTATCGCACCAGCTACTAGTGAAATTGCTCCAGCTGAAGCTCCTAAAATTGCAACTAAAAAATGTGGTTTCTGGTGCCGTCTATTCGGTGGTGATCAAGAACAGCCAGTAAATCCGGTTCCGCTGCCTAATGATTCGGGGACTGTTGAATTAGACGACTTCTAAACTCTTGAAAGAATTTTCATATCGTACTCAGACGCCTGCAACTCACGCTTAAAGGCTTCTGATAATTGCACAGTAAAATCATGCTCACGTCTTGAGTAAAGATCAATCGCACAAGAACCGAACTCTGGCCAAGTATGAATATTAAAATGCATATCCGCTGATGTCATTGTGGCCGTCACACCCTCGGGCTCAAATTGATAAAAAGACTCTGTATCAACGTTAATATCAAGACTTTCACAAGCACGCACTAAAGCAGTTTTGAGCTCATCACTCTTGGCGAGTGTCTTTGCGTTCGCTCCATAAAAATCAACAATAATATGAAAGTTTGCCAATATGCGCCTGATTATAGCGCGCGCAGCCGAGTATTATTAATTAAATATAAACGCTGAAAACCCGCTCAGAATCTGCTAAAATCACTATCCGCATGTCTAAACAACGCAGCAAATTTTACACCCCCGAAGAAGCGAGCCACAAGTGGCGCGTATTCGATGCCGAAGGCAAAATTCTTGGCCGCCTGGCTTCAGAAATCGCTAACGCTTTGCGCGGCAAAGATAAAGCTACTTTCACGCCAAACCAAGATTGTGGTGATTTCGTAGTTGTTATTAACGCTGAGAAATTTAAAGTTACTGGTCGCAAAGATGAACAGAAAAAATACTACCGTCACAGTGGTGTTCCTGGTGGTTTCAGATCTGAGACTCTTGGTAAATTACGTGATCGTAGACCTAATGAAGTTATCCGCAGAGCTGTTAAAGGCATGCTTCCACACAACCGTCTGAGTGAGAGACTAATCACTAAACTCAAGATCTACAGTGGCGCTGAGCACCCGCACGCAGCACAATTAGCTAAGTAATAGGAATTTATAATGAGCAAGAAGAAAACAGCATCACCTACAACCAAAACCGGCAAACGCAAATGCGCTATTGCCCGCGTTAGATTAGTAGACGGCAACGGCAAAATCACTATCAATGGCAAGGACATTCTTGCTTACTTCGGTCCTCAAGAGTCAATCAAAGACAAGCTTAAAAGACCTTTCGAGCTAACTGGTACTATCGGCAAATACGATGTAATCGCTAGCATCAAAGGTGGCGGACGTATCGGTCAAGCTGACGCTCTAATGTACGGTATCGCTAAGATACTTGCAGGCGTTAGCACTACTAACAGAGCTAACCTTAAAGCTGCTGATCTTATGACTCGTGACTGCCGTATCAAAGAATCTAAGAAATACGGTCGTAAGAAAGCTCGTAAACGCTTCCAGTTCTCTAAGAGATAATTTATATTTATATACTTTACTTCTAAGACAGGGGTGTAGTACAATTATCTTTATGACAGGAAAGGATGTATACGATCTAATGTGTCGTCGGGGCTTAAGAGTAGTAGACTCCAAAACAGGTCAGCTTGTCGTCAGACAAGACAGAGGGCAACGAGTTGTCGGCACAGTTAATGATAGCGCCGCCACAATAGAGGCAGCTCTAAGGCAGCTAAGCCGCGCTCGCCCTGCAAGATCATAATTTTTTCTTAAGCCCTAACTAGCTTTTCCACTAAATTATTTGCTATTATTAGTTCTTGTCTTAGTGCCAACGCGACTGAAACACACTCGTTCCCATCCCGAACACGACAGTTAAGGCAGTCAGCAACGACAATACCTGGTGGGTAACCGCCCGGAAAGATAGTCCGATGCTAGGTCATTTTTCTTTTTTCAAAGCCTCTATAGAGTTTTGAAGAAAGTTTAACAACAAAAACGAGCCCAACGGCTCGTTTTTGTGCTTTTAGCACGAGTGCATAATACAAAGCTTTGCAATGACTATTAATCTTTAAGCATCATCTTCCCACGACGACGAATTTTTAATTTCATCTCAATTTTGGTGATGAAGTGCAGTGTCGCTAGAGTAAGAACTGAAAATAAAACAGCATCTAATAAATATCCAAAAGCAATAATACAGCCGATTGCAGCTTCTACCCAGATGGTGGCTGCTGTCGTGAGCCCTTTGACTATGCCTTCTTTATTCATGATGCTACCAGCACCAAGGAAACCGATACCAGTGACCACTTGACCCATAACACGCGTAGGGTCAGCGCTAGGCAGACCACTCTGCTCAACAGCGAAGACTGAGTACTGCACGAATAACATAGAACCGAGCGCGATAAGTATAGAAGTACGAATACCAGAAGGTTTATTACTAAGCTGACGCTCAAAACCGATCATGCCAGCGCAAAACATCAACGTGAAAATCTTCATCCAAAACATCGCGTCCATATGCGATGTCATGCCAAGCCAATTAAGTTCAGGAATAGTGCTCATTTAACTATTATGCCCGGAATTTAGCTAAGGTCAGTAGAAAGCTTTTTGCCATGTTTCTTGTAATAGTCACGCTCAGCGGGTTCAAATACAAACCAATCCAAACCTTTAGCCATAAACAATATTATTCCAATAATTACAGCAGATGCAAGTAAATCAAGTAAAAATAACGTCATAACTTGCCCTCCTGGTCTAATTGTATCATCACATTAAAACCATGTTTTAGCATCTTATAACCAGCCCATGCTGCAACTGCAGAAATAAACATTTGCAAATCTAAGCCTTTAATAAACTGCTTAAGTATATTACCCTTACTCATTAACAATGCGCAAAGCTTCATGCAGAGTGGTATACACATACAATAGCCCACAAAGCGGTGCAATTCTGCTTTATACCGCAAGGCATTTCCTTGATTTTTATAGATCATCCCCTTAGCATAAACGTGACCGATGTCACGTTTATGCGCTTTCAACTATAAGCACACCATATTAAGCGTTGAGCAACGGACTGCTTTGTCTACGCATTCGCCGGCTCAGCTTGCTCAAGTAAAGCACGAATAGAAAGTGATATACGGCCTTTGAAAGTATCAACGCCGATAACTTTAGTATCCACTTCGTCACCAATACTGAGGAAGTCCTCAATATTATTAACGCGCTCCATAGCAATCTGTGAAATATGAATCAAACCACTAACACCAGGAACGATTTCACCAATCGCACCAACGCCGTCAAGGATCTTGACGATCTTCACTGGCCAGATCTCACCTTCTCTAACACCGTTAGCCATTAGTTCAACCAGCTCAAGCGCACGATTACCAGCTTCTGGATCCATCGCGTAGATAGAAACTTTACCAGTGTCATCGATATTAATTTCAGCACCAGTTTCAGCAAGTATCCACTTGATATTTTTGCCTTGACCACCGATCACTGCACCAATACGATCCTGCTCGATTTGAGTAGAGATGATACGCGGAGCTGTAGGACGAAGTTCTTCGCCTGCTTTAGAAATGACTTTAGCCATCTCACCGAGTATATGCAATCTACCATCACGACCTTGTTCTATCGCTTTGCGGATAACTGCCATCGGTATGCCTTGGATTTTGATATCCATCTGCAAAGCAGAAATACCAGAGTCGTTACCAGCTACTTTGAAGTCCATATCACCAAGGAAATCCTCGATGTCTTGGATGTCAGTGAGTACTGTAGCTTTATCGCCTTCTTTAACAAGACCCATCGCTACGCCTGCTACTGGACACTTAACTGGCACGCCGCCGTTCATAAGAGCGAGTGAGCTAGCACAAGTAGAAGCCATAGAAGTAGAACCAGCTGACTCTAGAACCTCAGATACTACGCGAATAGCATAAGGGAAATCATCACGAGATGGTAGAGACGGCTCAACTGCTCTTTCAGCAAGAGCACCGTGACCTACTTCTCTACGACCTGGTCCACGATTAGGTTTCACTTCACCGACTGACCAGCCTGGGAAGTTGTAATTGTGCATGTAATATTTCTCAGTCTCAGAGTCGATACTGTCGAATTTCTTCGCTTCAGATTCTGGACCTAGAGTCAATATAGACAATACTTGAGTATCACCACGAGTGAATAGACCATCGCCATGCACCGCAGGTAATTGACCTACTTCAACAGATATAGGACGCACTTCAGTCGGTTTACGACCATCAGCACGAATACCAGTTTCACTGATCTGTTTGCGTAATAGTTTTTTCTCGTATTGCTTGATCTCAGCAGCGATAATGGCAGCTGGGTTAGCAGATAGATACTGCACTAGAGCATCATCTTCACCGCGCGCTGCAACTAGCTCAGCGACAGCATTCTTAACATCTTCATGCGCTTTATCGAAAAGCTCATTACGAAGTTTCTTGTCAGTGATACCACCAATAGCTTTAGTGATTGAATCATGACCTAGCTTCTTAACTAACTCTGTTAGCTCTGCGTTAGATTCTGGCTCTTCAAGAACTTCTTTAGTAACTCCGCATTCTTTAGCGAAAGCCTCCATCTCTGCTACTTGCTTCGCAACTTCTTTTTGTGCGAATTCGATAGCGTCGATAACTACAGCATCTGGAACGAAATTCGCACCAGCTTCAACCATCATTACTGAGTCTTTAGTAGCAGCAACGATAATGTCTAAGTTAGAAGCTTTAAGTTCTTCATCACTTGGGTTAACTATGTATTTGCCTTCAGCATCTAGTGATATACGCACCGCACCTACAGCAGCAGATGAAGGCAAACCAGAAAGCTCAAGCGCGAAGCCAGCACCGATCATCGCAAGTATGTCTGATGGCGCAGAGTAATCTGTGCTCAAAGTCAT
>CAZQXM010000010.1:0-5135 GCA_964597205.1 uncultured Gammaproteobacteria bacterium
GGCAGGCGCGTTTGATAGTCGCCACTTCAGCCGCGGATTTAATACTGCGCAATGAATGTACTATGTCACGTTTCTCAAGCCACCTATCACCGCTATCATCTAGCTTCTCTATATCTAATACTTGATCAGCACCGAATGCGCGCGCACCATCTAAGCCAGCGCGCCGACCATCCCAGATTTCACGCTCAGGATTATTTGGGCGCACGTAGAGTGTGTAAGAATGCGGGGCAGCAGGATCTAATACTAGAGCTGAGTCTGGTTCAGTAAAACCAGTGAGGTAATAAAAATCACTATCAACTCTAAATGGATAATGTACATCGTAGCTAAATACTTTTTCACTGCCACTACGAATCAATAATCTTTTGCCTTGCTCAGCTAAGTGAGTGAGGATTTTGTCGCGGCGTTGTTTGAATTCGGTGAGTGGAACTAGCATCAGTATCATTATAGTGCTTGATCTTCCTGTGTCAGTATGCGATAATGCCCTATACCTGGCCACTCAGGGGACAAAAATGAAAAAAGAAACAGAGTTTCTCGCAGACTTGTGTAAGGTCACGGGATTGTCGTTATGGTTACCGTTCGGTGTAGTATTTATGAAGTTGTGTTTAGGGGAGGCTAAGTTATCTGAGTTGTTTACTATGCCTCTTATGGGCGCATCTTTGCTTGGGATATTGGCTATCAGTACGGGGTATATAATTATCAGGGAGAAATTTAAACTATGAACACGTTTTTTGACCAACATGAAAATATTTCATTTTTATTAGCTTCGCTGTTTTACACATCTCCAGTATGGGCAATTGTATTTGTGATGCTTTATAGAAAAATGAAAGAATCTAAAGCAGTTATTTCATCATCTGTTCCAGATCATCTATAATATCTTTCACATTCTCTATGCCCACAGACAATCTGATCAGATTGTCATTAATACCGAGTTCTAGCCTTCTAGGTTTAGGTACTGCAGCGTGAGTCATACTAGCTGGATGCCCGATTAGACTCTCTACTCCGCCTAGTGATTCAGCAAGCTGGAATAATTGAGCTTTCGTAACTACTTTCTTCACGGTGTCGAAATCGCCATCATATTCAAATGCGATCATGCCATTGTACATAGTCATTTGACGCTTATAAAGTTCGTGTTGAGGGTTAGACTCCAGCACTGGGCAATGTACCGCGCGCACTTTAGGATGCTTCTCAAGCCACTTAGCTACTACCACGCAATTCTCATGGTGCTGGCGCATACGTACAGCAAGAGTCTTAATACCTTTCATTAGTATCCAACAATCAAAAGGTCCAGCAATAGAACCAGTTGCATTCTGGTGATATTTAAAGACCTCGCCTAAATCATCATCAGCAACTACGATTCCACCTGTAAGTACATCAGAGTGTCCGCCTAAATATTTAGTGCAACTATGCATCACAATATCGACACCCATTTCAAGAGGGCGCTGCAAATATGGTGAAGCAAAAGTATTATCAAAGCCAACTAGTATTCGTGGTTTATTAACTTTCCCGCCATGACGCTTGGTATTAGGATAGGCAGGAACAGGCAAGTCAGTTAAACCATGATCTTTATTGTATTTAGCTATAGCTGTAGTGATAGCCTGGATATCACAAAGTCTCATCAAAGGATTAGTCGGTGACTCTAACCAAACTAATCTAGTATTGGGTTTAATAGCGCTAAGGATATTATTCACTTCGCGAGCATCTACATAGCTAAACTCTATTCCTAATGGACTAAATATTTGATCGAATAAGCGATGAGCACCACCATAAAGATCACTACTAGAGATCACATGATCACCGGGTTTAAGTTGTTGCATTATGGCGTGAATAGCAGCTATGCCAGAAGGATAGAGAAAACCGTGCTTGCCAGATTCTAGCGACGCTAAAACTTCAGCTGCTGCGCTGCGGGTTGGATTGCCAGAACGCGAGTAAACGTAACCTTTATTATCATCAATACCGCGCTGAGTATAAGTAGAAGTCTGATAAAGAGGAAATATAGTAGAACCAGTGGCTGGATCTGGCGCTTGACCTTTTAGGATAGCTCTAGTTTCAAATGCCCAACTATCTTCAAGTGGCTTTTTGATTTCGTTAAGTTCAACTCTGCTGTAACTAGAATATGGTTTTTGCTCGCTCATGGTCAGCTAATCTGTGAATACAAAGTATATCACGTGATAAAATTATCTCTATGATTAGGTTTTTCCTCTTCGTTATCGGTACTATCGCAGGTCTAGTGGCAGCGATTTTTGTTTTGCCTATTCCTGGTAAAACATTCTTTAATAAGATGTCACGCTTGCCAACTGGAGTGAAATCTCTTATTGACGATAGTATGGATTTAGGAATTTCTTTCTGGAAACTGATTATTGGTTTCTCTGATGATGTTGGCATTCGTCTGCGTGAGTCATTAGCAAGCGCTAAGAATAAGACCGATAGTATGCGAGAGCAGCTTGAAGCTAATCGCAGGCGTGAAGAGCAAGCTAAGAAGATACTTAGTAATGACGATGATGAGATTAGTGACGATGTCATAGAGAAAATCTCTACTTTATAAAAATTATGGAAACAACAGTATCAACTCATTTGCTCGATATAACCTTGGTGGCATCATTAGCTATTTTGGCTTTTAGTAGCATCATTTTCTTGATTTTTATAGTGCCTGTTTTGGTGCAGCTTTGTAAAACTCTTGAAGCGGCGAATTCATTGATAACTACGGTACGCGATTATACTCGTGGCATCACTTCAGGGATTAGCAGCATTGGACAAAATATATTTCAGATCGGCTCCAAGCTGGCAGGGGCTTTTAGCATGGTAGAGACTGGTATTAAAGATTTTTTATTTGGCAGCAAAGGTCGCCGCTAAGCTATAATCATAGCCATGGATAATAAAAATAACGGTTACTTCAAGTTCTTTATAGGACTCGCGTTTGGCCTTGGTACTGGCTTAGCTGCTGGTATGCTACTTGCGCCTAAATCTGGTCGTGAATTGCGTCGTGAAATACAACTTGGATCATCTGAGTGGTTCGCTGGCTTGAGAGATCGTATTAATGATCTTAAAGATGTAGCAACCGATAAGATTAGTGATCTTCGTCACTTTACTGATGAAAGGTTTAAAAACACTGCAATTAATATTCAGAATAAAGCAGCAGATCTTGGTAAGCAGCTTGAAGAGTTAACTCATAAAAGCAAAGAAAAGCTAGCCGAAACGGTGTAAGCTAATGTTTGGGGAAGGCGCCCTTTGCGGGCGCCACCTGAGCGCATGAAGAATTTTTTTCAGAAGAATAAATCAAAGCTAATTTTATTAAGCCCACTAATATTGGGCTTGTTATTTTTTATATATAGTAGTATTTCAGCCTTTATTACTATCAACACGGTTGAAATCCCAGAAGAGTTTGAGAAGAGTAATGTAACGGTCAAGAATTATGAGATTAGTGAAATTGAGCGTAAAACTAACAAGCTCAAGTGGACTCTTAAAGCTGCTAGTGCCGAACTCGATCAAGATCAAAAACAAGGTAAAGTACATAAAGTACTAATCACTGTCTATGAAGCTGGCACAGTCAAGTTCACTATTAGAGCCGATTATGCGCTTTTGAATAATAATCAAAAATCAGTCAGGCTCTATGATGGTGCCGAATTAATTTCTAGTGATGGTAAGCACAAGCTTAAAGCTGCTGAGATACACTTCGATGAAGCCAGAACCGATATAGAAGTGCGTGGTAATTGGCAGTTGGAGAAGTCGGGTGCTAATCCAGCTGTGGTCACTGGTGATGAGGGCTTTATTTCTAAAGATTTTAAAGCCATACGCAGTAAAGGGCACGCTAGTCTTAATCAAGGTACTACTAAACTTACAGCCAATGAGCTGATACTTTCAGCTGATAAACCAATTATTGCGCGTGGTAATGCTTCGGCGAAATTAGCTAATGGTTCTATTGTTAATGCTGCTGAATTGACTATCTATGAGAGTGGTGAAGTTCGTGCCAAAGGCTCTGTGGCTGTTAGCACCGCTAAGGTTGATTGTTATGCTGCTGAGATGTTGGTAGAAGCTGGAGTAGATCATAAGCCGAAGTTGGCTAAATTTAAAGGTAATCCTTATATAGTGCAGGATGGCAGGACAATATATGCTGACAGCATTATTTATGATTTCACTACAGAACAAGCGCTTATAGAAGGCAATGTTAGGTCTTTGAAGTAAAATTAAAAGAGATTGAGACTTAATCCCTTAGCAGCCATCATATTATTAGCCCTTGGCTTCACTAGTGTCGAGGCCGCTAAGAAACCCGTGGCTGATGTCATAAGTGATTTTGAGATTGTTAGAGCCGATAAATTAAGTTTCCAGGATAACAACTCTGTACTTGAAGGACACACTCAAGTTAAAGTCGGTGACTATCTTATTAGCTCTAATAAGGTGGATATGGTCACCCCAGCTAATTCGGCTAATCCTTCTAATATTAGTTTTACTGGTGAAGTTTTATTAGAGTCTAAAGACATAGATATTAAATCTAAGCGTATGGACTATGACGTCAAGCTTAAACAAATGAAATGTTACGGTGATGGCGATAAGGTTCTGTCCACGATCAAAAGCAGTCCAGAAGATAGTTCTAAGCCACTAGAACCATCAACGATAAGTTCTGATTACCAGGAGTTTGATTTTATTGCTAATAAAGGTATGGCTAATGGCTCGGTGATTTTTGATAGTGTTGAGCGCGATATTACTAGTGAGCAAGCTTATATTTATTTTAAAGCTGATGGCGCGAAGGCTGCTAAGAATTTAAGTGAAGTGAATTTCCTTAATCAAGTAGTTTTGCTTGAGAAAGACAAGCGCGTTGAGTCTAATGATTTGCAATATCTGCCGCAACAAAAGTTAGTGCGCATAGCTAATAATGCCAAGATACTTTATTTCACTGACGAACAAAAACCTATATTCCTTTTCGCTGATTTAGTAGTGCTGGAGACTGATAGACAGGTATTTTCAGCTTATTCTACTAGCCTAGATCATCATATACGTCTCTATACTACTGATGCCTACGCTGAATCACGCCAAATAGTAATGAATCAGACCTTAGAAGGCAAGCCTGATCAAGCTGTTCTAACTGGCATGGCATATTCACAGATGGGCGATAAAGCTGTAGTGGGTGAAGAGATATTATT
>CAZQXM010000010.1:5235-6597 GCA_964597205.1 uncultured Gammaproteobacteria bacterium
CTTGTGCTCATCATCCAGATGCTCAAACAACGCCTCTTCAGGAATCTCATCGGGGTCGAGTTTCACGAAGCGATTAAGTATCAAACAAGAAATATTATCGAAGCTAACATTCACCATAGTGCGGCACATATCAAGTACCCTATCTATGCTTAGTATCACGCCAATGGCTTCAAGTGGTAAGCCTACTGCTTGCAGCACTATAGCTAGCGTAACCAAGCTACCATGCGGGATACCGGGAGTGCCGATGGTAGAAACTAGTACCATAAAGACAACAAACATTTGCTGACCTAAACTTAATGGAGCAGGTAGCCAAGCTTGAGCGATGAAGAGAGTAACTATAGATTCGTAAATTGCAGCACCATTCATGCTCATCGTCGCGCCAAGTGGAATTACGAAACTAGCAACACGATTAGGAATACCGAACTTCTTCTCCATGGTCTCTAGTGACACTGGAATAGTAGCCGCTGAGCTAGAGGTGCTGAACGCAGTTAGCATCGCTTCGCGCATCTTAGAGAAGAATTCTGGGATAGTGAAATCTGTTAGGAAATGCACCATAATACTACCAATAACGAAAAGCATACTCATCAGTGCACCAACTACAGTGATCATAAATACACTATATTCAGTGATAGAGCTAAGTCCACCGATAGCAACAGTCTTAGTGATAAGTGCAAAAACGCCGAACGGAGCTAATTGCATAATCCAATGAGTGATCTTGAGAATGGCGTCTAGAAAGACTTTGAAAAGGCTAAGAACTTTATCACCGTTCTTCACTTGCACTAGTGCGATAGCTAGCATCATCGCAAAAACAATAATCTGCAATAACGATCCGGCAGAAAGTGCCGAAAAGAAATTCGAAGGTACCATGCTCAGTACTACGTCTACTAGATTAGGTTTAGCGTCAGTTATAAATTTGACTTTATCGGCGTGAATGCCAGAGTCGATAATCTTATGCAAGTCTATGTATTTGCCTGGTTGCAGCCAGTTCACCCAAAGCAAACCGAAAGCTGCAGCGAATAACATTTGTACTTTGAAAACTACTATAGTGGCGATACCCATCTTGCCCAGACTCTTGACTGGAAGATGCCCGACACCATTAATTAGCGAACAAACGATAATAGGAATAACTATCATCTGCAAAAGTTTCAAGAATAGTTCACCCATCCAAGTAATATGAGCAAGCTCTAGCCAGCCCAAGCTTGGGTTGGTACTAGCGCCGTTAGGGTTAGTCTGAGAGAAGGCGAAGCCCAATGCCGCGCCCAGGGCCATACCAATGAAAATACGCCAATGCAGTTCTAATTTCTTCATAATTCCTGTATTATTCTTGCATGTTTGGGCTGGGGGCGGGGTTTTAGGCTATTA
>CAZQXM010000010.1:6697-25179 GCA_964597205.1 uncultured Gammaproteobacteria bacterium
CCGCAAACTTCTTAAGTCCCTCAGCAATCTTAGTCTTAGGACTGTAACCAAGTATTGAGCGGGATTTAGAGATGTCAGCGCAAGTTAGAGGCACGTCACCGGGGATAGGATCTAAATACTCTACTTTAGCTTTCATGCCAAGACTGCTTTCAAGAAGAGCAATTAAACTGCGAACATCTGTTGTCTCAGACTCACCGAGATTAAAGACTTCATAGTTGGAATTCGCAAGATCTATAGAACGAACTACTCCATCAATAATGTCGTCGATATAAGTGTAGTCACGCAGAGCTGAGCCGTCGCCATATACTGAGATAGTTTTGCCGTCGCGAATAAGTTTAGCGAATTTATGAATCGCTAGATCCGGGCGCTGGCGCGGACCATAGACGGTGAAGAACCTTAGTCCTATACTTGGTACGCCGTAGAGATAATGGAAACAATGTACCATCGCTTCATCAGCAATTTTGGTGGCGGCATATGGACTGATAGGACGGGAGACATCTTCAGTCTCGCGGAATGGGGCGGTCTCGCGTTCGCCATAAACTGAACTACTAGAGGCGAAAACAAATTTCTCGATGCGTGCGGCTAACGAAGAATCGTATTTAGAATTAGGCTTACCGTTAGGCAGTACTGCTACAGTGCGTGACATGAGCTCAAGCAAATTCACTGTTGAAGCACCATTGTTGTGCTGGTAGAAGACAGGATCTTCCACGGATGGGCGCACACCAGCGCTAGCAGCAAGATGCACTATGTGAGTAATTGCTTCGCGCTTAAAAATATCAGCAACGAAATCAAAATTACACAAATCGCCTTCATATAATTTATAGGCTGCATGCTTAAGATGTTCAGCACAGTTGCCACGCTTAATTGCAACATCATAATAGTCCTCAAAATTATCAACAGCAACTACTTCGTTGCCGCGCGCCAGTAAATTATCCACTAGATGCGAACCAATAAATCCGGCGGCTCCTGTTACTAATATTTTCATCTATGTAAAGTGTTTCTGCGTAGAGCTGCAATATCTAATATATGTTCTTCGATATAACCGATTACTTGTTTATGCACCTCTTCTGGCGTTAGAAAATCAGTACTAATGACTTTATATCTATCTGGTTCACCCTTAGCGATTGTATTGTAGCCATTGCGCACACGCACGAAGAAAAGCTTAGATTCTTGTTCTAGTCTGTCCTTCTCAGCGCCTTTAGAACGTTCATGAGCAACTTTTTCTGAGACTGTTAGCAATATACTTAGTGTTGGTCTAACTTCAGCGCAAACAGCGATATTCATCTGATCTATAAGTTTAAGATCCATATTGCGACCGTAACCTTGATAAGCCATAGTACTATCGGTGAACCTATCGCAAATCACCGTACGACCGGCTTCGAGATTGGGGCGCAAAAACTGATCAACGTGGTGAGCTCTATCAGCGATATAGATCATTAACTCTGCCATATCTGAAATTACTTCTTTACTATCAAGAACAATATTGCGCAGACGATTACCTAAATCGGTTCCACCAGGATTGCGGGTGAATAACCATTCCTTACTATTCTTTTCAGAATACTCTTTGAGCATTTTAAGCTGAGTAGTTTTGCCGGCTTTATCCGGTCCTTCGATGCTTATAAAAATACCTTTGTAGTGGGCTTGCATTGATAATATTTTATCCTAAATTATAGCTACTAAGATATTCTGGCACCTCAGCCTTCCACATCAGCTCTTGATCTATATGCTCGCGCATGGCAGCAGCAGATTCTGCTTCGCCGTGAGTAACGAATACTTGCTTAGGTGCGCTAGGCATAGTTCTAAGCCAAGTCAAAATCTCTTGATAATCGGCATGAGCAGAAGCATTATCAAGACAATGCACTTCTGCTTTGACTTTAAAATCTTCACCATGAATACGTACAGTTTTGGCACCCTCGACTAGATTCCTACCGCGAGTACCTTCTGCTTGGTAGCCAGCGAATAAAATTGTGTTGCGATAATCACCGATCATAGTCTTAAGATGATGCAAAACTCTGCCACCTGTTGCCATGCCGCTCGCTGAGATAATAATAGAAGGCATTGCTGAAGCGCTCACACGCTGAGACTCTTCGCGATTCTGTACATAGTGAGCACCATCACAAACAGCTTGGGTTTCTTTAGGATTGAGTTTGTGTTCGAGATGATATTTATTGAAGATTTCAGTGGCGCTAGTAGCCATAGGGCTATCGACATAGACTGGTAGATCAGCTATGCGTCCGGAGCGTTTAAGCTTGAAAATATAATAGAGCAGGCTTTGCGTGCGCCCGACAGCGAAAGATGGGATAAGCACGGAACCACCACGCTTAGAAGTTTTGTTAATCAGATCAGCGATCTCATCTAAGAGACTCTCGCTATCATGCACTCTATTGCCGTAAGTGGATTCAACGACTATATAGTCTGAATCTTCCAAGGCTTCAGGTTTGAACATCACAGGATCATTCTGCCGGCCGATATCACCAGAGAAAGTGATGCTGGTGCTAGCATCTTCAATACGCAAGAAAGCAGCACCAAGTATATGACCAGCGGGTCTAAATTTAAAAGATAAATTATCATTGAGATGATATACCTTATTAAAATCCATAGCCACGAACTGTTCTAGAGAACGATTGGCATCTTCTTCAGTGTAGAGAGCTAGTGCTGGTTTGTGTTTAGAGTAAGAATATTTATTAGCGCGGCGGGCATCATCTTCTTGCAAAAAACCACTATCCGGTAGTAATAGTCCGCAAAGTTCTTGAGTGGCATGGGTGCAATATATGTGACCTTTAAAACCATTCTTCACGAGTAAAGGTATGTAGCCACTATGATCTAGATGTGCGTGAGTAAGTATTAGAGCATCTATGCTGCGGGGGTCTACTGGCAGGCTTGACCAGTTACGCAGACGTAATTCTTTAAGTCCTTGGAATAAACCACAGTCAATCAGTACACGTTTGCCAGATGATTCCAGTAGATACTTAGATCCAGTTACAGTCCCGGTTGCGCCTAAGAATTGGAGTTTCATTTTAGTAGAATGGATGTGGTCATAGCTTAGGGATTACACTCGCTTTGAAAGCGCATAATCGACACGTCGGTGTCGATTATGCTATGCCTTGTTCTAGACAATTTCCTAACAAGGCTGTTTACCGTGAGATTACTACTCTGCTTCCACTTTAACTTTAACAGTAGCCTCAATATCACTTAGTAAGCTGATTTTGATTTCATACTCACCTACATTGCGAATTGCATCTTTGGTAAGGATTTGAGTTTTAGCGATAGTGATATCGAATTGCTCAGAGATTTTCTCGGCAAGAATTTCTTTAGTGATAGAACCGAATAATTTACCAGTTTCACCAGCGCGTGCTTTGATGATTACTGTTCTGCTAGTTTCTAACTTGTCTTGCAAGTCAGCTCTAGTTTGCTCAGCTAGGTCTCTACGTTTTTGACCATCAGCTTCAATTTTAGATTTACGTTTAGCGTAAGCTTTAAGCGTTGACGCGTCTACGATAGAAGCAAAACCTTGAGGTAATAGCCAGTTACGCGCGTAACCACGCTTAACTTCAGCGAGTTCACCGCTTTTGCCGACGTTTTTTACGTCTTCTAATAGTATTACTTCAACTTTGCTTGCCATAAGGATTGTCATGATAGCATAAAGCTGACCTTAGTCACGTTTATGCGCTTTCAGCTATGGGTCTAGAAGCCAGGCGGTGAATGGGTTCTAGAAATGCAAATTCAAAATTAAGTTAAAGAGTGTTATAACTTTATTATAACTTACCACTAAAAACCATAATAATTGTGTTAATATTATCATTCTCGCGCCGTTAGTACGTATAGATAATACACAAAGGAGTGAATATGGCCACCACAAAAAGCAAAAGTCCTAAGACTAAAAAGAAATTTATCGGCATAGATCCGACTCAGTTATTTAAGAAAAAAGAAAAGAAAGGATATATGGCTTTATTTATCGCAGTGGCATTCGCCTACTTCTCATTCGGTGCCATCACTAACGTGGCTGGCGCTATCATCCCTAAGATTCGTGAGACCTATGAAGTGAGTGCTTCATTATCTTCGTTCCTTGCGGCAGTTTTCTTCGTGGCTTATGGGATCACTTCTATTCCTTGGGGCATGTATATGGAAGCTAATGGCAAGAAAGGTACTCTAGTGCTAAGTTCTGCTATCACTACAGCAGGTGTAGCTCTATTCGCGGCTGTGCCAGGCTTCGGCATGAATATGCTGGCGATGTTTCTTTGCGGTATCGGTATCACTGGCGTGCAGGTGGCGATCAATCCACTAGTTAGTGAGATTTCTGATCCAGCTAAATACAGCCGTAACTTAACACTGTTCATGGTGCTCAATGGTCTTGGTGGTTACGCTGCTCCGCAAATCGTTACTCTTATTAAGTCTCAAGGTCTACATTGGTCAATGGTTTACTGGGTATTTACAGCGATATCATTAGTGATGCTCACAGCGATCTCTATACCTAAATTCCCTGTTGAGAAGAGAGGTATTATTGAGAAAATCTCTGACAAGATTACTGAGATTAAGCACGCTGGTAAAAACCTTACTCTTGAACTACTCACGTCTAAGCCGCTTATTTACTTGTATGCGCTTGGTATTTTCTTATACGTAGGCGTGGAAGTGGGTGTAGCTAACACAATTAGCTTCTACTTAGAAGATAAATTCCATATCACTATGCTGATGGGTGACTCAGCTGAGGCTGTGAAAAATACTGTTATTAGTAATTATTGGGGCGGTTTGTTAGTCGGTCGTTTATTGGGATCAGTAGTCCTAGATCGTATTCCTGGTAAAGCAGCAATCCAAAGTTACATTGTTCTTGCTGCAGTATCACTGTACCTAGCGATGACTGGTGGTATCGGTCAAGCTCAGTGGGCATTCCCGCTGGTTGGCTTCTTTATCTCAATCATGTTTCCTACTATATATAGTCTTGCGACTAATAGCTTCCACAAAGAATACGCTGGTTCAGTATCAGCGGTGCTCTGTACTGCCATTATTGGTGGTGCGGTGATAGGTCCTGCTATCGCTCGCGTGGCTGAGTTGACTCAAGGTGCTAATGCTGTCCCTAACTGGGATGCTGGCTTGCTGGTGGCGTTTGCTTGTTATGCGTATATATTCCTAGTTGGCACCTTTGCTACAGAGAAAGCTGCTGGCAAGTAGAAGCCCAACTTGCCCATCGCCCGAGTGATCCTCATTGACGAGATGAGTCAACTGCGGTCGCTCGGGCTCGGTCGCCTAGCATCTGAGGCTGGTTTCTACTTAGCAAAAAGGTGACTTACGTCACGTTTTTGCGCTTTCAACCACGAGTGCAGAATTTATAAATTTGCACTCTTAAGCAAAATTTATTTTAATCCTAAGAAATTATAAAAACAGGACTTGCTTTATTAAGGCAGAATTCGCTATTATAAGAGGCATGATGAATGACACCAAATCGGTGTCATCGCCAATGAAGCCGGTGGCCCTAAAACAGCCTATCCACGGGGTAAACCCAGAGGAGGTATTACATGTTTAATGTAGCATCTTCTACGGGTCGCGTGGAGCCGACAGCAGGCCTTTTGCAGAGGCTTAGAGATTACTATTTAGCACTTGATGCTGCTGATAATAGTCCTTCAGTTACTGCAAGACCAAGTGGTCGCGATTTGCCTCCAAATTTTTGGGGTAGAACAGCACAATCGTAAGCGCTTGATATACGGTCCAAAAAAATTAAAACCGCTCCGCAAGGGGCGGTTTTTTTTGATTATTTATGCTGCAAACGACATTTCATTATTAGGTTTATGTAAGCTAACGGTAGTAGCACCAATATCTCCTGATCTGTTTGGAGCCATGTAATTGTTATATTGGAAGTATTCACCAGCACGACTCTTCTTGTTAACTGCAGAGTCATCGTTACGTACTTTAAGCTCGTCGTTAATACCATGTAAGTAAGTACCAGTACCAACGTCGAATAATAATTGACCGATATCCGTATGTAATACTGAAGCGGCAGCGGCTTGTATCCAACCACCGATAATTTGTTTGAAACCAGCTTTTTCTGGGCTATAACTTTCTTGTTTACCAGTGACGGTAGTGAATCTACGCGGATCGCCAGCAGCATCTTGCATTACATGCTTACCAGTAGTAACGATACCTAGAGTCGGTATCATGTTAGCGAGACTTGCTAAAGCTTGTCCCAATCCTTTATGAGCCCTGCCAACTAAACTACCAAATATACTAGTTGCGGCGGTAGCGAAACCTAGAGTCGCGTATTGGTGAGCTGGACTGAAAGGACTGCTATATGGACGACCACTATTCTTAGATAACCTGGTTAAACCTTTACCTTTAAGTCCAAAGAAATTACTTATCATGTTCTGCGCGAAGGCAGGTACGGTGATGGTCTGAATAAGCATTCTGCCACCTTGTAATAGGTCGGCAACTGCTTCAGAACAGAATCTAATACAATCAGCAACAAGTCTTCCTGGGGTGCCAGCATTTTTTCTGAGCCAGTTTGCACCGAAGAGAGTTTCTATGCCATCAGCAGTACGCATGCGGTCTTTAGTTAATTTCGAAGCGTCTTTTTTGATGTCTTGTAATCCACGTTGCTCACCAAAAACTTTATCTGCTTCAGCTTTATCTTTGAAGTCGTCGAGGTTAGTGTTCTCGCGCATGATTAATTCATTACCGCGACCGATTAGAGTTACGTTAGATAGTGCACGTAGAGTTTGACCTGCTGAAGATGCCTTATCAAAGAAAGTAGAAGCAAGCCCTATCATCTCACCGATAAACTGCCATGGGTAACGCACAGCTGGAGCGATAAGACCTCTGCTAACACCAGAGATAACGTTATTCAAACCCAGAGAAATGCGTTGAGCACTTTTAGCGATCTGTACTAGGCGGTTCTGTCCTAGAAGTTTAGCTGCTATACCGGCGATACCAGCACCTTGCATGACGTAAGAAATAGCCCCAAGAGCTTTACGCATCACCGGACCCATATTCTCGATCTTGAAAAATTTAGCGAGGAAAGGAGTTTCGTAGATTTCGTTTTTAAGTGCCTCTTGAGTGCCGCAGTCTGGGGTTGCGAGATCTGCTTTGTTGTTCATCGCGAGGGCATCTTTAACCCAAGGAAGATTCTCATCTAGCTTGAGATCGAACTCTTTATTACCTTTGAAGAATTCAGAGAATATTGCAGCGTTCATCGCATTCATCTGGTGAATGTTGTCTGCATGGAATATTCTTGACGAGTATTTGGTTTCTAATAATTTTGCCCACTCATCTTTGGATTTCACGGCTCCAGCTTCTATACCTTCAACTGCAGTAATAAGTTGATAGTTCTTATTATCAATATTTTTTAGAGCATATGGGTGATGAGAGTTCTGTGCTTGAGAGAGTAACTCGACCATTTTATTAGCAAGATCACTTGGTCCCATTAGACCACGCACTATATAAGCAAAGCCGCCTAGTAACAGTGATTGACCTAGTGCGCCAGCATCTGTACCTCTACTGTCACCAGCACCTATAACGAGTAGATTGTCTTTAGTCACTAACTCTGAACTAGGTAGAACTTCATCCTTGCTAGTATTAGGGGCTATTTCCACATAAGGTTGAGGGTGGTTCTCTTTAACGTCTATGAAAATCAGATTTTTATTTTTTGGACTAGGACCATTTTTATCTAAGTCTTTAATTAGTTCATCTAGGTTTTCATAGATGTGATTGGTAAGTTTATTAATTGGCTTAGGACCACTAAATTCAATATGATCTACACTTCTATTGTTGATACTAAAGAGAGAAGTCCCTTCTGGTAGATCTAGGTTATGTTTCTCTTTGACGTATTTGCGTGCCCAGGCGATAGTCTCTGGAGCGCGAGTGAAATCAGCAAGTAATCTATAGATTTCTAGTTTTTTGTCTTCACGTAGAATACCGTCAGAGTCCAGAGCATGTGGATTTAAGCAAACTATAAAACCCTTACGCACAGCAGCTGTAAGTTTTTCTTCTGCTTGAACATCATTAACATCGTAAGTATTTTTAGTATCTATAGCGCTCTTTAATCCAGAACGATTAAATTCTTCTAGGAATTTTGCTGAATCCCATTTAGCTTCGCGAGATTTTTTAACCAGATCTATATATGCCAGGTATTCTTCAATTTTGAGCTTTTTATTATCAAGGAAGACTTGAGGTATAGCTTTGTATTCAATTACTCGAAGTGGTTTATGTTCTTTTTTGTTAGCAACTATTTCATCAAGTTTATTTTGGAAACCATTTGGAGCATCTGGCAGTTTTACAGAGTTCATGGCTTGAATTAGTTCGCCATATTTCATTACTTCAGGTCTGAGCTTCAGTGCTTCACCTGGTCTGTGGGTAAGAGCACCAGAAAGACCATTAATGGTTAGTGCGTTATATACTTTGCGATTATCAGCGCTCTCTAGGTTATAAACACCCATCTCATGCAGTACAGAAGACAGTTCATTAGCAATACGTGGGTTATGGTAGTGACCATCTTTGCACATGAAGCGTGGACCTTCAGTGGCGGTAATGCTAGGACCCGTTAGAGGACCAGTTCTTGCGGTGTTGACTTCGAATCTACCACCAGTTTGATCTACGCCCTTAAGTAATAAACGTAGATAATGAGTGTCATGTTTAGAACCTATTGATCTAGTGTTGTTAACTTTAAGTACAGTTTTAGAGGTGATAGTACCGTCGCAATCCCAACTCGCAAAAATTCTTTTACCAGTTTCTAGTTCTTTAAGTAAGGCTCTTCTACGTTTTAGATATTCTCCTTTGATGCGGTTTAATGTGTCTGAACCACTAGCCTCTGCGTAAATTTCTTGTGGTACTTGAACTTGCTCATCTGGGATATTTAGTAGTTCAGTAGCTTTGGCTTGAATTTGCTCGGTAGTAAGACGAGCATCAGGATTCAGAGATAGACCTTGATTACTAGTGTTAGCGGTTACTGTATTTTTTATCGCTGGACTTTGCTTGGCAGCAGTTACTGTTTGAGTGTTTTGGTTTTGAACCTGCGCGCCATTAGCTGTGGCTGAGCTAGCCTTCTGAATTGGAGCTTGTATTGTTGTTTCGGTCGCTGTATTGATAGTAAAAACTCCCTTGTTTTTACTGATTAATTAGACATCTTTGTCTTTCTTATCCTTAACCATCTTATCTATGAACTCTTATCCAAGCGACGCTGCTAGGGCGGATTTCCAGAAATATTAAGGAACTATTATGACAATACGTCTTACACAATAATTATAGCTTGTTATAGGGTCTTTGCCTAGGGGAATAACTATTAATATAGACATTTTTATAAGATTTTTTTCATATGCTTAGCTGTCCCCCCACTAGCGAAAAAAGGCTCTACTGTGCTACTTTTAGTAGTTCGGGACTCTTGGAGTACGGATTAGTGTTGTTTTTTTTATACGGTAAATATCGTAAAGAGGTCCTTGAGATCTTCAGATTACTCGCCGCTAAGGCTTTAAGTCTGGGCACGGTTTGGGGTTTTCTATTAGTCTATCTTTTAAGTACCCAGGGACTTAGTTCTTTAGAGTTACGGGCCTACGCGAAAGGCGACGAGGCCAAAGAGAAAATCGAGGATATCATCGAAGAGAAGCTCGAGAATCTGAAGCTTAAGCGCACAGGTGATGTGTTCCAGTCACGTGCTTCTTGGTATGGTTCCCAGTTCCACGGTAGAACCACAGCGAACAGTGAAATCTTCAATAAAGAAACTTTATCAGCAGCCCACAAAACTCTGCCTCTCAATACTTATTTACTAATTACTAATCTCGACAATAATCGTCAATTAGTAGTGCGGGTTAACGACCGCGGACCTTTTGTTGAAGGTCGTGATCTTGATGTCTCAGAAGCTGCTGCGCGTGAGCTCGGTGGTATTAATGCTGGGGTGATGAAGATTAGTTACGAAGTTCTTAGAGAAGATAGTTAATTAGGATTTTCGTTTGCTAAGCTTGCAGCGGCTTCTGCTCTTTTTTCTGCTCTGAGTGCTGCTATATCATTTAGGATATAAGTAAATTTTGTTTTTTTTAGTAGTGCTCGGAATTCCTCAGTAGTTATTTCTCCACGCTTCCAATCATTCTTGAGAAGATCGACGTCTTTTGGACGGCGAGCTATAGAGCGAGTTGTAGCTATTGTTTGATCAATGTCTGTAGGACTGGGTTCTTCCGGCTGCTCTTCTTTTTGCTTGCAAGCAGAGTTAGCAAGCAGCAGTGCTGCTAAGCATGAGTTTGCAATATTTCTTATCTGTACCCCCACTGGTTTGTAGATTCTAGCAGCTAGAGCGCAATATTATCAATTAACCTAGTATTACCCAGTTTAGCGGCGATAAAAATTCTATTCCAGTGGTTTTCTAGGTAATCGACTTTGAAGCCTGAAGATTCTAGTTTTAGGATTGCTTCGTCACTACGCTCCTTGCAATGACTTGCTCGCAATGACAGAAGTTCAGCGTAAAGCATCAGCGCCAGCTTACGCTCTTCGGCGTTGAGATAGCGATTACGTGAGCTCATAGCTAGTCCATCAGGCTCGCGCATAATTGGGCAAGCAATAATTTCTACAGCTAGTTCTAGACGCTCTACCATCTCACGAATAATCATTAGTTGCTGGTAATCTTTCTCACCGAAATAAGCGCGCTGAGGCTGCACTATATCGAAAAGACGTTTAACAACAGTACAGACGCCATCGAAATGTCCGGGGCGATTGAGACCGCAGAGGCGATTGGCGAGTTCTGGATCAGCGTAAATTTTGTTTAGCTTTGTTGAAGTGTTAATGTCGTTGCGAGCCAGCGTAGCTGGTGAAGCAATCCCTAAGCTTTGCGCTGAGTTTGGGGATCCTTCGCTGCGCTCAGGATGACGTGTTGATTGTTGGTTAGGATGATGGTTGCTAAGTTCCGGGTAGATATCTGCAATTTCAGGTAAATAAACAATATTCGCGCCTGCTTGTTCTAGCAGCTCTAGATCAGCATCTATAGTACGGGGGTATTTGCTGAAATCTTCATTGGGACCGAATTGTAGAGGATTAACGAAAATACTAACGCAAACTTGATTGCAGTCACGGCGTGCTCTCTCAACCAAACTTATATGACCTTGGTGTAAAGCTCCCATAGTAGGTACAAAGCCAAGATTGTGCACTCGTGGTTGAGTTCGCAAGTCCGTGACGTCGGTCACGTTTTTGCTATTCTGCGCTGCCGTGGACAAGTGCAAAATCTCAAATTCAGACTTGCTGTAAATAATCTTCATACTAATTCCGCGTATAAACCTTCGGCAACCTTAAATTAAGTCCAGTAAGTATTTCGTAGCTTATGGTTCCTGAATTGCTAGCCCAAGTACCAACAGGAATATGTGGACCTATAAGTTCAACGAGATCTCCAACCTTGGCTTTAGTTTCCGAGCCTAGATCTAACATCAGCTGATCCATAGTTACCATACCGGTTTGTGGCACGTAAGTACCTTGGACATAAGCTTGCATTTTATTAGATAGTGCACGCGGCACGCCATCAGCATAACCTAGTGGTAGAGTTGCGATATAAGTGTCGCGTGGGGCAGTCCAAGTACCTTGATAACTTACAGTGTCGTCTTTAGAGATTTTTTTAATAAAACTAATGCGGGCGTAGAGAGAGAGTAGTGGTTCGTAAGTCGTGGTCGCTGAGTCTTTGCACTCATGTTGCAAGCGCAACAACGTGACGTCAGTCACGTTGTTGCTATGCCCGTATAATTCAATTCCACAACGCACAAAATCTAAACGCGATTCTGGCAGATCAGAGACTGAGCCACTACTAGCAATATGTCGCGCATAAGCTAGTCCCTCAGTGGCTTTAAGAAAGCAGTCTAGTTGTTTGGCATTAAACGTGGAAGGTCCAGCGAAATGTGAAAACACTGAGCGGATAACAATATTATTTAACGACTCAATTTTACTAAGTGCTTGGCGCCATTCTTTATCACTGTCAACAACATTAAAACCGATACGATGCATGCCGGTATCTAGCTTAAGATGAACTTTTGCTTTTTTAGTCCCAGTAATTTCGCTAAGTTTAATCGCTTCGTCAAGATCTACGATAGTAATTTCTATATCAGCATCTATTAATGCTTGGTATGCCCATTGAGGGCTGATGCCTAGTAGCATTATCGGTTTATTAGTGTGCTCGCGCAGGTTTAAAGCTTCATCAGCACTAGCGACTGCATAAGCATGCACGCAAGGAAAAGCATCGAGAGTTTTGACTAGTACTGCTGCTCCATGTCCGTAGGCATCTGCCTTGAGTACTGGTATTAATGGGCGTTGAGCTGTTGCGTGAATGCGCTCTAAATTACGTTCAAGAGCAGCAAGATTAATTTCTAGCCAAGCATCGCGGCGAAATTTTGCGTTGATAGTGGGGCGCATTTGGATCATTATCGTAGTGCCTCGCTAACCAGGGATCCTTCGCTGCGCTCAGGATGACGAGACAACTCATAATCTCGCAGAGCTGATACCAGCTGCTCTTCTCCGAAATCCGGCCAAAAATCATCTAAGAATTTCATATAGGAGTTAGAGCATTGATAGAGAAGATAGTTGCTTAAACGCATCTCACCACCAGTTCTAATCAGTAATTCTGGGTCAGGGACTCCGCGCGAATACAGTAGGTCGCTAAAATTCACTGGCTCAGTTATGGTGCGCATCTTAGTATAAGCGTCATAAAATTCTTGATATGAGCCATAGCTAAGAGCTATATGCAAATGCACCACATCATTGCTGCGGGTCTGCTCAGTGAGGGCTTCTATAGTTGCCATTAATTTAGTGCCTTGAAATTTTTCGAAGTTACCCCAGAAATCTACGCGCACACCATTGCTAACCAAATCCTCTAAATCTTTAACAGCGGCATCTTCTAATAATGAGAATATAAAATCACGTTCTAGTTGAGTGCGGCGCCAATTCTCGGTTGAGAAAGCATAAGCAGTTAGATGTTTAATGCCATAAGTTGGACAAAGTCTTACTAGTTTTTTGAGCGTGTTTAATCCAGCCTTATGCCCCTCGACACTAGCGAGTCCGCGGGCTTTTGCCCAGCGGCGGTTACCGTCCATGATGACTGCTAAATGCTTGACCATCAGAGCTTAATCATATCAAGAGTAAGATGGTTATCACAGGACGACCGTTACGTCGAAAGCGCAAAAATGTGACGTAAGTCACATTTTTGCTATATCAAACAGGAGATTTAGCGATGATCTTTATAGTATCAATGTTAGCTGGCTTTAGTTCATAGATTATAGGAGCTAATTCACCAACGTCCACTCTTTTGTAGTATCTAATGTTTATTTTAGTTTGATCTCCGACTTTAGCAAGATCACCATTAAGCGGAGCTAAATATATATAGAAAGTAGTTTGATTAGTTAGTACATCACTTAATGGCACTTGAATGCGATCACGCGAGGATCTAGTTTCAGCCGGTAAAACTAATCTACTATAGTCTTTGCCTTGCACACCACTACCAACTATTTTATCTATTACAAATAGATTTTTATTATAGTAAACATCCATCTCTAATTCGTCGATGTCATGCCTATCGAAGCTCATGCCATCACCAGTGCGCGCCGTGAAAGCCACACTACCAGGATTCATAACCGCTCCAGAAATATGGTGGTAATCAGCGAGATAAGGATCTGGATTGCTAACAGGAGTTTCAGGTTCTACCTTGGTTGGCAGCCCGATGAATTTGCCGATAGTATCTACGACTTTAGTTAGTCCATCTATTATGCCTTTAATTTTGAGATAGAAATCTTCGAGATTTTTTACTCTATCTAATATTGAGATTTGACTAGTTACTACGCGTTTAATAGAAGCGAGTTCTTGAGCCGAAAGATTAGTATTTTCTTTTTCTAAACTGACAAGATTTTTGCAGAGCATTTCCGTTTGTAGATTTTTAGTAATTTCTGTTTTATTTATTATGCGCTGACAGTAGCTATTAGTGGCCAGCACTGAGTTTAGGCTTAAGCTTAGTATTACTAAGACCCTTAGCCAATTGTTGATTTTTTGCATTTTCTATCCCCTTTTGCCATAGCATTCTACGCCAAGTGAAAGATCAAACGAAAGGGGTCATTTTTCCTCTGGATTACCTTAAATTGCTGATATAAAAAGCTGTTTAATAGGGTATATCCCCTCTGATACTGGTTTCTCTATAGGGGTATTTACCTAATTGTCCATTAATTTCCTAGGTCTTAATAGCGGTTTTGATTCGGCGGCGCTAGTGCAGCAGTTGATAGATATTGAAACGCAATCGCGTATTCAACCCTTACAGAAAAAATCAACTACTCTACAAACAGAAAAAACTTTTATTAGCGGGATAACTACAGATGTTGGTAACTTGCGTACCAAAATGAATATTGATAATCTTTTGGACGGTACTGATACTTTGTTCCCACGTTCAGTTGCTACTACTGATACGGATAAAGAATTTCTTGAAGTTACTGCTGATGGCTCAGCGGTGCCACAGAAATTTAATATAGAGATAGATCAATTGGCAACATCTACAGTGCGCAGATCTACGGCAAGTATCTCGGCTGGTATCACTGGCGCTACAGTTCTGAATAATATAGCAACTAAAAGTTCGGCTGCAGTAAGCACTGGTACCGTAACTATCAATGGCACTACTCAGACTCTTACTGTTGATACAGCTGTAGATGATGTTAATGACCTTTTGACTTTTTTCCAAAGCTTTGCTGGTGTTGGTGCTACTCTCAACGCTAATGGACATATAGATTTGACGGGTGTAACTAGTCTTGGTGGTGCTGGTGATACTAGTAGTTTAATATCGGCTCTTGGTTTTAATAATGCTCCGATTAGTGGTGGCAATGTTAGTAGTTTACAAAATCTAGATGCGATGAAACCATCTTCTAATCTGGATACTATTGGTATTAATGGTACTAATATTAATATTAATGGCGAGGATATAACTTTTGATCCAGCTGTAGATAGTATTAATGATCTTATTACTCGCATTAATAGTAATGTCGATACTAAAATTACGGCAAGTTATGATTCGCTTAACGGTAAAATGGTTTTGACCAATGATGATACTGGTGCTATTTCGCTCACTGTAAGTTCTTCTGATAGTAATATTCTGACTTTATTCAACATCACAGGTGGTCAAACTCTTGGTGATAATGCAGAGTTTACTATCTCTACTATCAATGGTGGTGCGACTTTGGTTAGTAATAGTAATACCGTCGAAGGTCTTATTGAGGGAGTTACTCTTACACTTAGTAAGGTAACAACTGCTGCTGAAACTATTACGGTTAGTCAAGACAAAGATAGTTATCGTAAGAATATTGAAGCGGTTCTTAAAGATGCTAGTGCTATTATCAAAAAGCTTGAAGCTCAGAAGAGTTCTTTCTCTCGTTCATTTGCTCAATCAATTAAATCCTTAATTACTACTTATTTCAGTGATGCTACTAATAGTTATAAATCGGGTGTTGAGTTAGGTATCACAACGACTCTTGATGGCGATAATAAGTTCTCCTCTTATACAATTGATCAAGATGCTTTTGAAGAAGCTTTAGCTGCTGATGAAGCTTCTGTGCATGCAGTACTTTATGGTAAAACCGGTTCAGTAGTAGATCCTGTGAGTGATGGTAGTTCTGGTATTTTGGTTCAATTAAGAGAGCTACTTGATACTTATTCTGATCCTGATGTAGCGGCTAATGGATTGCTGTATCTCAAAGGAGAGTCAATAGATACGCAGATCTCTAACAATACTGATGATATTGAAAATAGACAAGCAAGTATAGCTGCCTATGAGAAGCGCCTTAAGGCTCAGTTCTCAGCTCTGGATACGGCTAGTGCTCAGTTACAGAGTCAGCAAGCAGCGTTATCGGCATTTACGGGGACTAGTTAATTATGATACCGAAGTTTAAATCTATAGAAGAAGGTCTTAATATGCTCGAGGAGCTTGACGCTCAGTTGGTGCCGCGTGTTAGTGCCGAGGATATGACTAAGAAAGAATATGAGCAATTACTCACTAAGATTAGTCAACGTAAAGCAATTATTGCTCAGATGAATAAAATACGTGAGCAAAAACCCTCAGTGGAACCCGCTTCAATAGCTAGGATTAAGCAAATCTACAGGAAAAATCAGGATCTGATGGCAAGAATAGCTGAAAAACAGAACCAAATTCTTAAAAGATTGAAGGATAGAGAAAAATCGTTAAAGAAAAACAAAAACTTTCCGTATTAGTAAGTAGAGGGTCCATATATGGCTTTTATTAGCGCCGATAATAAATCAAAATTCAACTTTCTTAAATGTGGCCTTTGCGGTACTGTGACTTCTAGTTCTGTTGCTAGCTATGGAGTTTGTCCTAGCTGTGTTCAAGAAGATTCACGATTATATGGGCTTGCTAGAGATGCAATGGCTCTTAATCAAAATATAGGTTTAGTAGAACTACGTGAGAAAACAGGTATAGAAGCTAGAATTCTTCAACGTTGGGTTGATACTGGTAGATTGCGTTCTGCACGTTAATCTCATTGCGAGGAGCCATAGGCGACGAAGCAATCCCCCCTTGTGTTGAGCAATGCATGGGGATCCTTTCGCTTCGCTCAGGATGACGTTGCAATGGCGGTTATAATAGCTACTGAGTGCTAATTGACACCCACGTTCATATCAAATTCCCACAATACGACACTGACCGTGACGAGATGATGCAACGAGCTTACGATCTAGGTGTTAAGCGTATGCTGCACTCTTGTTGTAGCACCGCTGAGATCCCACGTTTATTAGAATTAGCTGAGATTTATGATGGCAAGAATAAAGTAGATTTATATACTGCTGTTGGCGTGCATCCTACTGAGATCTCAACTTGGACTGATAAATCTGCTGAAATTTTGCGCAGTGCCGCTGTTACTGAGCTAGCTCGTAAAGGACATAAATTAAGGGCTATTGGTGAGACTGGTTTAGATTACTATCATGTGCGTGAAGCTACTGAGCAAGAGCGGCAGCGAGCTATTTTCAATGAGCAAATAGATATAGCTCAAGATTTAGGTCTGCCACTAATAGTGCATACTCGTGATGCTTGGGATGATACTCTAGCAATAATTAAAGATCGTTATCCGGTGGGTTCTGAGCGTAGTGGTACCTTACATTGTTATACTGGCGACGCCCAGTTCGCTCAAGCTTGCATAGAGAGAGGTTTCTATGTTTCTTGGTCTGGGATAATAAGCTTTAAGAATTCACCTCAATTAAGAGAGGCAGCGGCATTGCTACCACTTGAGCGTACGTTAGTGGAGACAGACTGCCCTTACTTGGCGCCGCAAGCTAAACGCGGGCAGCGTAATGAACCAAGTTATGTTCAATATGTAGCTGAAACTCTTTCAAAAATTTTTAATACAAGCACAGAAAAAATTGCTAAAATTACAACTGATAACGCCGAAAGGCTTTTTAGGTTTGTATGAAAATAATAATCACATTAGTATTGTTACTGTGCTGTCAGATGGCGGCAAGAGCCGAAAAACCCTACGAGGATAATCTCAAGCTCTTTATCGCTGGTGATCTAGAAACTCTAGTCAAGGACATGGAAACAGAGAAAGACTGGGATATGTCTAAGGGTAAATTAAAGCTTGGCGTTAAAAATTCTGTTCTTTATACTGCAGCTCTGATAGCCAACGGTGAGACCGCTAAACTAGCTTCTTTCGTTGATTTAGCTTTAGATAAATATCCTAAAGACCCAGATTTACTTTATGCTCAGAAGCAGTTAGATTTTTTCAATGAAAAAGCTGCTGCCAGGATTGAAGGACTAACAGAAGAAGAGAAAGCCCAGATGCGAATTCTGGATTTATTTCCTGTCTATTTTAGTATGAAAGGTGCTGGTGATCTAGAAGGAGCAAAGTTACTTGAAGATCGCTTGCTAGAGTTTATCGATAAAGTTTCTAATCGTTTTGTTTATTTCCCTGGGCAGATTGAGTATCTCCTAGAGTTCGAGGATGAGAGCCTGTATGAGCGAGTGCGTACTAGTGCTCAGGCTATTATTGCCAATCAACAAACTAAGTTATTCCCGACTACCGAAGATAACTATGAATTAGCACTAGCTTATAGAGCTTTGGCTATACTCGCTCAGCGAGCTGGTTCTGTAGCTGAGGCTGAATCATACTTCAAGCTTTCCTATAATGAAGTTCTTAAAATGCGTAGTTATTGGGTTGTAGAAGATCTAATTATCAATAAACCAATAATGAAAACTAGAGCTAGGCATACTAAACTAGGTTATGTTTTGCCGCAGTATATTTATATTCTTAGAGAGAGATTTAAGCCTGTAGAGACAGCTGTTGTTGAGCCTGTGGTGGAAGAATCAGCTGCAACAATCAGTATTCCAACCAGTTCTGAACCTACAAACTAGCTAGCTGTGAAGCAATCCCAGTATAGTCAGCTGGACTCATCTTACTGAGCTTGGCTTTAATATCAGCTTTAATATCAAGCTTGCTTATGAAATTCTGCAAATCTTGCATAGTGATTTTTTTGCCGCGAGTTAGTTCTTTAAGCTGCTCGTATGG
>CAZQXM010000011.1:0-24745 GCA_964597205.1 uncultured Gammaproteobacteria bacterium
CCCACTTAAATGGGCATATTAGGTATAAGAGCTCTTTTTTTGGGCTTTTTGGGGGGACAATCCATGACAGGCGGGGTTTTCGAGCTCAGTGTTAACCCTACTAATGCTGTTATTGGTTCAGCAATAGTTGCGGGGCTTTCACTGTTTGCTTACTATCAATATCCTAATTTGCTTGATAAATTTGAAGCAGAGTTTACACGTCGTTTCGGACATTTACTTGGCTTAACTGAGAACACCAGTAACAAAGAATTACTCAAAGAAGTTTTTTACAAATATAACCATAGTTCAACTAAATCATGGATTCAATGGATGATGTTGGCTGATTTTGAAACTAGAGAAAAAGCTTTCTTGAGATTACGCAACTACATACAAAAACCACAATCTAAACTAGGTTCTATAACTAGCGATGTAGTCCTAAGTTTAGGCGCTATTAAACATAATGATGGTATTAGTACCTTACATCAATTCTTGCAAGAGACTAGGGAGACCTGGGGGCAATATAAAGCTACAATGCTAGCTTATGAACCAGCCCTAGAAGCCATCAACCACTTAGATCCCGAACAAGCTAAATGCGTTATCCTAACAGAGTTACAATCATGTGCAAATCAAAAAGAATATGAAGGGATTAAAGAGTTACTAATTAATAAATACACAGACTATGACTTCGATAAAGACAGTCTTAACTTCTATATCGACCTAATGTTAGATACAGAACAAAACTATAGAATTAAAAATCACTTAATAAAACGTATCGAAGAAAAACTCTATGAAGAAAAAAATTTAATCTATAGCTCTATTCTCAATAGTTTATTAGAGAAAACTGAGCAAGGCTTGGCTAGTGCCAATGATGCTATGGCTCTAAAATTGATGCTGCCAGAGTTAAATACTTTTATTACAAAAAATAACTATGAAATATGGCATAGCTTAATGCAACTACTTAACCATGATGGACTTGGTGAAACCATGCAAGAATGGTTAGAACAAAACCTTCGTTCAAATGAACCAATTTACAGCCGCCAACAGCTTTACAACCTAATTAACAGCAAGGAAATACACGCCACCAAATTCAAAGAAGCTTTGGCCCAGAAATTCAAACTAAGCAATGAAGAAAAAGCCATAATCAATGAACCTATACCGAATGAATGCTACCAATTCCGCACAGATATTTTCACCGTTAGCAAATATAGTCAAGAAATTATAGTGCCTTTATGCTTAAAACGTAACTACGAAAATATCCGTAAACAAACTATTACTGAAGCAGGTCTATTTAAACCCAGTAAAAACATTAAACTAATCGCGGGTGACAGTGTTGAAACTAAGTTATTTCTTATTAGGGCTTTAGTTGCAAGCACC
This sequence comes from uncultured Gammaproteobacteria bacterium, assembly GCA_964597205.1. Taxonomy (GTDB): domain Bacteria; phylum Cyanobacteriota; class Vampirovibrionia; order LMEP-6097; family LMEP-6097; genus CAYUFH01. Next base: position 1,354 of record CAZQXM010000011.1, read on the forward strand.
AAAAGACATTTTATATATATTGACTTTCGCAAATTGATTTTGTCACCAGATTTAGTTTCAGAACTTAGTAAAGAAGTGCAAGTAAATAAACCTTGTGTGATTTTCGTTAGAAATCTAATTGATATTCTAGAACTCTCTAATGATCCCCGTCTCAGCAAAAAAATTCAAACTACAATGGCAACACTTAAAAGAATTTGTCAAATCGGCGGTATCGATCTAATTGCTGAATCAAGTATGAGCTTTATTGATACTCGTCGTAAATATGGTAATGATTTTGAAGTTATTGACGAGATATGCGCTACGGGGTATAGAGAACGTAAAGAATTATATAGGTTTTACGATTTTATTCTAAGTAGTGATAGAGAAGCTAATGTATTTGATATAGATAGCTTTATAGAAGCTACTAGCAAGCTATCAACCATGGCTTACATCTCAAAACTATTGCAATACCTCAAAATCTCACTACTAACTGCAGGCACATTAATTACTATTGGTGAGTATAATAAGCTAGTTGATGCAAGCTTGGCAATTGAGCAAGAAGAGCTTCCTCTTGGAACTTAATTCTAAAATCTGACCAACCAATAGATCTTGCTCTGGACTTAAGATAGATCTATCACTACTAAGCTCTGCTTGATTAAGGTCAATTAGATCACCAAGATTTGGTAACGGGCAGCTAAGTTTGGTGCCAGCAATATTAAGCACAGCACTGAAGACACTATTAAGCTTTTCAGCTCCTAGAGCCTTAAATAAGGATTTGCTACTAAGCATATTGCCGCGAATATTGACTATACCTCTGATGCCATCTTGCGCACCCGGAATCCTAGTTAAAGGATACTTAGAATCACTAGTTTCATAAGGTATAAGTTCATCAATATCATCAAGGCTAATGGCATAGAGCTGCTCTCCGATCTCAAAACTTAAAGCCAGTTTTTCCATCTTAGACTTAGTAACAACTACCGGCACTGGAATATCAAGCTTCTTAGAGAATTCAGCATTAGCTAAATCCAAAGCCTTATTCAGCTCAGAATCACGCACTAGATTATAATACTGAGCAATAGAGCTCATCTCCATAACTAATGCTGCCTTACCATCATCAAGAATAGCTGAACCTGAATAATAAGGCAATTCGTAATCTAAAGATCTAATCACAACTTCTTCGTCATCTAAAATATCATCAACTACTAAAGCATAAACATAGGCATCAGCACTAATAATCAAATAATTTCTAAATTTCCTATCATTAACTACACTATATGACTGCCCCGAACCATAATCCAAACAAGAAAAGAAATCATCAGCGTATATTAAAGGTATATCAAAACCCTTATAAGGAACAGCTTTCTGACTTTTATCGAGAAGATCTAAACTTGCAAAGCCAAGAATACTAGCCTGTGGAATCGCCAACTGATTATCAGCAACTTTGACTTTAAGAATCTTAGTAAACGACACCGAACTTGGTATCTTCATCTTAATTAAAGTACCTTTATTCATGCGGCTACTAATACTAATGCTGCCATTAACCTTAAGGATATTAGACCTAACTACATCCATACCCACGCCGCGACCAGATATTGAATTAATCTCCTCTTTAGTTGAAAAACCTGGAGCAAAAATTAAATCAAGAACTTCTTTTTTAGTCATTACAGCCAGGCTCTCTTCACTAACTATATTTAAAGCTAGGGCTTTAGCTTTAATTTTGTTTAAATCCATACCTCTACCATCATCACTTAGAGTAATAAACACAAAATCGCCTTGCTGCTTGACTTTTACTGCAATTCTACCTTCCTCAGATTTACTGCTAGAAGCCCTTTCCAAAGCCGTTTCCAGACCATGGTCAACAGCATTACGTATCATATGTAGCATCGGGTCATAAAGTTTCTTGAGGATACGCTTATCCATTTTAGTTTCTTCGCCAGAAATAGTTATACTTATCTTCTTATTGAGTCTTTGTGCTAAGTCACGCACCGCACGCTGTAACTGCTGAGTAATAGTTGAAAAAGGTTCTAAGCTAATTTCAAACACTAAAGCTTTAAGCGCGTTAACAGATCTATCAAGATCAAGAAGATCCTCAGTTATATGAGCTTCTTGCTTAGCATCTTTAAATAAACGGTTACGCAAAAACACCAACTCTTTACTAATATCCTCTAGATTAGTAAAAATCCCAGGACCAATTTTAATCATCTCAGCGGACGGATTAACTGCCACTGTTCCAATATCAGCTGGCTCAAGATACGCTTTACCAGCCTCTCCTAAGGCTTGCAGCGCTTTAATTTGAGCAGGGCTCATTTTCCTAGCTTTACTTAGCTTGACTGGAGTCTCACTAAGCTTGGCTGAGGACTTATATTCAAGAAGCTTAGATTTTAAACCCTTAAGATTAGACATCAACAAAGGATTCTCTGATCCGTTGCTTTGAATATGACTTAAATGAGCCTTAATATAGTCAGCTGTTTTAAACAGATCAGAAATTATTCCGGTAGTAATTTCTAGTTCTTTATTTTGGATTAGATTTAATATATCTTCTGCTTCATGGCTAATTTGCTCAAGTTGCATAAACTTAAACAAACCCACCGCACCCTTAATCGAATGCAAAGACCTGAACATCTCAGCATAAGCTTGCTCTGGATTTAAATTTCCTGACTCTAAAGCTAGTAACTGTTCTTCAAATTTATCTACGTGGTCGAAAGACTCTTCTAAGAACTGTTTCAGAGCGCCCCCACTCTCCTGCATACAGACAATATACCCATAATAAAGCCTAAAATCACGTTATCTTAAGGTGAAAATGGGTATAAATTTACTAATGAATAACGTACTTATCATCGATGATTCGCAGCTTATGCGCGACCAGATTAAGGAACTTCTTAACGAAATGCAACTCAATATCGTGGGTGAAGCAGAGAACGGTCAAGAGGGCGTCGAAATGTATTTTAAGCTCAAGCCAGATTTAGTAATTATGGATATTCATATGCCGGTACTCTCTGGCAGAGATGCTCTTAATCACATTATGTTTGAAGATCCTGATGCTCAGATCATCATGTGTTCTACTCAAGGTCAAGACAAACGAATTGCTGAGTGCATTTCAGAGGGTGCTCAAGCTTTTATCATTAAGCCATATGTACGTGATAAAGCCAAACAAGCTATTAGTGAAGTGCTTCATGCGCTTACTTAGTTACTAACATCGAAGCTTTCATAGTTCTAATATTCTGCAATAAATCATTAAGCTTAGTATTCACCTGACCTATAGCAGTAGTAATCTGGACATTGGAACCATTTTGCATATTTACTGAATCATCTATAAGACCTGAAATATTATTTATCGACTCAGATGTTTTTACTATTACTTCTGATGTAGACTTCAACTCATCACGCATCGAGACTATCTTCTCCTCGATTACAGCAGCAGAATCACTAGTTCTGGTAGCAAGCTCCTTAACTTCTTTAGCAACAATAGCAAAACCACTACCAGCCGCTCCAGCTTTATTCGCTTCAATAGCAGCATTCAAGGCTAATATGTTCGTTTGATTAGCAATATTAGAAACAACATCTATAACTTTACTAACGTCTTTACTCCAATAACTAATTTTATCTACTAAACCTTTAGTTCTCTCAGCGTCTTTAAGTGTCGCTAGAGTCGTATCATGAGTATTGCCCAAAATATCTTTAGTACTTGAGACCATGGCACTAACTGCGGTACTAATATTAGCTATCTGTTCTTTAAGTTCTTCAGATAGAGCAATAACTCCTTGCTCCATTACTTTATTAAGCTGTTCAGTCTCGGCTTGTCGCTTAGCAACGAAGTGCATCTCGTCCTGCTGCTTAGTAATTGAATAATGCAAAAACGCTACCTCAAAAATCACCCAGCCAGCATGCTCTACCCAACGCCACTCACTAATTGAAGCAACACCAAAAACTGATTGCGGATAGTAAACACCTCTAACAAAGTGATCTAAAGCGGTCACGAGAGTAGCAATATATAGAGTCGGTTTATCTCTATAAAAAGCTAAGAAAGCTAGAGAACCAAAAATATGAAAATGCGTTTCTATTCTGCCACCTGTTAGGTGAATTAACAAAGCTGAGAATAACATTTGCGCAATTGCTATTGAATAGCGTGACATAGCCGTACCACGCTGAAAATAAATCAGAATCGCTGGTACTATAAAAATCAAACCGCCAAGAAAAACCGCAGCATAAACGTGCAAATGCACTAAGCTAGTGGTTCCTATCCAAGTCTTAGGTGAAATAAACAAAGCACAAAAGACACTAGCTGCCCATTCCAAGGCAAGCAAAATGGCAAAAGCAATATCAGTTTTATCGTAGATATGCTGTTTATGCTCAGCAAATATTTCCTGGCTTCTCTGCTCTATGCTCTGCCCTAATTTACTTACATAGTCATTCATGATTCTTTACAAGCTACAACCATAGGCGTAACCTTGATGCTCCTTTATAGTTCCCGTGCGCAAATACTGACTAATAACTGTTCTGCCAACATTATCTCCCTCATGCCCGCGCCCAGCCGTGATACCACCGTGGTAAAGTAGTTGCCCATTAGTATTGAAGAGATAGACCTCACCTGAGCTAGTAGCCTGAAACAGTTTAGCTTCACGATTAGCTAAATCAATATGACGCTCTACGCCAGCTAAAGCTCCTGCTTTTTGCCAAAGATCTGTTTGTAACCACTTATCATCCTTAGGCTCTGGTTTAATAAACACAGTTATAACTTTAAGACGATTGTTAGAACTTAGTAATAATCTATCAAGCTCAGCTAATGTCGCTCTACTACAAGGACATTTAGGATGCACGAACACTAACATAGTATTTAACTTAGGATCTAATCTAAGCTTAGACTCACTAGGCCAAGTTTGAAGCTGAAGCTGATGAGAACTAGGTTTCAAACCATAGTGAATAATGGCTGTATAACCATAACCAACAGCGGTAAGCCAAAATATAATTAGCAATAGCACTGCTAGCTTAGTTTTAAAAAAGCTCATCCCCCGCTCTGTCCCCTTGTATCTAGAATATACCCAGATAATAAAGTTAATCACTAAATATTCATAAGTTCATGTACTTTTAGGTGAATATCCCTAATGGTTTTACCTGTAAGTTTTAAACCTTGAAGCGAAGAACCATCAATTAGATTTTGAATTTTCTCTTTTTCCAGCTCAGCATCTATCTCATCAGCCGAAAAATATTCATACTCACGTGTTAATCTTGCTAATTCTATTAACGCGTTTTTTTGAGTAAATAATTCTTGGTTATCATAATGCATCTGCCCGTATATAATCTGCAAAATTTCTTGTGGGAAACCTTGACGCCATAAGGCATCTACACTAAGTTCAAGATGATTAACCTGAAACGCTTTCTTTTCTATTTCCAAACACTCATATAAATCTTTATCACGAGTAATTTCATCATGAATAGTCTTATAAAAATACTTAAACACTAGCTTGCCATATGACATCATCAAACCAGCCATATAAATATTGTCCGCTTCTTCCTTACTCATTCTTAATTCACGAGCAAACCTACTAGCAGTGTAAGCAATATAAACACTTTCATGCCAAGACTCTAAATCCATAAACAATCTTTGGCTAGCAACAAGAAAGCCAAGCTGTTTAATCTGATCAAAACCCAAAACCGAAACAGCGTCTTCAAGTTTATTTATTCTGCGTTTATAACCGAAGACTAAAGAATTAGCGAAGCGAAATGTTTTTGCACATAAGGCTTCATCTAAAGCTATTAAATCAGCGATATCAGCGCGTGTTGTATATGGTTCATCAATCAAATTGAGCATTTCTATAGCGATATAAGATACGCTAGGAACGTCTTCGATCCGGCTGAGAACCTCATCCAGAGTAGTTTGTAGCATCATAATTGAAGATATTATTCCCCTACACCTAGGTGAGTTAACCTGAGAATTCTTAAGATAATATATATTTACTAATTAAGCTGATTTCCCAAAGTCCACTCACCTAGCTTCTTTGATAAGTCTTGATGATTAGATAGCCAATCCTGATGCGCTTCTATATTAGTGTGGTTAGTTACACCGAGGCGAGCTGACCATTTAATGCCGCGCTCACTAGCTACCCTAGCCACACCATAAAGTTCCATATTCTCGACAGCAGACTCGAAACCATAGTGCTTTAGGATTTGCATAGATAACTCTGATGAGTTAGTAATCTCTAGCGAACATAAACAGGGCACGCCTTCCAACCCCGACTCAAAACTAATTCCTTCACGCACTTTATATGCCAGCCCCAATACTTCTCCGCGCTCTAAAAGCTGCACAGAGCTAACCGCAACAACGTCACCAATCTTCAACTCAGAGTTATAAGAACCGCAAGTACCAAGAAAAATAATCTCATCAATATCATTGCGCTCATTTAAAATTCTAGTTAACTCTAAAGCCGCTTCAAGGTAACCAATACCGAGCGGCGCGACCAAAGCGTCGCTGCTAACGCTTTTTAGTTCTTCATTCCAGGCGGCGCAGATAAGTTGCATGCCTAACTATTGTAGAATAGTAGTCACGTGCCTTGCAGACAGATTAAAGTAGATCCAGAAATGGTACTTTGCTCTGGATGCTAGGCGCATGAGCCCAAGGCGTAGTGTATCCCGACTATTGTGCACTCGTGGTGGAAAGCGCATAAACGTGACACAGGTCACGTTTATGCTAACAACGCAGACAGACAAAGGTACCATTTCAGATGCGAATTGGAATTATGACATCAGGCGGCGACGCGCCAGGAATGAATGCCCATATCAGGGCTGTAGTAAGACACGCTCTCGCCCGCGGTATAGAGCCCTACGGTATTGACGAAGGTTATCAAGGACTTATTGAAGGCAAAATCCATGCTCTTAATTATGAATCCGTAAGTAATATAGTTCAGCGTGGCGGCACCATACTTAAGACATCACGTTCAAAAGATTTTCTTACTGAGGCTGGACGCAGCAAAGCAGCTGACAATTTACGCAAACATCAAATCGATGGTCTAATCTGCTGCGGTGGTGATGGTAGTTACGCAGGGCTTAAAGCCTTCTCAGGCACTGGCACAGAAGCCAACGGTTCTAAGCGCGGTCAATGGGCAGAGGGTCTAGTGATCGGCACCCCGGGCACCATAGATAATGATGTCGACGGTACTGACTTTACTATCGGTTACGACACTGCAGTGAATACTGCTGTAAGTGCTATCGATAAACTTCGCGATACTGGTGATTCGCATAATATTAAATTTATCGTTGAAGTTATGGGCAGGCACTCTGGTGATATCGCACGCGCGGTAGGCATCGCTAGCGGCGCGCAGTTAATCTTCACTCCAGAGACCTCAAATGATTTTCAAGCTCTAGTTGCTACACTCCGATCACGCGGACACGACATCATAGTAGTAGCTGAAGGTGATGAGTCTGGCGGAGCTTTTAAACTTGCCGAGCAAATTAACGCTTACCAAAAACAGCGCGGCGAGCCACATTATAATTTCAGGGTTTGCGTGCTCGGGCACGTGCAACGTGGAGGCAGCCCAAGTGCACGCGATAGAGTACTAGCTCATGACATGGGTATAGCTGCTGTTGAAGCATTAATAGCTAAAGAAACTCTCAAGGCTGTATCTAGCCAGAAAAATGAACTAGTGCTAATAAAATTATAATTTAGTTATAATTCGAGTGCTTGCTCGCCTTATCTTTATTAAATTCAGATTATCTTACTGGAACTTCCTGTTCCACTCGTCTAATTAGTGTTACAATTATCACTCGCCTGAAGAACGAAATACCTTTATGAACAAGAAAATTAATATTTTACTAGCTTTGGCCTTAACCCTCTCTAATGTTGCTACTGCTGCAACTGAAGGAGGCTTCAGTGAGCTTGATTCAGCAACTCCGCCATTAGCTCGCCTTACTAATATAGGTACTGATCAAGGTCTCATTTTCGAAGTGCGCGCTAAAGACCTTGAAGCAGCTAAATCTAAAGCCAAAGTAGACCCTATCATCTTAGGTCGCGTTCGTGGCATCAAAAAGATAGCTAATTTTAGTTCTGATCTTAATAAACCAACTTTCTCTATCGCTACCTTTAAGGTAGTTGGTAACACCGAAGAGTGGGTAGCTACTACTAGCCACAGATATCATTTGCGGAATGGCACAGCTAGATTTAGACTGCCATTAGTTGGTCTGACCGATCCTAATACTAAATATCGCTTCTACATTCTTACTGATAGCGGTACTACTTACGCTGGACCTTACGAAGGCACTTTCAGCCCAGCTGATAATGCGCTAGTAACTAGCGAAACAGATTCTAATGAATTCCCTGCGGCTCTTCCAAGTGGTTTTACTAAAACTCAACTTGATGGCATCGCTAAATATATTTTGCAAAGACTAGTGATACTGCCGCAAAGCAGTCATCGTGACATTACTTCATCAGTTCAAATAACTGACGGTAGTAATAATTTTGTTCTGACTTTACCTACCGCTAGCACTCCAGTAAATACTTTTGAAAAGAAAGTAAAAATTGCAAATACTGACAACGGCACTAGTGGTGGTGACGCAGCAAGTATAGTAGCTAGAGGCAATTTTAGTTCAACAGCAAGCTACTCCACTGGAGACATAGTCTCTAGTGATAGCAGTTCGTTTATCGCTAACAAATCTATTCCAGCAGGTTCTACCGCTCCAACTAGAGCAAATATTGGCACTGCAGATGTAGCTGCGAACTGGACTCTATTAGTAGCCGGACCAGCAACTCCTACCTTGACAACAATTGTCAATAACACAACGACTGTAAGTCCTAAGGGTAATTTCAATAGTACCTCTGCTTACGCTAAGGGCGATACCATAATTTTTGGTGGCAGCACTTTCCTTGCTCTGCAAGACGTGCCAGCTAATTCTACTCTTCCTAATGTGAATAGTGCTTGGGCTCTACTTTCTACTGGTATGCCAGTAGTTACAGAAGAGAATATTAGCCTTCCAGCTTCTTCTCTCATCAAGACCGCGACTCTAGATGCGACTAATCCTGGTGGCGGTAGCAGTAGTTCACCAGCAACAGTAATTACTCTTCAAAGTAGTTCTGGTGGTACTCCTATAACTCTAAGATTTAATTTTACAGGCGCAACCTTAGTTCCTGTTTCTTACGAGTATGCTGGCACCACTACTAACTTTGGTGGAACTGGACCAGCACTACCTACTACAAATGGTACTGCGCTGAATCTTCCTGGTGAATACTACTCTGTATTCTTTAGTGCCAATAAGATTAATGTCAAGAACCAACCAGCTGTAATAGGAGGAAGTGCTTCCTATACTGCTAGAACTATCAACATAGATTACAAAGCATTCTAAAAAACCATCTCGGGGGAGATAAATAAGTGAAAACAACAAAATCAGTCATAATCAGCGTTCTAGCCCTAGTATTTTTCTCAACACTAGCAGCCAAAGCCATAATTCAGAATAATCAGCAGCTCTTCAATACTGGCGGCTCTAGTACTAATGGTATTCAAGTAGATTTTTCTACGGCTAATCAAGGTGTTGCCATTTCAAATGGTAAACGCAATACCTCAGCCAACGGTTCTTTTGGTGGTGGTCTGATGTTAATCGATCAAACTGCTGCATCTATCACCCGCAAATCAATAGTGAATGAGAATGGCGTTTTATTCCAAATGGATAATGGTGGTAACTTACTGAAAATACTACTTAGTACAGATCTAGATTCATATAGTCCTAATATTCTTGGTCAACAACTTGACGGTTTCGGTGCGCATTTAAGTTATGAAAATATCAATGCCTTCACTCCGATTCTTGATGCTTTTGAAATCTTAGTTGGTAACGTCGGTTTAATTAAAAATGGTGGCGTAGCTCTAGCTAGCGCGAGAATCACTGGCGGCACTGCAGCTAATGACGTTATTCTTAAAACTGATAATAATAAAAATCTACAAGTGCAGCTTGGCGTACCAGGTGTGACTGCTAACGTCTTAACTACCGCTGATCTAAGTCCAGCTGCTAGTAAATTACTGGAAGTGAATGGTAAGACCTTGAACACTACTAACACTACTGCTGCTTTTAACGTAGCTGCTATTAGTGGTTCTGCTTATTTCGCCAAAATAGCTAATTACAGCCCGGACATTATAGTTAAACGTCAAACCGCAACTCAAATTCAAATTATTAATGGTGCTACTGTAGTAACTGTTAATAGCGGCAACACTAATGTGCCTATTCCTGGTACTAATCTACAAGTAGATAGTTTTAATGGCACGCAAATAGTTTTTGAAAAAGCTAGCAGCACTGGTCTTAATGCCAAAGATGCTGATATTGTTTTTCATTACTATGGTCAGTAAGCTAAACCATTGAGTAGTATAATTACTTATATGAAGAAAGTTCTACTCGCTCTTATACTTATCAGCAGCCTTCCTGTTCTCGCCCGCAAAGCCCAAGTCGCTAAAGTCGGCAGCATGGTTAGAATTGAATATGTCGGTAAAGTTGACAACGGCATAATTTTTGATACGAATCTCGGTCAAGCACCTTTATCCTTCGTGATTGGTGATGGCACTGTACTTAAAGGTTTCGAGGATGGAGTAACTGGTCTTAAAGTCGGTGAAAAAACTACTATTAATATTCCTGCTGAATACGCTTATGGTGCGGTTAATATAAATAAACTTTTTAAAGTGGCTAGAGCACAAGTGCCAGCAGATATGCCAATAAGCGAGGGTACTAATCTAATGCTACAAGGACCTGATGGTGCTCTGTTGGTTAGGGTAGTAGAGGTTACAGATAAAGAAGTTGTTTTGGATTCTAACCATTTGCTCGCTGGTAAGGATTTGAGTTTTGAGGTTAAGTTACTCTCAGCTGAGCCGCCTGCTAAAAAGCGCAGTTAATAGGTAAAAATACCTATATTTATAAAAGTTTATTCAAGTTAGACCTAGATAGTGCCGATTACCTAATGTATATGGGGGAGCATTTAATGAGGGTAAGTGAGGCGACCAAACTTTTGGCGCTTAGTTTTACAACTGAGCTTATAAAAAAACGACGTAAAAAAACTGGTGAAGAGTCCTATAATGAAGAGGTGGACTCGGATACTAGTAATGTAAGTTTTGCAGAACTAGAGAGTGATTACCGTAAGGTTCTAGCTACTCTGGAGGGAACTCCAGAAGTGAGAGAATCGATAGTAAGCGCACTCAAGCACCTGCAAGCACAAGGGCAAGATCTTAACGAGCTTTACCCGTCATCAGAACTAGTGAAGAGTCCGTCTATCAAGAGGGTACTATTCCTAGAAGATGAACAAACTTAGGCTCGCGCATATTTATGCAGCGCATCTCAATATCTACGGCGATCGTGGCAATGTGATTAGCCTAGTGAGACGTGCTGCAGCGCATGGTCTGACACTTGAGGTGGAAGACATCAATATCGCTGAGCCTGAGAAATTTTTTAGTGATTTCGATATGCTGTTCATCGGTGGTGGGCAAGACAAACAGCAAGAATTAGTTGCTGTCGATATGCTCGCACGCCGTAATGAGCTATCTGACTGTATTGAAGCAGGCACTGCGATGCTCGCCATCTGTGGCGGCTATCAGCTGCTCGGACATTATTACCAAAACTCAGCTGGCGAGAAGACTTCAGGGCTAGGAATTATCGATGTGGTCACTGAAGCCGCACCTGAGCATGCTAACGCTGAAGGTATTAAGAAGTTAGATAGATTGATTGGGAACGTAGTTGCTGAGCTGCTTGTAGAGCTGTCTGATGAGAATAGTTTTAAGGGCTCGTTAAATACTCTAGTAGGTTTTGAAAATCATTCTGGGCGCACTAAGTTTACTAGCAGCCAAATCAAGCCCTTGGCGCGCGTGATCCATGGTCACGGCAACAATGCTGAAGATGGTTTCGAGGGTGCCAATTACCGTAATCTTTTCTGTAGCTACCTCCACGGCAGTCTCTTGCCTAAAAATCCTCATCTAAGTGATGAGTTGATTATCCGCGCTTTGAAAGCTAAGCCTAAACATGCTCAGTCATTGGAGATTTTTACTCAAGCTGTGGCTGAAACTAATTTAGAAATGGCAGCACATCAGAAAGCCTTGTCCTTATGACTTTTTGCTGTCATCTATCTCAGTCTTAAACTCTTCAGCAGCATCTTGCATGCCTTTCTTAAAACCACTAATGGCTTTACCTAAGTTCTTGCCCAAGTCAGGCAAACGCTTAGGGCCGAAAATAACTAGCGCCAAGACGAGGATAATAATTAACTCAGGTAATCCTATTCCGAATGGAAGCATGATCCTAACTATAGCAGAGCTTGGCTATAGTGGCTAGAATCCTTTCAGGCAGCGAGTTCTAGAGCTATCCTCCATTAAACCTAGGTCACTTAGCCGAGTATTCACATATAGTAAAAGCGGGCTAAATAGCAGTGAATGCCCCCGCTATCCTTCATCCAATCAAGAATAGCTGAAATTGAGCACTACATTAACAATGTAGAGCTTAGGGTAAATCGTGTACTTACTGAAGGCGGCCCTAAACCAGCTGCATTAGTTAATGAAGAAGAGTTCGATTCTGGTTTTTCGCAAATACTCGCTACCAAAATCGATGCCACTCAACTGCACGCTGAAAAACAAGCCAGCCTATCGAAGCTTCCTGAAAATTTTGGTGACTATCTTTCTAATACTGTAGCTGAGCTAAGCCAAGAATATAATGTAGAGCTTCCTGAATCTCTAGTACTTAGCGTAATCAAACAAGAATCTGGTTTCAATCCTGGAGCTCGCAGCGGTGCCGGAGCAGAAGGTCTGATGCAGCTGATGCCAGCAACGGCTAAGAGCATGGGCGTGTTCAACACCATGAACCCTTATCAAAACTTACGCGGCGGTGTGAAATACCTGGCGATGCAAATTCAAGCTTTCGATGGTAATATCCCTAAAGCTCTCGCTGCTTATAACGCCGGACCAGAAGCTGTAAAGCGTTATAACGGAATTCCACCTTACAGAGAAACACAAAACTATGTTGAAAGCATAATGGCTGATTATTTGCGCCAAGAGAATTACAATTCAGTTGATGTTATAGCGTAAGTGATTTCTCATCATATTTTCTTTATATATTAGAGCTAGTAAAGCAATAGACATGCCTATCCTGAGGGGTTATAATTTCAAGGCTATGAAAAACTTATTAAAATTATTCGCAACCCTAGCTTTAGTATTCACTGTCACTGCTTGTGGCGGTCCTAAAGTTGAACCTGGACAAGTAGTTAAGATTGACTACGAAGGTACCTTTGATGACGGCACTGTATTTGACACCACTAAAGGTAAGCAGCCATTTGCTTTCTTAGTAGGTTCTGGTCAAGTTCTGCCAGCTTTCGAAAAAGCAATCACTGGCATGAGACAAGGCTCTTCTAAAAAAGTAAAACTTAAACCGGCTGATGCTTACGGCGAAGCTGATCCTAAAAAACAAGTAGAACTTCCAAAAGAAAAAGTACTAGTTGGCGCGAACGCTAACCTTAAAGAAGGAGCAACTATATTCGTAACTAGAACTTTCCCTGATGGCAGAACTGCTCAAGCTCCTGTTAAGATCACTAAGATCACTGACAAAGGCGTGATTGTAGATTACAACCACCCACTTGCTGGTAAAACTCTAACGTTCAACGTTAAAGTTCTTGAGATCGTAGCTCCGCAAGCACCTGCAGCGGCGCCAGCAGCAGCACACTAGTAGTGACGCACAGCGTCATCCTGAGTGAAGCGAAGGATCCCAATACTTAATCTAAAAAAAGCCCAGCCCAAAAGCTGGGCTTAGCAAAATCGACACCAACGTGTCGATTTTGCGCTTTTAACCACGAGTGCATCGTCTCTAAATTGCTTCAGACGGCTCTAACACTAGAATGTCTAATGCCGTCCCCGTCTCTATGCGCGCATCATCACGGGTAATCATACTCATGCCAAGCAAAGCGCCGCCGACTCCAGAACCCAAGATAGTGAGGTTAGTGAGCATGCCATTAATACCAAAGGTTGCATAAGGATTTAAAAACTCAGTAAAGCAATAACCAGCAACTCCACCAGCAATACCACCAACTAAACCAGCTTTTTTAGCTTTAGATTTATAAGAATCACCATCACTAAGGCGAGTAGATTTTTCTAGCATTTGCTTTTCTGATAACTTGCCGAGCAAATGTATCTGTTCTTTTTGTCCAGCAATAAACATTGAATTAAACTCTACTTCTATTTTCGGGTCTTTCATCATCCGCCCTGGTTTTTCTAGGCGACTGATATAACCTTTAAGGTAACTACCAGCAGGCACTATTACGTCTTCTGAGATAAGTAGATCTTCTTTGGTTTCTACAGTCACCAGATCACCGACTTTACTAGTGCGAGTATCTATAGGCGTGCGCAACTGCGATGGGATAACCATAGAGCGAGTGATGAGGGGCTCATCCATCTGTGAGATTTTGCCTTTAAGATGATCTTGCTCAATGATGGCCGATTGGCGCAGCTTAGCGGCAGCGAGAATCTCACTTTCGCCACCAGCAACAGCCTTGCCCTGCAAGGCAGCGGCAGATACTGGCACCTGGCAAGATAAAAGCAATATATAAATGAAAACCCTGATTCTAAGCATAAAAACAGCCTCTCGCGGCTTTATGCCCGTTAAGACTAGGTAAGGCCTGGGTTAATTGCGTGGTATATTGTATCTGACACTAATCAAATGGACGAAATTGGGTCCTTATTTTTAATTCTTTCGCTTATAGCTCTCAATGGGACCTTCGTGGCAGCCGAGTTCTCAGTGGCTAGACTTAGGCGTACTCAGATAGACCAGATGGCTGAGCTAGATCCGGCTATCTCTGAGAACAAAAGCAAAATCCGCCGCGCTAAAGCCCTGCATAAAGTCCTCGATAATATCAATGACTATATATCCGCCTGTCAGGTCGGTATCACTATCTCCAGCCTAGTTCTTGGTGCTGTAGCTGAACTAAAAATCGAGCATTGGATTAGCCCTATCGTGAACCAGGTGATCGAAGCTGCTAATCTACCTCTAGTCACAGCCGAGATCAGCGGACATGCGATCGCTATCACTCTAGCTATTAGTTTTATTACTTTCTTCCATGTGATACTTGGCGAGATAGTTCCTAAGAACATCGCACTGTTCAAGCCGGTTGAGACCAGTCTCTCACTAGCGTATTTCCTAGTAACCTTGCATCAGATTTTTAGAGGTCCGGTGTGGGTACTTAATACATGCTCTAATTTCTGCCTGCGCATTATTGGCGTAGATCCAGACGAGAGCGGCGTCATCCATACTGAAGACGAACTTAAACTCATCATTAGTACTTCTCAAGAAGTCGGTGTGCTTGAGGAAGAAGAAGAGCAGCTCTTGCAGAATGTATTCGAGTTCAACGATACAGTCGCCAAGGACATTATGACCCCGCGCACAGATATGATCTGCCTGCGCGAAGATCTTACAATTCGCGAGGCGATGACTGAAATTAATCGCAGCAACCATTCGCGCTTCCCAGTTTATAAAACTAGGCTCGATAATATCAGTGGCTATATCACTATTAAAGACATTTTGCAGGTAGTAGAAACTGGTGATGTTAATAAAACTCTTAGTAGCATTAAAGCTGAGATATTTAAAATCACTGATGGAATTTTCGTTATCGATTTAATGAAAATCATGCAACAGAAGAAAAAACAAATGGCTATTCTTATCGATGAGTACGGCGGCACCAGCGGGCTTGTCACTATCGAAGATATAGTAGAAGAGATTTTCGGTGAGATCGAAGATGAGAAAGAAGTATCTAAGAATCGCATCCAGAAACTCAACTCTGGTAGCTATCTAGTTGACGGCGCTGTTAGTCTCTCAGATCTTAATGAGGAGCTTGATGCTAAGTTCGATTCTGATCATTACGACACTATCGGCGGACTCACTTACGGTCTAATCGGCGACCAGCCTAAGGTCGGAGATAAAGTCGAGTACGAAGGTTATATCATCACTGTTGAGAAGCATGCTAATCATAGGATTAAGCAGGTGCGCTTGCAGGCGAAAGTGGCGATGCTGCAGTAGTTTCTATACGTACTGTTTGGGGTATAATTATACGTATGAATAAAAAGCTCACTTTAAGCGTAGATGGCAAGCTGATTAAAGCTGCTAAAGCACATGCAGAAAAAACTGGCCATAGTCTCTCTGAGATGGTTGAATCGTTTTTTAGAGTTATTACTGAAAAGAACAATAAAGTAACTAAATTAAATAGTGAACTCAGTGAACTAGCTGGTGTTGCTAGTAAGCTTAATCAATATACGGACTCTGAATTACGCACTAGCTATGTAAAACATCTAGAGAAGAAATACCTCTAAAATGAAAAAAGTTTTTCTTGATACTGATATCATTCTTGATTTTCTTAGTCAGCGCGAACCGCATTTTGCTGCCGCTGCTGAGTTGTTTTCGATTATTAGCGCTGAGAAGGTGAAAGCCCACACCACAACTCAGAGTTTTGCTAATCTTAGTTACCTGCTCGCCAAAGCCCTGCCCGCAGAAAAAGTCACTAAAGTTCTGCTCAAAACATCTAAGCTCTTTACCGTAATTCCCGTAAGCTCGGCAGCTCTAGGTAAAGCTCTAGTATCAAACTTCAAGGATATGGAAGATGCCATGCAATACTACGCAGCACTAGAATATAAAATCTCTGCCATCATCACTCGTAACAAAAAAGACTATAAACATTCTCAAATTCAAGTCTTTGATGCCAGTGAGTTTATTAGTGCGATGGAGTTTGGGGCGGGGGTCTAATATTTAGGATGTACTTGTAGGCGAAGGTTGCGATGCTGCAGTAAAAGATTAAACGTTAGCTCTAACACGGCAATCCAGGAGAAGCGAACCAAGCTCCTTGAGTATCAGGTGCGGCCTTACCTAGTAAAGACAATCCTTTTGTCCATTTTGAAAAATTTTCAACTGTTGAGCTCATCATATCTTTTACAGTGTCATATTCCGCTTTAACTTTTGCCAGCTCTTCCTCTGCTTTTAAAACAGCCCGATCCCCCACTGTCTTCAAATTAGCTGCTGCTTTATTCAGCGTTACCTTAAAAGCTTTCTCTAATTTTTCTATAAGTTGAGCTACTTGTACTTTTAAATACCAACTATTTTCGCTCTCACCTGCAACAGTTATATATTCTCTATTGCGTTCGATATCTGCCCCTGTTAAAATCTTCGCTAAAGCAGAATGTTCATTTTGCAGCGCAGTTATAAAAGGTTGTGCCAATAATCCTAAAGCTTCTTCTGCTTCATTTTTTGGTAAGTCTGAAGGCATAGTAGAGGCAGCTCTTTGGGTTAACTCTGAAAATCCTTGCCATGCTTTATTTAACTCAGCCAAGCTTGAAGAGTTTTCTCTGCTATACCTTTGACCACATGGATCGAGAACTTGCTCAAGCATAGGGACAAAAGTAGTTAGACTTACATTGCTTGGATTAAATGGTATATTCATAGAGAGTTTATTTTATCACTATTATCTACCCATATTAAGTAATACGTGAGAATAAGCTTCTGCCAAAGCCTTTGCTATAATAGATAAATACAGGACCTCAAAAGCCCTGTGTTTTCGTTTGCCCGCGTGGGCTGGGCCACAAAACCGATGAACAACGCAAAAACTCACAGCTTTATGGACAAATGCGGCATGGTCGCTTCGACCACCTGTGCTGTGCATTGTTTTGCTGCTCCTGTGCTTATTACCCTAGCTCCGCTTATCGGCCTTGGTTTTCTTTTTGAAGAGAGCTTCGAGAATATTGCAATTATGGGTAGTGTTGGTTTAGCTTCTTTAAGTTTGATTTGGGGCTTTAGCCAAAAGCACCGCAAGCTTCAACCACTATTTTTACTTTTGTTAGCTACGGTTTTCTTTGCGCTATCGCGCGTTGAATCTTTCTCAAGCATAGTCACTGAGCCAGTTCTAATGGGCTTAGGCGGGCTTACGCTGGCGACCTCGCACTTTATTAACATGAAGCTTTGTCAGACTTGCCACAGTTGCGAAGAACACTAAACTGTCAACCCCCTTCTTAGTCAAGCTAGAGTCTCGAGAAATATATTTAATTTAGCTAAAACCCGCATGGTTACAAGGTTAAGCCTATATTAGATTAATATCATCAGTAAATCAAAGTATTAGCATTGAAGATAGCCAATAAAAGTTCTATATTATAGAAACCTACGGGACATTTCTGCGTCTAAGAGATTATCAAAGACCAAGAAAAAACGTCAGGTAGAATGCCCAAACTTAGGCTGGGGGGCCCAAGATTAAGAGTTCTGCCCGGGTATAGGCACGAGGTAAACACAAGAATGAACGCACAAACGACAACAGAGACCCAGATAACTAGCGAAATCGCTGAGCAAATCAACCCTAATTTAACTTTGGTTAAAGAAGAGCTTGCTCCTAAAAAAGCTGCGCAGGTTAATGTCCCTTTTAGTCGTGATTTGCTTAGCGCGCGCGCGCATTATAAGCCGTTCGAATATCCGCAGTTTTTTGAATATTTTAAATTACAGCAGCAAGCACATTGGCTGCCAACTGAAGTTCCTATGGCTGATGATCTAGTGGATTTCAAAAGCAAACTTACAGCTCAAGAATCGAATCTAATTATCCAAGTCTTGAGATTCTTTACCCAGGGTGATATCGAAGTACAGAACAACTACAACACTAAGCTCATCCATCTTTTCCCGAAACCTGAGGTGACCATGATGCTTACAGCGTTTGCTGCGATGGAAACAGTACACGTCTGGGCTTATTCTCACTTAAACGATACTCTAGGTTTACCAGAAGTAGAGTACAGTGCTTTCCTCGACTATGAAGCGATGAAGAACAAGTACGAGTACCTGCAACAGTTCAAAGTTAGTACTAAGCGTGATATCGCTAAGAACCTCGCGATATTTGGTGGTTTTATGGAAGGCGTAAGCTTGTTTGCAAGCTTCGCTATTCTGATGAATTTCCCGCGTCGTGGACTATTGAAGAACGTTGGTCAAATTATTACTTGGTCTATCCGTGATGAGTCCTTGCACTCTGAAGGTGTCTCAGCCTTGTTTAGAGATTACGTTAAAGAGAATCCTAAGCTTTGGGATAAAGAACTTAAAGACGAGCTCTATCAAGCTTGCAACGATATGATCGGTCTTGAGGATAACTTTATCGACACTTGCTTCGCGCTAGGTCCAGTAGAAGGTTTGACGCCAGAAGAGGTCAAGAAATATATTCGCTATATTGCTAATCGCAGACTGCAAGACCTAATGCTTGAGCCAATATTCGATGTTAAGCAAAATCCTTTACCTTGGTTGAACTTGATGATCAATGGTAAAGAGCATGCTAACTTCTTCGAGACTCGCGCAACTGAGTATTCTAAGGGTGCGATTATTGATGATTGGGAGTAGTAGTTAAGCCTTAGCATCCCAATAAACCCTATAAAGCAAATTACTAGCAAGATCTGCGGCTATGTCTAAGATCAACTCTTTATCATCACAATTTACTAGACTAACCTTATCTTTGTTTACCTGATCAATAAACGCATTAACAGTTTGCTGAGAGGGTTTAGGTTCTGTTTCTATAATAATTTTAGTTAATTGATGTTTCTCCATTGCATCTTCTATTGCTTCATATATAGATCTATTGATTTCAGCGATCTGATTAATTTGATAATTTAGTAAATCAGTCATGCCAATCAATGGGCTCGGAGTATCTTGAACAGTCAAAACTAATTTCAAACCATATTCATCTCGAATCAGTGTAAAGCTCTCTTGGCAATATTTATCCTGATGTTGCTTAAAAAAATCTTGTTCGGCTTGAATAGCCATCAGCCTATTTTCAAGAGTTAAACCATATTCTTCTACAAAATCACTTAAGTGCTCCGCTTCGACTAAAACAAGTTGATAAAAATTTGAATATATTGCCAATACTGTTTCCAACTTAGATAAGATCAGCTCAGGTTCTAAAATATACGGTATTTCTCTTATTACAAGAAAAAAGTTCTTGAAAAATTTTTCTGCCAAAATTGTCAGTTCTTTCTTGTACGAAAATAACTCTAATAAATTATCTACTTTGTTAACATCTTCTACTTGAAGCTCACATCCTAGATTATTACGCTCAATCTCCTTAAGGTGATCAATGAAAAAAGTGATTAAAGACTTTGATTCAAGAGAACTGAGATTACTAAACATCCTACATCGCAACAATGCTATAACCGCAATCCACGTGTATCACTTCACCTGTAATCCCACCACTAAGCGGGCTTGCAAGAAACACTGCAGTGCCTGCAACTTCTTCAAGCTCTACGTTACGCTTCAACGGCGCAATATCAGCATGATGATTAAGCATCTTAGTAAAATCACTAATTCCGCGCGCAGCTAGTGTCTTGACTGGACCAGCTGAGATACCATTAACGCGAATATTGTTTGGACCAAGATCATAAGCTAGATATTTAAGACCAGCTTCAAGAGCAGCTTTAGCTATGCCCATCATATTGTAGTTAGGCACTACTTTCTCTGCGCCAAGGTAAGTAAGAGTAATAATCGATCCGCCACCAGCATTCTGCATCAGCGGTCTAGCTGCGCGCGCCATAGCCGCAAGCGAATAGCTAGAAATATCCTGAGCCATCGCATAGTGCTCGCGAATAGTATCCACGTAGCCGCCCTGCAGAGTCTCACGCGGCGCATAAGCTAGGCAATGCACAAGAATATCAAGCTTGCCGTTGAACTTCTCACCAGTAGCTTTGAAAGCTGCTTCGATCTGATCGTCTTTAGTAACATCAAGATCCACAAGTAAAGGTTTATTGAATAGCGCCGCATCTTCGCCTTCTAGAACTAATTTCTCAAGTTCTGGTTTAAGACGCTCACCTTGGTAACTAAACACTATCTCTGCTCCAGCTTGCGCAAGAGCCTTAGCGATAGCCCAAGCGATACTGCGTTTATTCGCCACACCAGATACTAAGGCTTTTTTGCCTTTGAGTACTTTAGGGATTTCTATGTTTACGCTAGTTTCTTCTGTTGTAGTAGTCATAGTAAATAATTTTAGCATTATGTACTAGCAATATAACCACTCTATAATAAGTAACGAAATCGGCATTTTGCTTCGGATGCTAGGCGTCCGAGCCCGAGCGACCGGAGTTGACTGAGCTCGTCAATGAGGATCGCGAGGGTGAAGGACAACAACGCAGACGAACAAAAGTGTCGATTTCAAATCATTATGCAAAACAAAGTCACCATTATCGGCGCTGGCTTGGCTGGCTCAGAAGCGGCCCATCAGCTCTCAACACTTGCCACAGAAAACAAGCTAGACATCAGCATAGATTTATACGAAATGCGCCCTGTGGTTAAAACTCCGGCGCACCATACTAGTAACTTCGCAGAGCTAGTTTGTAGCAACAGTCTAGGCTCAGAGTTGCTCACTACCGCACGCGGACTACTGATCGCTGAGATGGAAATTCTCAATAGCCTTATCATCAGCTGCGCTAAAGCTTCTAAGGTCCCAGCCGGGCAGGCTCTAGCGGTGGATCGTGAACTCTTCGCTGAATTAATAACAGAGAAAATCAATAAGCTATCTAACGTAAATATTATTCGCGAAGAACTAAGTAAAATCCCAGAAGAGGGGATTGTGATTATCGCCACTGGACCTCTCACCAGTGAAAGCCTGGCTGAGAATATACAAGGGATCCTTCGCGTAGCCTGTAGTGAGCATAAGCGAACTGCTCAGGATAGCGAAAACGTGACAGACGTCACGTTTTCGCGCTGCAAGCCACAAGCACAAAAACATAACAGTTTTTTACATTTTTTCGACGCCGCTAGTCCAATTATCAGCGCTGAGACTATTAATATGGATATAGCTTTTAAAGCATCACGCTACGACAAAGGCGAGGATGACTATATTAATTGTCCTTTTTATTCTGAAGAAGATTTTGAGAATTTTTATCAAGCACTTATTTCGGCTCAGCAAGCGCCACAGAAAGACTTTGAGAAGAAAGCTAAGTTCTTTGAATCATGTTTACCCATTGAAGAAATCGCAAGACGCGGTAAGAAGACCTTGTGTTTCGGTCCGCTTAAACCAGTAGGACTAAGAGATCCGCGCAGTCCTGAGCGAAGACCTATAGCTGTGGTGCAACTGCGCCAGGATAATGGTGCTGCTAGTCTCTACAATATAGTAGGCTTCCAAACCAATCTTAAATGGGGCGAGCAGAAGCGAGTCTTCTCTCTGATCCCAGGCTTGGAGAACGCAGAGATAGTGCGCTACGGAGTGATGCACCAGAATATTTATATCCACAGTCCTAGCTGTCTCAACCACTCACTAGCACTTAAAAACAACCCTAGAATATATTTTGCTGGTCAAATCACTGGCGTTGAAGGTTACACTGAATCAGCGGCTACTGGCATAGTAGTAGCTAGAGATATTATTACCAAACTCAAAAAGGAAGGAACTTTCGAGCTACCTAAGGAGACCATGCTTGGCGCACTTATTAATTATGTTAGCTCAGAAGAGATCGCTACTAGTAAGCAAGATTTCCAACCAATGAATTCTAACTGGGGTTTAATTAATTTCGGCTTAGATCCTAAGCTGGCGCGTAATAAAAAACTTCGCAACGAGACTCTTGTCGAAAGGTCACTCAGTAAAATAAATACACAAATATCAAATACGCCAGCCATGCTGTAGCGAAATGACTATCAGTACGATCCAGCACTCCACCATGCGATAGAAAAATAGACCCTGAATCCTTAACCCCAACTCCACGCTTAAACAAACTTTCAAGTAAATCACCAACTTGAGCAATAAAACCTAGTAATAGACCCAAAACTAATAAAACTGCCGTCTGCAAAACCGTACCATCGCTCACGTTTTGCAATTCAAAACCAGAAACATGCACCATCAAATAAAAACAAACAGTTGCGGTAAATAAACCAGCTAGACTACCTTCTACGGTCTTACCTGGACTAATTTCTGGTGATAATTGTGCTTTACCAATAGCTTTACCAA
Organism: uncultured Gammaproteobacteria bacterium; assembly: GCA_964597205.1. GTDB lineage: Bacteria > Cyanobacteriota > Vampirovibrionia > LMEP-6097 > LMEP-6097 > CAYUFH01. The sequence goes on from CAZQXM010000011.1 coordinate 24,251, forward strand.
CGAACATCGCGCTGACATCATTCAGTCCAACAGTAAAAACAAAAATCGTAATTAAAGCAAAACCATGTTCAAGCTCACGTATCCATACTAAAAACGAAGGTAAAAACCCAAGATACAAAGCCCCCCAAATCGAAACAGCGTAAGCAGTAAAACCAACTTTGCCTTGAGTAAATAATCTATATATCATCGAGATTGCAGTAAAAGCTATTAGAACTGCTTGGCTAACAAACATATTCTCGGGATTGCTCTGAGTAAATAAAGGAGCAAAAATAAATAAAACTATTGCTATGCGCATTAAAATTTTAGAGATTTTGATATCACGCAATGCGCATAGATGCTCGTATTCTTGATAACCAAGTAAAGCAATAAGAGCTATAAATGCTGCCCAAACAAAAGCGCCAAAATAATTAGCAATCATCACTAATGTTATTAGCGAAAATCCTACAAATATTCGATTTCGGGAGACTTTTGCCACTTAAGAATTGTATTATTGTA
>CAZQXM010000012.1:0-23726 GCA_964597205.1 uncultured Gammaproteobacteria bacterium
AAATAGCCAGCTATAGCCATAAAAAACAGACAAATCAAGCCTGGTCCTAAATATGACCAGACGCCGCTTTGATTAAGTACACAGTTGGGGCACATGATTATATTCTAGCCTTAGATCCTTCGCTTCGCTCAGGATGACGCAAGTCCTAGCGAAAAGTCTTAGAATTAAGAATAAGTGCTACGACAAAGTCTCAAAATCTGGAATTTTCTTCTGGGCTTACTGCTAATCTACCTGCCTGTTAGCGCCGGCTTCGCCCCTGGTGAGCTGCGCATAGTGCCGGGCACTAGCTGGCAGTGGCAGCTCTCTGGCACTCTCAACACTACGCGCGATGTCGAGCTCTACGATATCGACTTGCTTGATCATGACGCTGAAACCATCACAGCACTTAAGAATCAAGGGCGCATAGTTATTTGTTATTTCAGCGCTGGCACTTATGAGAATTTTCGCGATGACGTGAAGCCCTGCTCGCAGGATAGTTCTGGGCTTTGTATTAATGATGACGCGATCGGATCGGCGCTAGAAGATTACCCTGATGAGTTTTGGCTTGATGTGCGGGACGATTCCGTGCGTAATTATATAAGCGCGCGCTTAGAGACAGCTGCTAGTAAAGGCTGTGATGGCGTAGAACCTGACAACGTTGATGCCTTCGCTAATGATTCTGGTTTTGATTTAAGCTCTCAAGATCAAATCGCATTCAACGAATACATCGCTAGCGAGGCACATGCACGTAATCTTAGTGTTGGGCTTAAAAACGCCCTCGATATTATTCCTGATTTGGTTGATGATTTCGATTGGGCGCTTAACGAGCAGTGCGCGCAATATAAAGAATGTAGTTTGCTTGAGCCCTTTATCGCAGCTAATAAAGCAGTATTTCAAGCCGAGTATAAACGCGTAAATAAAGCTAGAAAATGCCGGGCAGCAGCCAGGAGAGGTTTTGATCTAGTGTTTTATCCACTGTCTCTTAATGGCAAGCGTTATGAATGTCCTTAAATTAAGCCTGAAAATCAAGCTCTAAAATGTTAAGATATACATATTATGGACGAGAAATTACGCAGCCCTCGAGTACTTGGCCTTCCGGAAGAAGATTTAACTCCGGTAGATTTTCAAAACAGCCAAATCAAGATTTTCTCTGGCCGCGCTAATCCACTTCTCGGTAAAGAAATCGCTAAAGAATTAGGTCTTGAGCTTAGCAGTATTAAAATCAAACCATTTGCTGATGGTGAGCTTTATGTGCAAATCCAAGAAAGCGTTCGTGGTTTCGATGTGTTCTTAGTGCAGGCAACTCACCCGCCAGTGAACGAGAACCTGATGGAACTATTGATTATCATCGATGCGTTGCGCCGTGCTTCTGCGCGCACTATTAATGTGATCATGCCTTACTACGGTTACGCGCGCCAGGACCGCAAAGCAGCTGGACGCGAACCTATTACTAGTAAACTTGTCGCTAAACTCATTGGTGAAGCAGGCGCTGACAGGGTTATGTGCCTTGATCTCCACTCTGACCAAATCATTGGTTTCTTCGATACTCTTATCGATCACGTTTACGCGGCTCCAGTAATTATCGATTACATCAAACGTTTTATCGGCGTGGAAGATCTGGTTATCGTTTCACCAGATGTAGGCGGCGTGGCGCGTGCACGCGGTTACGCTAAGCGCATCGGTGATGTGCCTATCGCGATAGTCGATAAACGCCGTCACCACGACAAACAAAACGTCGTAGAAGTTATGAACGTGATCGGTGATGTTGAAGGTAAAGTCGCGATACTTATCGACGATCTAATCGACACCGCTGGCACTATGACCAAAGCTGCTGATCTTCTGGTACAGAAAGGTGCGCGCGAAGTTTATGCTTGCGCAACCCATGGAGTGCTCTCTGGTCCTGCTTATGAGCGCATAGAAAATTCACCAATCAAACAGCTTATAATCACCAACTCGGTTCCACTCTCTCCAATGTGGTACCAGTCTAAGAAAGTAGTACAGGTTTCTGTAGCACCGTTCTTAGCTGAGTGTATACGTAGAATATCTACTAACGGCTCTGTGTCGGGGATGTTTATTTAGGCTCACCTTAAGCTTATTATCATTATCTTAATGTGGTATTATTTTATTGGTAATGACTATTAGGCGACAATCAGTTATCAAGGAGCGGCGCATGGAATTTGCGAGCCCGCATGGTCAACAGCGGGAAGCGGAGGCCCTTCGAAAAGAAGCTACAGCTCAACGCCATGTTAAAGCTTTGGCAAAAGAAGCAGAGAGAACTCTTACCACTCACGGCAGAATAAGAGATGAGGACCGACTCACCGAGTTGTTCCACCTCAATCGAGAGGATCTTGTAAGAGAAGCAGCCTCAAATGGACATATAAATTTATTGCGCTTACTGCATAGCGCAAGGACACCATTAAATAGACCAGATTATGCAGCCAACTTACCCGCGGAATACGCAGTTGTCAACGGACAAACAGAAGTTCTTGATTTCTTGGCAAAAGAAGTAGAGGGCATGGAGCTAGAACAACTAGAAAAAAATGGGCGCTCGCTTGCAGTCACCGCCGCTGAAGCTGGACGCGTGGATGTTCTTAGATATTTGGCTGATAACGGTGCGGATCTAAGTAGATCAAGGTTAATGGGCGACAACCCGGCTACCGCGGCGGTACGCCGAGGGCAAACCCAGGTATTAAAATTTCTACGTAGTAAGCTCGGCAGAAAAGTAAACAAACGTGATGCTGCTGGTGCCACTCCTTGGCGAGCCGCAAAAGCTCTAAACAGACAAGATCTGCAAAAGATTGTATCTTGGAGTCGAAGCTAAAGCCTCGCCCCCCTCTAGAATTACTATAGTGCCTAGTATCAGCCAACAAATAAAAGAATCCGCTCTCGCCATGGGCTTTAGCGCCGTTCGTTTTATTCCAGTAAAACCACTATTAGATGCTGAGGCTAAATTCCTAGAATGGCGCGAGCGCGGTTACGCGGCTGACATGAACTATCTCTTACGCGAGAATCCTATTAACGCTAGACCTGGTGAGCTTCTTGCTAACGCCAAGAGCATCATTATGCTCACTGCTGGTTACTACACGCCAGCCCCGCCTAAGCCAGGTCCAGAATGGGGCAGGGTTTCAAGTTACGCAGTCGGGCGTGATTATCATAAAGTTTTGCGCAATAAAATTAAAGAGCTACTAAGCAAGCCAGAACTCCAAGATATTTTTGCCCATTCTAAATTCTTTACCGATGCTGTTCCCCTGTTAGAGAAGTCTTTTGCTGCCGAAGCTGGACTCGGATTCCAAGGACGCAACACTTTGTTAATCTCACGCGCTACTGGTTCTTATAATTTTATACTGGAGATTATCACTGACCTAGAGTTCGACTATGACACTGAGCCCTCTGACCTGGTCTCCAAGCAGGCTTGCGGTAGCTGTACGCGCTGCATAGATATTTGCCCGACCGGGGCTTTAATGCTCGATGGTGATCTTAGTAAACAACACAATGGCACTCTTGATTCGCGCAAGTGTATTAGCTACCTTACTATCGAGAATCGTGGTGAGATTCCTGGTGACATGAAAGCTGGTATTGGTGATTGGGTTTTTGGTTGCGACCTCTGTCAGGACGCCTGTCCGTATAACGCAAAGCTACGCTTGATGAACTTAAAAGGCGATGAAGCGCAAGAATTTTATAAGCAAGAATTAGAATTAGCTAAAACGAAAATCTTTCCTGAGTTCTACCCAGAGGCTGGAGTCGGACATTGGATACATTTACCTTCGGTGCTCGCAATAAAAACTGAAGAAGAATTCTATGCGAAATATGGCGGCACACCGCTTGCACGCGCAAAGCTCTCGGGCTTGCAACGAAATGCCAGGGTGGTGCTAGAGAACACTAGCTGCTAGTCAGATAAATGAGGGTTATAATTTTATTATAATAAGGGGCTAAAGCCTTTGTTAAAGGATTAAAACAACTTGACTGCAACCACCAGATGAAGATAAAATCCCCTTTATGTCTCCATTGCCAGCCGTTCAAACAAGCCACTTTAAAACCCAATTAGCTGCATTTAAAACCTCTTTAGAAGGATTAAAGAGCAAGGACGTAAAAACAATTGCTCTTGGCGTGCAGGTCGGAGGTTCTGGCACTCGACTAGTGCTCAGGTCTCACGATACTAATGGTAATAACAATGAAAATATTCCTGTTACGCAATTAAAGCTTGAAACCAAAAGTCCAGATGAAATTAGAGATCTGTTTATCGCAGTAGCGCACGCTAAACAAATGTTTATCAATCTCGCTAAGGACTTGGGGCAGACTGTACTGCCAATAATAGATAGTATTTGCGGCTTCCCGTTAAGCGCCAAATCACCAAACCCGGACATAACAAATAAAACCCGAAGGGAAAATGGCAAATCATATGAACTTGGCGAACACTTTTTAGCTAATCTTAATCGCGGTCCAACAACCAGCCGTACAGAGGCTTTATCAAAAAATGTAATAATGCCTGCTGGGTCTGTATATGACGAAGATGAAAATAATCGTGTTGTTAATTTTCTCAATTTAACCAAATCTGCAGCCAGTTCTATCCAAGGCTTAGCTTTTAACATCTCGTACCGCGATGATATAAACCATCAAGCCAAGCCTATTGGTGACAGCGAAGTAAACCCCACCATTACTATTAATCAAAGCGTCACCAATGATACTGTTCTAGTGGCTAGCAGTGCGGCAAGTCATATAGACGAGAACTCTCACAACAGGTTCACTGTTAAGCCTGGGGAAAACGTTGTTGGGCTTGTTTGTGGAACCGGCTTTAACATTGGCTTCTGCAAGAACCGCGAGGAGGGTAATGGTTTTACAGAAGTTGAGAATACTGAAATTGGTCACACTAAAGATACTATTGATAGTTATTTAACCCCCTTAGATCCCACTGGGACCAAAGCTCTTAGCTTAGAAAAACTACTCGCCTCATCAAAAGATGGTGAGGGGATAAGAGGAAGGTTTAATAGACTAGCTGAACAAATGACCAACCCTTCAGATCTTTCTCAAAAAAGCATTAATACACTTAACCAGGCTCTCAAAAATACTGGCTTAAATCAACACAACTGCGATCCATTAACGGTCAATAACGTCACAATTGGGGTTCGCGCAATACAAGAACTAATAGTGGAACAAGTGAGGCAAGGAAAACCTCCTAGTTACCGCGACGCCTTTACTGCCGCTCTAAAATTACAGAGTCACAATCCAGCAGAATTACTTGCTCGTGCTTTTACCGCTCTACAATTCGACCAAATCACCCAAGTTCTCAGTACCGGAAATACCGGCAAGATCATGAGAGATGATAAAACTACAAGACTTGCTCTTACTGGCTCTTGGATTGTTAATCTGATTGATTCCCTACCTAATGGCAAGACGATATTTTTGGATGTTTTGAATAAAAAACTTAATCGCAAAACCCCATTAACGACAGAGCAATTAGTTTTATTTAAAGACAAAGATTGTGATGGTATGAATAATGCTCTTGATAATTCATTAATCCAAGCTAGAGCTGCTATGGCTCGATTGGCAGTTTAATAAACACTCAAAAGCCCATTCTTAGCAAAAGCAGCCTTAGCACCATCTCCACGAACGGTTTGTATAAGCTCATCAACTTGCTTGCTAATATCACCAGCAGTAATTAAATAAACATATCTAGTAAGCGGATACTCACCTCTGCGCAAAGATGTAGTGTTAAGAGAGTCACCTATAATTGGGGAAACTAGTTTATTATCCAAGATTGTTGATAATTTTAAAACTTTAACCGTTTTGAAATTCATCATATCCCCAGCGCCAATAAAAGCAATAGCATTTGGGTTGTTCTCAACCATACGCATCATCGAATTAATACCAGTATTAGGATTAGGTCCCACTATAGAAAGTACATCTTCGCCAAGAGGCTCAGAATACATCACCCTCTCTTTAAAGAAGCTATAAGTGCCGCCTTCTGGCGGTCCGGCAAGTTTTTCTATCTTAGCGAAATTACCAGCCCAACCAAAATCAGACCAACGAGCATAACCACTGTATATTTTACGCAAATCGTCCAAGGATAAACCTTGAATTGGATTAACCGGGTTTACCACTATCACAACCGCATCCATTGCAACTTTATGATCCTCTAAAATCTTGCCGCGCTTCTGAGCTTCTTTGCGTTCTTCTATGGTTGGCATGCGTGAGCTTGCTGCGACATCTATTTCTCCGTTGATTAATTTACGAACAGCATTAGTGCTATTACCATCGTGCATATCGAGATTTAAATTGGGTATTTTATTCTTAAGTTCTGGCTCTAGGTCTTGGATGGCACGAATCATATAGGTAGGACCGTCCATGCGCAAAGTATCACTACCAATGCTTTTGCTTTGTTTAAAGCCTAGTTTATCACCCGGCGTATATTCACCCATTAAACGCTGCAGGGTGCCAGCATGATTAGAGATATAATTCTCATAAACATAGTTGCCACCATATAATAAGCCAACCAGCAAAGCTATATTAAAAAGAAAACTAAAAAAACCACCCTTCTTCTTAGCTACCTGTTGACGGCGCTGAGGTATAGAACCCGAACCTTTACCTGGCACAGAGGTTACTATTGCTTTATTAGGTTTTAAATTTCTAAAATCTTTAACCTTAAGGTTATCTAGTAAATAATCTATGCCGTGTTGTAGAAGCCTATTGGTGTAAGTAATATTCTCACCAATATCCATAGCAACAGTATTGAGATCTGAACTGTTCTTATAGTGCAGTTCTAGAGCTCGTTTTAGTTTTTTATATTCTTCATAACCAACCTTGGGTTTAACCAGGTTCTTAATTTGACTTAAGTTTTCTTGGCTTAAAGACAAGTAGCCAATAAGCTTATTAATCTCAATAAAAAGAGCGATCATCTCTTTTTGTACTTGATTAGGCACACCCTGGGTTCTATAGGCGTCTAGATTCTTAGCGAAATGAAAAATCGCAGCAATGCTTGAATTTTTAAGATCAGCGCTACTTTTCATAAATTAAGTTCGTACACTAGCTTAGTAATTAATGCCCGCGTCTCTTCGCTTACCGAATTAGATAGAAAGGAATCCACAAGTTCTTTAACTTTTTTAAAATCTAAATCTGAGCTAGAATCAGCCATCTCTTATATTTTAATCTGAATTACAGATTTATAAGCAAATTACTCAGATTACTTGTGTTTTATAGGCATTACTAGGTGAGTAAAAGGTTCATCGGAGATGGGTTTTAAGACTACTGGGGTTAATTTACCAGCCATAGAGATTTGTACTCTGTCTGAGTCTAAGTTCTTTAAAGCCTCGATTAAATAGCGAACATTGAAATAAATATCAATATCATCACCCATGTATTCTATAGCGATAGTATCCTCAGCTCCACCGAAATCTAAATTACTGGATTTAATAGTGAGGATTTTGCCACTGAAATTAAGGTGCACAAGATTGGTAATCTCATTAGCCATTACTGCTACTCGCTCTAAACAATGTAAGAATTCGGCTCTATCTATTTGTGCGACTTTGTCTAAACTAGTTGGATTAGGGATTAGCTGTTTGTAACGTGGATAAACACCATCTAGTAATCTAGAGACCACAAGTCTGTCTTCAGTTTTAAAAATAACTTGATTAGTAGTAAAACCTATCCTAACTGTGTCATCAACACTAGATTCAATAATACGGTTAATATCCATCATTACTTTAACCGGCACTATTACTTCTTTTTTGGTTAGATTAGCTAGATTTTCATTCGACTCTATTTCAATTTCATAGCTTGAAAGTCTATTGCCGTCTGTACCAGCGAATTCAAGAATCTTAGTATTAGGGTTGGAATCACTATCTCTAACAGCAATATAAACCCCACCTAAAATATTATTCACATCATAACGAGACGCTGCGAACTCAACTAAATCTATTATTCTTACAAATTTAGATTTAGCTAAACTAAAATAATTTCTTCCTTCTGGACGAGTTGGTTTAGGAAATTCATCAGCCCCTATACCCATTAAATCAAAATTGGCTTTACGACAATGAACAGAGGTTTTGTTAGTGCTTGTATCTACAGTAATCTCAACATCATCATCTTCAAGTTTAGAAACTATTTCTTCAAGTTTGCGCGCTGATAATGTAATACTCCCAGCCTCGATATTATTTGATGGCATTATTGCTTCAATCGATAAATCTAAATCCGTTGCATTAAGTGATAAATGACCATTACTGTTTTCTAATAAGATGTTATTTAGTATTGGCTGAATGCCTTTACTTGGTATTGCTTTACTTACCGATTTAATCGCTCTATCTAATATACTTTTAGGAACTTTAAGTTTCATACTAGGGTAATTCTAACTGATTTTATATATATAAAGAGTATTAGTAGAGTAAAAGAAATTTTGTCTAAATCCATTAATTAAGCTTATAGAGAGCCAATAAGTATTAGTAGAAACTTTTCTACATATGTAGAAAACCATATAATCTTTGGGCCTAATGGATATAAGGGTTCTATTTCTGTAGGAAACAACTATAAGTTTCCTACAAGTTACTATTTGGTTTCGAGAACTTTTGTGCAGTTTTCTACAGGATAGAGATGTAATTACGACCAATTAGTAAATCTACAATCATCTCTTTACACTCATCAATAGAATTTTTATCAGTTTGAACTATTAGATCAGGATTTTTAGGTTCTTCGTAGGGATCATCAAGCCCAGTAAAATTTTTAATCTCACCCGAGTTAGCTTTTTTATAAAGACCTTTAACATCACGAGCCTCTACGGTCTTTAAATCAGCCTTAATAAAAATCTCTAGGAAATCCTCGCTTAGTGATCTTGCTAGCGCTCTAGCCTCAGCATAAGGGGCTATTACGGGTACTAAAGTTAGCACCCCGTGTTTAGAAAGCTTGCCAGCAAGAAAAGCAATACGTTCTATGTTTTTACAACGGTCTTCTTTAGAGAAGCCAAGATCTCTACTTAGGTGGGCGCGGATCTCGTCACCATCTAGTATTTCTAGATTAATACCTTGCAGCTCATCATAAACAGCTTTAGTAAGGGTGGACTTGCCGGCGCCAGAAAGCCCGGTGAGCCAGACTGTAACCCCCTTATTTAGTTTATATTTAGAGCTAGTTTTAGCTTGCACAAATAAATATTGTACTCTGTTTACTAATGGCAGCCCCTAAAAGCAGATTAGACCAATTACTTGTTGAGCTTGGCTATTTCCCTTCTTGCCAGCAAGCGCACACTAGCATTATGTCTAATAAAGTTTATATAGCCGGTGCGCCGGTTAACAAACCTGGACAGCAGATTAATCTTGATAAATTCTACGAGGAACTTGAACTTAAAGCTGACTATCTTAAAGTTGAGGGTTTGGGTAATGACTATGTAAGTCGTGGTGCTTATAAACTTAAAGCGGCTTATGAGAAATTTAATTTGGATTTTAGTGGCAAGGTGATTTTAGATATAGGTGCCTCTACTGGTGGTTTTAGTGACTATGCATTACAGCAAGGCGCTAAGACTCTTATTGCTTTAGATGTTGGTAAAGGTTTACTGGATTTAAGTTTGCGCAATAATCCAACCCTCTTAAATATTGAAGGCGAGAATTTTAGATTTAGTGATGCGGGGAGAATAGCCTCTTTATTTAAAGATAAATTTAAAACAGAATTGCGTTTGGATTTTTTAGTGACAGACCTTTCTTTTATTTCTATTATAAAAATACTTGAGAAGGCCAAAGAGTTTATTGGTAATTATGGTCACGAGGGCACACTTTGCGTGTTTCTAATTAAACCGCAGTTCGAGGCTGAGAAGCATGATGTCGATAAATGTGCTGGTGTAATTCGCGATGCTGCTTTAAGAGAACGGGTGCTCAATCAATGCTTGAAATCTATTCAAGCAGAGGGTTTTGAGCTTAAGGGACTTTTGGAGTCGCCAATTAAAGGCGCTAAAGGCAATATTGAATACTTGGCGCTGTATAATTATGTCAAGTGAAAGTAAGTGTTTTTTACAACCCAACTAAAGATCAAGCTGAACTACGCGCGCGCGAATTGGCAGATGAACTTACGAGTCTTGAAGTTGGAGTAGAGGTTAATAAAACTGAGAAAGATGTTTTTAAGTGGAAAGCTAAAGTCGATTCTAGTTTTGATTTAGTGGTAGTTTTTGGTGGAGACGGGACTTTTCTTGCAACTGCTAGGCAAATAGTCTCAGAAGGCGTGCCGATTATGGGTGTTAATCACGGGCACCTAGGTTTCCTTTCTGAGTATGGTGATATAGAGCTTGCGCTTCTTGCTAGAGAAATTAAAAATCGTAATTGGCGTATTGAAGAGCGCACTGTAATTAAGGCGCAGCTTCCTGGCTACGGTAAGACTTTTATCGCGATTAATGATATTGCAGTATTACGCTCACATTATAGTAATTTGCTTTATACCGATTTATATATCGATGATAATCTTTTGCATAGCTTCAGAGCTGATGGCATCGTAATCTCGACACCAACTGGTTCTACGGCTTATGCTCTTAGCGCTGGTGGTGCGGTGATGGACCCTAATATTCGCGCCTTCGAGATAGTACCGATAGCAGCGCACTCACTAGCTAGCCGGCCGCATGTGGTTTCTGATGAGCAGCGCATAGTTCTTAAGAGTAAAGATACTCTTGAGTTTTTTATGCAGGCGGATGGACAGGAGCTTATTAGCTTAGATCCCGGTGTAAGTATTGAAGTGACTAGGTTTGAGCAGCCGCTTAAATTATGCCGTCTCAAATCAGCTGATCGTAATTTCTACAGCATCTTAAGAGACAAAATGAAATGGGGACTGGTAAACTAAGCGCAACTAAATTTATTATCACTAAACGTATTGAGCAATTGCCTAATGCGCTAGATGTTTTTTGTAAGCCGCAGGCTTTTTCACGTGAAGAAATGGCACAAGCGGTGGATAATATTCTTATCCCAGATACTGAAGCTCTCGAACAAGCAGTGCTTAGATTTTTACTTAAAGACTTTTTTGTTTTAATGCAAGCTTGTGGTCTTAATAACGCTCAGCGAGCGCTTTGGGGGGCATTAGCAAAGGTTCATCAGGTAAATATTATCCGAGATAAAGTTATTGATATTAAATTAGAAGATAGTTCTACTGGTACTCACGTTTCGGTTTTGCTTTTTGATGCTGAGCCGAGTTTAAAAGAAATTTTAGAACTAGGCAAGAAGTCAACAGCTAAGCGCGTGGCCTTAATGATATTTGCGCCAAGTTTTGCAGAAGGAGTCTTAAGCGGACTTGCTGCTAAGATGGATTCTGATCCTTACGCCTCTGAGATTAGTAAAGGCTGTGCTCTGGATTTATTTAGTTATCAGCAGCAGGATCATGTTTATAACTTTAGTTTAGTGATGCCAGCTATGCCGCGCCCGCAGACTGCGACCATCAAGCTTTAGCATGCTAAAATTCTTTCTGTTATGTTTTCATTTATTAAAGGTTTAGCTTTTGGTTTTGCTCTTCTGTGGATCTTGGTTAAGCTTGGTGACAGAGACTAAGGGATGGCTCTTTTGTCCGTCTGCGTCGTTGTCCTCGCCCTCACGATCCTCATGTATGTTTTATATACACTCCGGTCGCTCGGGCTCAGACGCCTAGCATCCGAAGCAAAACGCCTATCCCTTAATATCTGCAGTTTTGGCACCTAGCATCGCATTAGTCACAATTATTTTTTTAGCACTTATGAGTGAGTTAACCTGATAATGTCCTTCCTGGGCTGAGTATTGTTTCATGATCTGTTCGCGCATAGTTCCAGCTAGTATACCTACGTCAAGAGCTGGCGTATGCCACTTATCATTCTGGTCTTGCCAAAAGATATTAGTATAAGAGCCTTCAGCAATCTCGTTACGTTCATTAAGCCAGATTACTTCATCACAATCTTTCAACTCATCAGAGAAGTCACCTCTAAGTGTGGTTTTGTGCCTGGTTAAAGGGTTGTCAGAGAGACAGTGATAGCGTGATGGTTTGAGTAATTTTAATTTGATTATATAGTTTGGATCTTGAAAGCGAGTATAAGGCTCTAAACTATATTGAGGCTTAGAAGCCTTTGCTAGAGTGATTTTTAGCTTGTAAAGTCCTGGGCTTTGAGGGTTTTGTCCAAGGTAGTTTATAAGTTCTTTAGCTGTTGTTTTCTTATCAAAATCAAAAGCTAATTCAAGAGCACTTTGCTCTAATCTATCAAGATGCGGACCAGCGTTAAAGTTGTAACTATCTTGATAAATATCTAATCTGATAGTTTCAAACAGTTCTAGCATTGTATTGCCTCAATTAGTTTAGCGGCTTTAAGCCTGGTCTCTTCTAGTTCCTCCAGTGGATCAGAGAGGGCAGTAATACCACCGCCGACATGAAAAGAAATTTCGGTGTTGCGCTTGTCTATAACAATAGTGCGAATCAATATACTATACTCGCCAAAATTACGGCTTGAATCATAATAACCCAAAACCCCAGTGTAAGGCCCTCTAGAACAGGGTTCCAGCTCCTCGATAATCTCCATAGCGCGGATTTTAGGCGCGCCAGTGATAGAGCCACTAGGAAACATCGCATTGAAAATCGCTGTGAGGTCGGGCTGGCCATTAGGCGCAAGATCCTCTCGCAAAATACCAGTAACAGTAGAAATTAAATGTTCAAGATTATTGAATCTGTGTGCTTGCATCAATTCTTCAACCTGCACGCTATTAGGCTTGCAAATACGACTTAGATCATTGCGTTCAAGATCAACTATCATAATATGTTCTGCTTGATTCTTGCTTGAGCGCAAACAAGGCTCATCACCAAAATTAGCAGTGCCTTTAATTGGCATAGTCGAGAGTTGAAATTCCCCAGAAGTAAGTTTTTCTATGCGCAAAAAACATTCTGGCGAACTGCTAATAATAATATAATCATCGCTTTCACTCAAACTAGCGTAAGGAGCTGGATTGCTTAGTTTAAGACGCTGATAGATTTCTTGAGCAAGATCGCGCAATTGATCTAGGTTTTCGCAGCTATGTTTAACTATGTATTTGCGACTAAGATTAACCTGATAAACATCACCTTCGCGTATATATTCTTGGATGCGTTTGATGCCGTTAGTGAAAATTATTGGATTTGGCTCTAGGAGTTCGAGGCTTTGAGAAGGGCCTAAACTTTTTGTCGGCGGCAGGCAGCGCAAAATCGTGCCGTAGGGCACGTTTTTGCTATAACAAACTAACCTATTCTGCTCGCTCACGTCTCATTTTTACCGAAGCGTTGCCAGTAAACCATTTTGCATTAATCACAGGCTTATGTATTTGCACGGTCACAGCTTGTACCTTGGCGAAGCGCTTAAGTAAACCCGCGCAAATTTCTGTACAAAGATGTTCTATCAAGCGATAAGGCTTAAGCATTGTTATATCCTGGGTGGCAAGAGAGATATCGACATAGTTAATCGTATCTTTAACGTCATCACTGCTACCAGCAGCACTAAGATCTAAATCCAACTCTAAATCTATATGCACGCACTGTCCGCGTTCACGCTCTTCTTCATAAACCCCCAGGCGGCAATAGCTTTCTATGTTTTTAAGATGAATTTGATCTGACACTGTCTATTGAGCAAGAATTTCTATTTTAAGTTTCTTGAGGCGCTTATTAAACTCCAAACCTAAATCCCAAGCTTCTTCTAGCTCTTGTTTGGTAGCGCTGAATTTGCGTTCGAGTTCTTCTTTGTTGCTTTGTAAGTTTTCGAATTTCTGTTTTAATTCTTCTAGTTCACGGTTATCAGTAGCTGGTGCAACATCTGTGACCACAGTTTGCGCAGTAGCTTGTTTAGCTTTTTGCAATTCAGACTCTAAGCCCTTAACTTTTTCTTGGCTTAACTCTAATGCTTCTTTTTTAAGCTCGAGTTGAGTTTCTAACTCTTTAATAAGTTTAGATTTTTCATTAAGATGAGTTTGCAGTTTAGCGTTAGGCTCATTATCAGTGCTTTTACCAAGCTGATTAATAGCTTTAGCAATAGCAGATTGTGCTTCACGCAGACCAGATTTATCATTAGTCCCAAGAAGTTTTTGCAAGAAACCAGCTTTGCTGTTAATCTCGCGCAAGACAGCATCTTGAGCATTTTCTAATAAGGATTTTAACTCTTTAGACATGTTCTAACTCCTTTTCTTCTTTGGTAGTTGGAGCGCTAAGTAGTTTAATACCCATGCGTCTTTGACTAGCATTTATATTAGTAATCTCAGCTTCAAGTTCAGTGCCGATATCAGGGAATTCCTGACCTTCTGGAAAATTAGATTTGTGCATTAAGGCTTCAATGCCTGGAAGTATCTCAACGAAAACACCAAAATCAGCGCGGCTAATAATTTTGCCATTTACTTTAGCGCCAAGATTTAGATATTCTGGAAGCACCGTCCACGGATCGCTTTGAGCTTGTTTAACACTAAGACCGACTTTTTTATTCTCGGTATCTACTCTAAAAACTTTCGCTGTTAACTCGTCACCAACGCTAACCACGTCGGTTGGTTTTTTGAAACGTCTCCAACTAAGTTCAGAGGCTGGAATTAGAGCATCAATACCACCAACATCAACGAAAACACCGAAATCAGCAGTGCGAACAACTTTACCTGTGATGGTTTGTCCGATGCTTAAAGTGCGCATTACTTCTTCAGTGTGAGCTGCTTTTTGCTCTTCGCTAACACTGCGGTTATTAAGTATGATTTTGTTCTTACTGCGATCTAGTTCTTCAATACGAGCAGAAATATGTTTACCGATCCAAGTGTTTTGTTCCAATCCAGCAAGTGGACCGTAGTGTGTATCGATATATCTAAAGGGTACGAAAGCAAGTAGCTTAATAGCTTGTATTTCTACTTCAACACCGCTCTTAACAAGTCTAGTAATTAGTACGTCTAGATTCTGACCCTTGAGTTCTTCAAGCTTCTGCCAATTCTTAGTGTTCTCGATTTCACGAATAGACAATTTATAAATGCCATCTTCGCCACCAAGAACACAAGCTTCAAGACGATCGCCAACCTTGTACTCAGCCGAGCCAAGCTCTTGACTAGGGATAAAAGCTTCGAAAACCTTATTAATATCTAGGTATAGACCGCGTGAGTTTTTCGCTAATACTATTGCGCTGACGATTTGTCCTTGCTCAGGCTTATTTTCTTTACGCTCTAGTAATATTTCCGCTTGTATGATTCCGTGGTCTTTAGACATAGTAGGTTCCGTTGTGTATAGCTAATTCTAGCTTATTTAATCTCAGCATGGCCTTGTTTGCGCGCAGCTTCGAAATAATATAGGGAGGATAAACCTAAAGCTAGTGCCACAGCAAGATAAATAAAACCAAATACATTGAAGGGGTCGTTGCCCGCTGCTCTTAGAGCCCTAAGTCCAAAGCCAAGAGCAATCATTAAGCTGATAGTTATGGTTCCATGGATGCCGTAAAGCAAGAGCCACCCATAAAGATAATAACCAGGTTCGTTTTTGATTTTGTCGATATTGCCGATATTGCGATTAGCGGCTTTTTTAAGAACAGTACGGGATTTAAGCACGCCCAATATAATGGCGACTGGTAAAAGTGCAAGCTGCCAGCTTGGCTGGGTGATGTATGGCGTTAACCATTCAAAAGCTCTTGAACCAATACGCAATGCGACTAGTAACCAGATGCTACCAGCGAGAATAAGACTAAAACGTTGGGTACTCATGGGGCTAACTTTAGCATGCTGCATCAGCCATCTGCGCTTGTGTGAGTAGGGTCGCTACCGAGCGAGCAACTAAAAAATTTAATGCGTTAATTAGGTTGAATCGTTTTTCGTCGACGCGCATAGTAACATTACGGGCTGGACATTTTACGACGCTTTTTGTGACATCTACTTTTGATTTTTTCAGTGCGTTAACGGTCTCGGGAGAGATAGTTAAAGCATTATCATCACTCATAATAAAACTGTTCAACTTGGGATTAAGCCAACCGAAATAAGACAAGGGCCCATTAGATTGATTGGTACAGCTTTGTGTAAAAAATTCCCCTAGTATGTTTTCGGACAAAGCTGACAATTCGTTTAATAATGATTCACTGGCTTTTGAAGCAGTGACAAATGAGCCAATGTTTAATTTTTGTTTTTTAGCTAACATTGAAAGAATAGTTTTTTGTATAAGGCTGATAGCTTGTAATCCAGTGTCCATGCCACCTCTAATATTGGCATAAGCTTCTCGCACTATACTAATATCAGGAGTTTGTGGGTCCATAAAGACACCTTCCCCTACGTATGCCTGTTCCTCTATAGCTTGTATATGTTCATCAAGCCTGGCATCTAATAATTTTTTTATTTGACTTAGTACTGCATTAACGCAGTCATCTGGATTATTAAATGGTCCTGTCAAATCTTGTGTAATTTGTGATGTATCTGTAATTAAGTCTTTTATAAAGTCACGGTAAACCTCTTCGATCATTCCAACTTGTACGTCGTGCCTTACACCAATTGTCTTTGGTTCTGCTTTATGTAAAATTAGACCTAAAAAGTGGTGGAAAGGGCAGCTGGTATGGCCGACAGGATAGGTCCGTTTCAAAGGACTCATCCCAAGGGTCTTTATAATTTGTGCAGCAAGTCCGGCAGTCGTCGGCATAGAAATCAGAGAGCCATTATATCTTATCTTAAGGATGCGCGTCTTGGAATTTCTAATAAGCTAGAATTTATTTTCGGAGAAATATATTAATGAGAATAGGTGTACTTACAGGTGGTGGTGATTGTCCCGGCTTAAATGCGGTAATCAGAGGCATAGTTTATAAAGCAGTTAAACAATATGGTTCTACTGTGATCGGAATTAAATACGGCTGGAAAGGTGCTGTTGAAAATATCACAACGGAACTCACACTTGAAGGTACAGAAGATATAGTTCGCGAAGGCGGCACTATTCTCAAGTCATCGCGCACGAATCCATTTAAAAAAGAAGGCGCGCCAGAAGCGGTGATCGCAACTATGAAAGCTAATAAGCTTGATGCGCTAATAGCGATCGGCGGCGAAGATACTTGCGGAGTGGCTTCTAAGCTTTATAACCAATACAAGATTAATGTTATTGGTGTTCCTAAAACTATCGACAATGATCTTAGTGGTACTGATGTAACTTTCGGTTTCGATACTTGCGTGAATATCGCGACAGAGGCAATTGATTCGCTGCATACTACTGCTTGCTCGCATGAGCGCGCGATAGTTTGCGAAGTGATGGGACGCCATGCTGGTTGGATCGCATCATATTCTGGCATCGCTGGTAACGCAGATTATATTCTGGTGCCAGAAGAAGAAGTAAATATCGATGAATTATGTTCTGTAGTTAAACAAGCCTATGAGATGCAGTCTTACGCAATTATCGTGGCGGCTGAAGGTGCGCGTCTCGGTGGCGAAGATGTAACCAAAGATACTGAGCTCGACGCGTTCGGGCACGTGAAACTTGGTGGTATCGGCGAACACTTAGCTAAAGTTATCGAAGAGCGCACTGGTATTGAGACCCGTTCAACCGTGCTTGGTCATATCCAACGTGGTGGCAGACCATCAGCGTTCGATAGAGTATTAGGTACTCGCTTAGGTTGCAAGGCTGCTGACATGGTGCATGCTGGTGATTGGGGTAAGATGGCAGCGATAGTTGGTAATAAAACTGAAGCTGTAGATCTTAATGTTGCCGTAGGCTCACTTAAAACCCTAGACATGAGTATTCATGAGGATTCTAAGTATTTCTTTGGTGGCAATAAGGTTAAGCAGGTGGTTTAATGGACCCTGCAAGGTGGCATGAGATGTCATTAGTAGACCAGTTCTCAAATATAGGCTCAGAAGTAGATAGAATTATTAGCTGGAAAGCCAAGGGGAATCTGGTGTATGCGACGAATGCCTTTTATCGAGCTGTAGAGTTGCTAAACCTGAGCATGACTGATCCAAAAAATATTAAATCAGGACGCTTGCGTGAAATCGGGCGTTTGCGCGAAGTTTTAAGTGAAACAGTCTTGGGTAGTGATGTTTACAATACGCCCTTAGAATGGTTTTCAAAGTATTTTATGGTGTTTACTGTTTTAAGCCGCAAAGCAGCTCTATAGAAACTCTAAGTATTTTTCTTAGCTAGCGAGCAATTTTTGTCGTGTTCAGTCACCAGCCCCACCGCCTGCATATAGGCATAGCAGGTAGTTGCGCCCATAAATTTAAAACCACGTTTTTTGAGGTCTTTAGCGAAAGCAACACTGAGTGTGGCGCCATCACGCAGACGCTTAGGGCGATATTGTTCTAGGTAGCGCGCAAAGGTTTTAAATTCTTTTTGAATTTCAAGAAATCTAGCAGCGTTATTAATCGCAGCTTCAATTTTGCCGCGATGACGGATTATGCCTTCGTCTTGTAGTAGCCGAGAAACATCTTTGCTGTTGAATTTGACAACTTTACGCGGATTGAACTTCGCGAAGGCGCGCGCAAAACCCTTGCGGCGTTTAAGTATAGTTAACCAATTAAGCCCAGCTTGAAAAGATTCTAGAATAATAAACTCAAATAATATATTATCCTCGCTAACGCGCTTGCCCCACTCATTGTCGTGATAGTCAATGTAGATCTGGTCTTTAGTTACCCAGTGGCATCTTTTATTTTCGCGCGGCAAGTTTTTTCTCCTGCTGAATAGTAATGCCTGCCATCTTAAGAATCTCATTCCATTCGCTATCACGCACTGGCTGCACAGAGAGTCTTGAGCCTTGTTGAGTGACCATCATATTCTTGAGTTTAGAATTACCTTTAAGTTCTTCTAAACTAATCATAGGCTCTACGCGGCAAACGAACTTAACATCACGTAAAAACCAACGTGGGGTCTTAGGAGTACTTTTCTCGTCGAAATATTTCGATCGTGCATCGAACTGAGTCGGATCTGGGTAAGCTTCACTATTGATAGCTACTATGCCAGCGATTCCAGAAGGTTTAGCGTTGCTGTGATAGAAGAACGCTAGATCCCTTACTTGCATCTGATCGCGCATAATATTACGCGCTTGATAGTTGCGCACCCCGTCCCACATAGAACTTTGCTTAGGCATAGCTTCTAGCGCTTCTATGGAGAAAGCCTCAGGTTCAGATTTCATTAGCCAATATGCCATATTAAAAAGCCTCGAAGAGCCTGATTATATAATAGGTGTAGAGTGAAAAGCCAGCTATAAGTATTAAACAAAGACTCATGGCTATAAACATAGATCTTGGTATCGCTTTAAGTTCCAGATTTGGATCTTTGGGTTGGAAATAATTTTTAACCAAAGGAATAATATATAAAAAATTCATCAGACTTCCTACTAGAAGAAAAATAGCAGCAGCATAGTTGCCTGAATGCAACTCTTCAAGTAACATCAAATCTTTACTAAAGTAACCGGCAAGAAAAGGAAAACCCGCTATAGAAGCACCGCAGATGGCGACGCAGAGAACCATAAAAGGAGTTTGTGGTGCTAGTTTGCCGATTTTTGCGATGCTAGCAGTGTTGTAAACACAATTATAGAAACCCGCAACAAAAAATAAACAAATTTTGGCAATGGCATGAGTAAGTATATGCATCATGGCAGCTTCTATTGAAGTTGGTGTTGCAATTAAAATCGCTGTAATAATATACGAAAGTTGACTTACCGTTGAATAGGAAAATCGAACCTTAATAGTGTCAGCCTGAAGTGCTCTGTAAGCGGCATAGATGGCAGTAAAACCACATAAATAAATCAACAACCCAGCGTGAAATATATTTGCGGTTAGCTCGCGCAGAAAATCTAAGCCATAAACATAGACAGCAATTTTTACTAGAGCGATAGAACCAGATTTAACGGCAGCTACTGAATGCACAAGTGCACTAACCGGCGCTGGGGCTGACATAGTTTTAGGCAGCCATTCATTGAAGGGTATAACACAGTTTTTAGAGATGCCGACAACAAACGCAGCGAGAATGATAGACGCTAGTACTGGCATCTGATGCCAAGTGCTGGGGATCTTATCACCGAAATTAAAATGACCTTCAAGCGAGTATATAACTATGATTGCTGGTAGTAGTATACAAAAAGCTGGTATTAGTGTTGCCTTTAAGTAGTTTTTACCTGCTGAATACGCTTCTTCATTGGCTCTTAGAATCAATAAGGGATAAATAAAAGGTATGCTTAAGACATAAAAAACAAAAAGCGTAAATAAATTACCTGCAAAATTAGTAGCAAGAACTAGGCTTAAAACAATGCTTATATAGAGATGAAATTTAGCTGCACTTTGCTGAAAATTATATTTAATATAGCTATGGCTATATATGCTCGTTACTAACCAAGCTAGATTAATAACTAAAGCAAAGAACCAAGAATATCTGTCGAGCATCAGCGTGAAGCCCCAACCCAAGTCCAGTCCAAAGAATTTCTTAAGCGGCATTAATAATAAAGTGATATTTGCTAATGTCAGAGCGCAAATACCTAGATAAAAAAGATTTCTAGACTTTGTTTTGATTGGCAGAAGGAATACCGTAAGTAGAGGAGACAGTATTATCGCTAGAATTGTCATAACCAGTTCTCAAAGACCCAATGCTCATAGTCTAACTTAGCTAATAATTTTTTGTAGATATTAAAACCCGTTTGTTTAGAAGCGTGCACGCGCAGCATCAGATCGCTTAAACTACGATCCCCGCGCGAGATTAGCGCCTGTACTTGCGCCCATTTATAACTTTCAGGGCGCATTTCTATGCCGGCTTTATGTAATTCTTTTTCTAGGTATTTTAGTTTTTTCTCGGCGTTGCGATCAACACCATAAATATAATAAGGCGTGAGTAATTTAGGCGTGAATACTGAGCAACCCCAAATAATCTTAAGACCAGGATTAGCAGTTCTTAGTCTGACTAATAGATCTATAGTGAGATCTAGATCCTCGTCTATTTCTGTAGGCAGTCCGACCATGCCATAGAGCTTGAGAGAATTAAGTCCGCTAGCGCGCGCGGCAGCTGCAGCAGAGAAAATATATTCCTCGGGTAGTTTTTTATTAATCTCATCACGTAACCTTTCTGAGCCGCTTTCAATTGCGATAGTAAGATTCTTCACGCCCATGCTCGATAAGAGATCTGTCATCTCAGGGGTGACTGTAGAAGCTCTTACTGAAGCCACTTGTAGCTGAGTATCTGGGTGTTTTTGGCTTAGGTATTTAAGTAAATCCATAAAGCGCGGGTGCTGGGTTACGCTAGCTCCGAGTAAACCAATATTACGCGTATATTGCCTCAATAGTTCGACTTTGGGAATTAGATCATCATCTAGTTGCGGCGCGCGAAAAGGCAATGATCCGAAACTAGCTAAACAAAACTTACACATCTCAGGGCAACTGCGAACTACCTCAAGAAGTCCGGTATCACCCCAGCAAGCATCAGGTGCAATTACTGAACTATATGCCATGGCGTTAGACTTGCTCTTGGCGCGTTCTGGTGGCTTGGTCATCAGGCTTGGCACATAAATACCATTAACTTTAGTTAGTGGTTCTAGAGCCTTCTTGCGCGGAACCCCGCGAGCGATCAGAGCGCGGCTCTCAAGGCTCGCTTCGATAATGGCATCGACGTTGTCTTCAGCATCACCAATAGCGATAAAATCGAAGAACTCAGCCCAAGGCTCAGGGTTCGCTGTAAGTACCGGTCCGCCACCATAGACTAGTGGGTGATCAGCACCTCGTTCAGAACTAAGCGCTGGAATACCGAGCTGGCGCAGTATCTCTAAGAAGAAAATAAAATCCAGTTCCCAAGAAATAGAAAAAGTCATTAGATCGACGTCTTTATCGTGGGGTTCGTGCCAGTTAGTAAAATACCTGGTGCTATGGGTGCGAGGGCTTGATGCGAAAAGTTTAAATATAGTTTGGTAGCCGAGGCTAGCCATCCCCACTTCATA
Source organism: uncultured Gammaproteobacteria bacterium (assembly GCA_964597205.1). Classification (GTDB taxonomy): domain Bacteria; phylum Cyanobacteriota; class Vampirovibrionia; order LMEP-6097; family LMEP-6097; genus CAYUFH01. The sequence goes on from CAZQXM010000012.1 coordinate 21,809, forward strand.
AGTATTGGGGAAGCAGTTAAGCACCCTAAGCTCACCGCCGCCTGAGCGCGGGAATAAAAAGATCTCGCTAGAAGTCTTACTTAGCAAGCGCTGAAACTAATGCCCTTAAGCCAAGTAAATAACTATCCACCCCGAAGCCACAGATTTGCCCAATACAAACAGCAGCAGTTAATGATTTATGTCTAAAATCTTCGCGTTTATGAATATTAGAAATATGTACTTCTACGACTGGAAGTTTAATGGCGCTAATAGCATCACGAATAGCAACACTTGTGTGAGTGTAAGCAGCAGGGTTAATTACTATGCCAGTACAACCATCACTAAGGGCAGCTTGGATACGATTAACTATTTCACCCTCTATATTAGATTGATAGAACTCTAATTGAGCTGAGAGGCTAGGAGCTAGCTCGCTAAGCTTAGTGTTAATTTCTTCCATGGTGAGAGTACCATAGGTCTCAGGCTCTCGCTTACCTAGAAGATTGAGATTGGGACCGTGTATAACTAGAATCTTCATGCTTTAGCCTTTTTTAGCTCGTCAGCGACCTTAGCTACGAGATCTAATAATTCCATCGGACTAAAAGGCTTGGTGAAGAAATAGTCTGCTCCAACTGATTTAGCCCAGTCTTTATCTGTTTGTTTACCTTTGGCGGTAAGCATGATAACTACTATGTCTTTAAGTTTGTCACTGGCTTTGATTTTCTCGCAAACCTCGAACCCTGAGTAGGCAGGCATCATCACATCAAGAACTAGTATGTCTGGTTTATTGATTTCGATTTTATCGAGCACATCTTTACCATCGACAGCTTCGTCAATAATATAAGTGTCAGCTTGCAAGGTAGCTCTCACCAGCAATCTTAATGATGGTTCATCGTCAGCAATTAGTATTTTGGTTTGTGACATTGTATCTACACTATTATAACGCAGAGTAAGATAGAGACTGTGACTCTCAAACTTTGCACCGGCACTAAAAAAGGTATTTCGCTAGCCAGCACCAAAGAAGCCCGAGAACTAAGGCCTACTCAGGCTTTGGTTAGGCAGGCATTGGTGAATACCATGCATAACTTAGTAGATTTGGCAAGCACAGACATGCTGGATTTGTATGCAGGCATAGGCACTGTGGGTTTGGAATTCTTAAGTTCGGGCGCAAGATCTGTAATTTTTATAGAAAAAGATACTAATTGTTTGAAAGTGTTGCGTGAGAATATCAAAAAACTTGGCTTTATTGAGAATAGTCGCATCATTGCTAAGCCGCTTCCCAAGGGACTTTCTGGCTTGGAGGGCACTAAGTATGGATTAATCTTCGCTGATCCACCTTACGGAGATAAAAATTCATCAATGATTATTAAAGAGATTTTAGCCAAGGGTCTGCTTGCTGATGGCGGTTATTTAATTTGGGAGACCGCCGCTAAATCCAAAGACAAAACCGCTCTAGCAGAGGATTCTGGGCTCACATTAGTAAAGCAAAAAAGCTACGGCGATACCGTTCTGCATATAATGCAGAGCTAAAAACCAGTCACTAACTGTAAAATTTGCAAAAAATTTTAGTTTCAGAGCTTTACATCTGCGAGGGAAACCAGTACACTTATTCCTGTTAAGTAAGGGCTAGTTGATATTAAATCCTCTAACTCGCTTAACGACAGGCTTTTAAATAAAGACCTAAAGGAGAAAATAATGAATAAAGCAGAACTAGTTGAACGCGTATCGGAAGCTACCGGTCAAGCAAAATCTGAAGTAGATAATTCACTAAGAGCAATTCTTGGTGTTATCACTGAAGAACTAAGTAAAGGTAACAAAATCACTTTAGTTGGTTTTGGTACTTTCGAGCGTCGTAACAGAAAAGCTCGTACTGGTGTTAATCCACAAAACCCAACTCAAAAAATCAAGATCCCTGCTAAGAAAGCACCTGCTTTCACAGCTG
>CAZQXM010000013.1:0-23212 GCA_964597205.1 uncultured Gammaproteobacteria bacterium
CTTGTCGATCACCTTACTGATATGGGTGAACGCGAATTCAAAGGTAAAATGTGCGGACTCAATATAGTAGAGCTGGATGGTAATATCGGCATACTTTGTAATGGTGCTGGACTTACCATGGCGACTATGGACTTGGTGCTATATAAAGGTGGCAAACCTTCTAACTTCTTAGATGTCGGTGGTGGTGCTTCTAAAGAACACGTCAAACGCGCTCTAGATCTGGTGGCGTCAAGTAAGGAAGTGAAGGTGCTACTAGTAAATATTCTCGGTGGTATTACTGCTTGTGATGAAGTTGCAGCGGCACTAGCTTACTACAAGGAGCAAAGACCAGAAGCAAAAATGGTAGTGCGCTTAGTCGGTAACAATGAGGAAGTGGCAGCAGATATTATGAAGAAAGCAGGCATCCCGATGACTAATATTCTCGATGATGCTGTTGAGCAAGCAATAAAGGTAGCAGCATAAGAAAAGGTATAAAAATATCATGTCAGTATTAATCAACAAAAACACAAAAGTAATAGTTCAAGGCATCACAGGCGGTATGGGCAAAACTCACACCGAGCTAATGCAAAAATACGGCACTAAAATAGTAGCTGGCGTAACTCCAGGCAAGGGCGGACAGACTGTTTGCGGAGTGCCAGTCTATGACACAGTTCTAGAAGCCGTCCAGAAAACTGGTGCTAACTGTTCTGTAATTTTCGTTCCACCGTTCTTGGCACTTGATGCAGCGCTTGAAGCTATCGATGCTGGCGTGCCGCTAATCTCTGTGATCACTGAAGGTCTGCCGCCGCAAGATGCTGTTAAGCTGCATGCTGCTGCGCAAGCGAAAGGTGTACTAGTGAACGGTCCTAACTGCCCAGGCATCATTACTCCAGGTGAGTGTTTGATCGGTATTCACCCTGGTTCTATTTACTCAGCTGGCAGAGTGGGTCTCATCTCTAGATCTGGAACTCTAACTTATGAAATAGGTTTAGGTCTTAAGCAAGCTGGCATAGGTATTTCTACTGCTGTTGGTATCGGTGGCGACCCAATTATCGGTATCGATCAAATCAAATCTCTAGAATTGTTCGAGGCTGATAAAGATACAGACTTGATTATTCTAGTTGGTGAAATTGGTGGTACTGCTGAAGAAACTGCTGCTGAATACATTAAAGGTAATGTTAAAAAACCAGTTATCGGTTATATCGCTGGACGCACAGCTCCTCCGGGCAAACGCATGGGTCATGCTGGTGCGATTATTTCTGGTAATAAAGGTACTGCTGAATCTAAGACTAAAGCTTTCGAGGAAGCTGGCGTTAAAGTAGCGATGACTCCAAGTGAGATTATTGGACTTGTGAAAGCTCAGTTAGCTGTGGCGGCTTAATACAAGCAAATATCTGGTTTAGTTGGCTTAGGTTTTGATCTTCGAAAACCATGCACTCTTAACCAATAGTCCTTGTAATTTGCATAATCGTCAGTAGGATCTTCTTTCTCAAATTGCCAAGCTTGGTAGCACATTACCACATCAAGGAATGCATAAACGGCAAAGGTTGCTAATAATTTTGGTAGACCTTCGATAATCATAATCTAATACCACTTTTTATCCTAACACGCGCTTTATTTATAAATAAGATGTATGTTTGCCAGCTGGCGATAATCACAACAGCTTTTGCTATAAGCCAACTATTAAACTCGACACCTTGAGTAAGGAACCCATGCAATAAAGTCCCAGCCGGTGTTCCAGCTATAAGAGCAACAATCCTGCAAGTTTCTGCTTCAAATTTATTAATTTCGTCTAACTTCATAAAGTCCCCCCTTTAGTTAGTTGTACTAATTTAGCACAATGACATTATTAGTCGCAAGACATATAACAGTCATCTCTTCGAGTATTTACGATTTTAAATCATGCTAGATTAGCCTTAGTGGTAGTAGAACTTAGAGTAGATATTTATCCTCTCCCTGGCGAAAAGCTAGTTGGTGACCACTTTATAAGTGATCATATAAATCTTAGTGGATCCAGTCCGCGTGATATCGGATTCGTGCCCTTGGGAAATTTATATACTAATACTAATGGTATTAAAGTAGCTTGCCTTAAATCTGGCGTACATCCTACACAAGCCGAAGCTGAGGTTTTGCGCAAGCAAGGAGTGAAAGCATACTCTTATGGATTATTGGAGCCAGCTTTATATACTGCTGCTAATAATCAGCAAGTACAAGCTGTAGGATTCGTGCCTCGCCTACCTAAGGGCTTTAAAACTTGGGGCGGAGCAGCTGGTATCAAACCCAGCGGCCGTAAGGATTTGGCGGTGCTGGTTTCTGATAGCTCCTGTAAGTGGGCTGGAGTATATACTCGCAATCTAGTGAGAGCAGCTTGCGTAGATCATAATATAGCGGCTCATGACGGCAATATACGCGCTATAGTTTGTAATTCCGGAAATGCTAATGCTTGCACTGGAGAAGAGGGTGCTTCTAAAGATTTAGAATTACGCGCTTCAGTGGCTAAGAAACTTGGGCTTAATGCGCGCGAAGTTCTTAGCGCCAGTACTGGTAAAATCGGCGTGCAACTTCCTAAAGTATCAGTGGATAATATATATCCGGATAATAAAGTGGATAATATAGTAGATTTCGCCGAAGCGATACTTACTACCGATCTCTCTACCAAAATAATGCAGACTTGTAGTGGGACGACCGCGGCGAGTAAGTCCCACATGATAGGGTTTGCGAAAGGCTCCGGCATGATCGCCCCTAACATGGCAACTATGCTGGGCTTTATTATTTCTGACGCACGAATCAGTATAAGCCAAAAACACCTAGAAGAAATTCTACGTGAAATTACAGCCGAGACTTTCAACGCTATTAGTGTTGATAACGATACTAGTACTAATGATATGCTTCTCTTCCTCACTAATGAGCAAGGTGCTGAGCTAAGTGAAGAAGAGCTAGCTGCTGAGCTTCGCGAAGTATGCACAGAGCTTGCTAAAAAAATTGCTATCGATGGTGAGGGTGCTACTAAATTAATTGAGCAGAGCGTCAGTAACTACCAGGGCTCTATGACTAAAGAACAAGCCATAAGCATTGCCAAAACTATTATCAACTCACCATTAGTTAAATCTGCTATCTTCGGCTGCGACCCTAATTGGGGACGCATCATGGCAGCTGCCGGTAGAGCCGCTGCTGAACTAGGTCTTAGCGATCAAGTTTTCGCTAAGGCGCGCTTAAGTATATTAGGATCTGTAGTTTACGAAAATGGCATGCCATCTCAGTGGGTAACTAGCAATCGTGATGAGCTTGCTGGGCGAATGAAACGTAATAGAACCATAGACATAGTTTTAGATTTGGGCGCAAAGGAGTCTGTGGTGAAAGCTTGGGGTTGCGACCTTAGCTATGACTATGTGCGTATTAACGCGGAGTATTTTACTTAGCATAAACGAGCCATTGGGCTCGTTTATGCGCTTTTAACCGCGAGCGCATGATTACAGATTTTGATTTTGCAAATTATTAGCAGGACAGATCTCAATTTTAGGTTTTTGATGTTTCAGTGCTTGCAGTTCAGCCATTGCTTGATCAAGTAACTTTTGCTGCTCTATCTTACGAGCTTCATAAGTTTCCTTATTAGCTTTATTATAATTACATTTAGAAAGTATGCCCTCAGCTGGAACTTCCTTAAGATCTTCATTAACACCTTCAAGCCTCTCCTTACGATAGCTCACTTCATCTTCCAGCATGCTAATTTTAAAATCATACATTGATTGCTGAAGTTCTCTGCAATCAGCCTCGCTAGCCTCTGAACAATCAGCTTTAGTCTCAACTCTCGAGGGATTTTGAGTCACTTGTGAAATATTACCAGTTGAATTTATCATAACAATTAATATCTAAAAAAAATTAAGAGCTAGTTAAGATCTATCGCCCTACGCAAAGATAGCGCACTAGTATAAGGCGTACCCTGCCATAAAAAATTAAAACTCTTATAGTACTCAGTGTAAACCTTACGATAACTTCGCAAATACCAAATCAGCATCCTAGCTACATTTCCAGCTTTAGAGTCAGCTAATGGAATATTGCTCATCACATAGTCATCAGCGAAATATTCTTTAGCCGCTTTAAGACTAGCTATATCACGCATATCGACATCCATAGTCCTAGCATTTTTATACTGCTTAGCTATCAGCTCATCTGCTGTCATTGATTCTCTGCCAATAATCATATCTACGCTAGGAATAGAGACTATGCGTATAGAAGTAAATTCATGATCAAGAGCTAAAAATGCAACTTCTCCATGGGCTACTTTAAAAGATACTTGCCAGAGACCTTGCTCTTCATCCAAGATACCACGCAGAATAATATCATCTGACACTTGAAAACCATCAGCTAGACCTTGCTCTTGCTGACAAGCCATGTCTAACGCGCGCATAATTTTGGTGTTATTGGCAAATAGTTTTAACATTGGATTCATCAGACAGAAACTCCTAGTGTTGATGATGCAAACAACCTAGAAGCATCGTTATTAGCATGCGAGCGACCATTCAAACGATTTGAAATATTGGCCGTAAGCGTTCCCGAATCAACAACGCCACCACTAACCAAGTTAGCGCCAAGACTATTATGTGAATTATCGGCATTCACTAACACTGTATCGATGCCCAACTTATCATTAAGCTGATTACGCATTGCTGGATTTAGTGTTGCCAAAGATTCTTTAAGTTTAGCTGCAGCGGAACCACTTGTAATATTCTTTAAATAAGGCAATGCCTCTCCAAGAGTGGTTTGAATCTTACTTAATTCCTCAAGACTTAAAATACCAGCTCTCGATGATAAGGACTTAAAAGTCTCACTTAAACTATCAGCCGCAGCCTTAGATTTTTTCCTAGCGCTACCACTTAGGGAAGCTCCAGACACCTGAGTAGCCATTTGCTCTTGGAGATCTTTAATTTCTTTCATAGCTGGTTCTAGAATCTCACTATTGTTTTTCAATTGCTGAGCTTTTAAACTATCAATTTTGCTTTGATCTCTTACACTAGGCTGCACGCCCACATACCCTCTGTTGCAATTCTGTGGAGGAAGATGTTCTGGCTTGGCCAACTCTATTCGAAGCTCTCGATCAAGTTTTTTATTATCAAGCTGTTCTTTGTCTTTAGTTAACTCGGCGACACCTAGTTTAATCTGATTCATTTCATTCTTGAGACTTTGCAAAGAGCGATTATCAGCGGCAGGGTCTTTTTGCTTTAAGGCTGCAAGTTCTTTAGTAGCCTCTGCGATAATAACTTCTTGCTCTGCTTTCTGAGCTTTCAGTATTTCTACTTGCGGATTAGCCTTACACACTATTTGTGGCGGAGTACTTTGTATTTCAAGATCAAGCTCACTAACTTTTTGACCACCTAGACTGATTTTACTTTCTAATAAACTTTGCTTAGCATCATGCACAGATTGAGCAAGATCCTTGCGTTCCGTTTCATCAGCAGGTGCAGGACGAAATGCAGCTATCAAGGAAGAAGCCGCAGGACGATGTGCAAGATTAGCAGTAAAATCTGCCATATCGCATAATAACCAAAAACAGTTAAGAGCTGATTAAGAAAGGATCTTAACAAGATCTTAACTTGAACTTGATATACCCAAGGGTAATTCACCAAGGGTATTAGTTCTCTCTTCTTTTTATTAACTTAAGTTAAATTAGCTGGACGCCGGAATCTGCCAAATATCAACTCCTGCATTTAGCTAAAGGTGGTAGCGCTCAAGATCTAGAACTTATAGGAAGTCTAGCCTCTAATCAAATCGCATATCCGCAAAATCTAAAAAATGAATATAAAAAATTAAACGTAAATTTAGAAAATGACATGTCTGGCTTGATATCAGCCAATCAAAATGATCCGAATATTCAAACAGCTACAACTGAAGTAAGAAGTAGAATTGGCCAAGTAAATACGGTGACAAACTTCTACACCGAGCAACAACAATCAGGCAAAGAACTAGTAAATGCTATGCTCGGCAAAACAAATCTATTCGGTGGAGATCCATATAAGAAATCTCTTTTCCTTAATTACATGGATTTAAACAATTCATTACAAAGTGACATGGGCAATCTTATAGCTGCACCTCAAGATGATCAAACTGTAAGAGAATCTAAAAACTACGCAAATGGAAAATTAACGGCTAACCAGTATCAGATGTTACACCTAGCCAAAGGTGGTAGAACTGAAGATCTAGATTTCGTCAGCGAGCAAGCTGAAGCGCTAGTAGCTTATCCGCGTAATGTTAGAAATGAATATAAGTCATTAAATACATCTCTAGAGAATGACATGTCCACTTTAGTAACAGCTAATCAGAGTGACCCAAATATTAGAGAAGCAACTGCTACCGTAAGAAACAGGATAGACAATACCCGCACTGCTGCTACTTTCTGGGATCAACAAGGATTGACCGGTAAAAGAATAATGAATAATATTGTCGGCACTAATGCTGAACGCTTCAACAACGGGACAGCTGATTCTAGTAGCTATGTAAGTTTATCTAATAGTTTTACTAGTGCGCAAAGTGACGTAGGTACTTTATTAAGTGCAGGTCAAACCAATATTAGTGCTCGACAAGCAATGGATAACTCTAGTTCAGCGTTAATGTCCCTTATATTACGCCCAGGTTCCATTAGTGTTAATCAGGGTGAAACAACAAGCAATGCTAGCCCATTAAGTAGACAGTACATACAATACCTAAATGAGCAATCAGCAGAAAGCTATCAGGTAATAAACTCAGCACCTGAAGCCACTGCTAACACAACAGTAAGCACTGATACTAATAACAGTAGTAGCTCAACTAACACAAACTCGAACAATAGTTCTAGCACTAGTTCGACAACTACTACGAGTACTCAACCTCTTACTCGCCAAGAGAGAATCGCCGCCCGCAAAGCAACAGTAGCTGAGCGCCGCCAAGAAAGACAGGCCGGTCATCAAGCACGCCGCGCGAATAGAGCTTAAGAGAGTAGATTACTTCGTCGTGCTACGCACTCCTCGCAATGACAGATTAAATAATGGTGCCGCAGGTCGGAATCGAACCGACACTCCCTTAACGAGAACAAGATTTTGAGTCTAGCGCGTCTACCAATTTCACCACTGCGGCATTATCCATGGAGTAGCGCGCTCTAAGCGATGCTTAGACTTTTCCAGCAGCCATAGCGGCTACTTCTTCAGCGAAGTTAGACTCTTTACGAGCGATACCTTCACCAAGATTCAAACGCACGAAACGCTCTAACTTAGCACCAGCTAAATAAGCAGATATGGTTTGGTTAGGATCTTTAACGAACGGTTGTTCAGTAAGAACTCTCGCTGCAAGCAGCTTAGCTACTCTACCAGCAACTATCTTCTCAACTATCTCAGCAGGCTTACCTTTAAGATCGTCTTTAGAAGCTTCGATTTCTTTTTCTTTAGCAACCACATCAGCAGGAATATCATTCATGCTTGCAAACTCTGGAGCCGGGTTAGCAGCAGCGATATGCATAGCGATATCGTTAGCTTTCTCAGCTGTTGCACCTTCACCACTAATAGCGACTAAAGCACCAACTTTAGAACCAACAGGGTGCACGTAGCAACCAACAATGCCAGCAGATTCTAGCAATGCTACTCTGCGCACATCAATCTTCTCACCAGTTTTAGCAGTCTGTTCTATAGCAGCGTCAGCGATTGATTTGCCGCCAAGATCAGCAGCTTGCAAAGCCGCAATATCAGCAGTTTTCTTAGCTAGAGCTACAGTAGCAACTTCAGCGATAAATGCTTTGAAATTATCGTTCTTAGCAACGAAGTCAGTTTGTGAATTAACTTCAACTATTACTGCCGATTTTTTATCAGCACTGACTTTAGACACTAACGCACCTTCAGCTGCGATATTGCCAGCTTTCTTAGCAGCGCTCGCGATACCTTTTTTGCGCAAATAAGCTACACCTTCGTCAATGTTGCCATTAACTTCTTGCAAAGCTTTTTTACAATCCATCATGCCAGCACCTGTCATTTCTCTCAGGGTGGCTACATCCTTAGCAGTAAAACTCATATATTTTCTCCTTGTATTTATTAACGACGTTTAGAATTCAGACCCTCTTGAATGGAATCCGCTAAATACTTAGTAATGATCTTGATTGAACGCATTGAATTGTCGTTCCCTGGGATCACATAGTTAAGTTTAGTTGGATCACAATCAGTATCAGCAAGAGCAATAATAGTACAACCCGCTTTACGAGCTTCTTCTACCGCGATCTTGTCTTTTTTCTGATCTGCTACGAAAACTACTTCTGGCTTACCGCGCATCTTCTTCAAACCACCCAATGATTTATTGAGTTTGTTGATTTGACGAGTCATTGACGCGATTTCTTTTTTACCGAAACCTTTGAAACCGCCAGTATCACGTTGATGCTCAAGCTCACGAAGCTTGTTCAAGCGCGAACGAATAGTTTCGAAGTTAGTTAGAAGTCCACCTAACCAACGTTGGTTAATGTAGAAAGCGCCAACACGATCAGCTTCCTGACGAATAATTTCAGAACCTTGTTTAGAGGTGCCGACGAAAAGTATATTGCGACCAAGCTTGGCTGCACGGCGCATATAATCACCAGCATCCATAAGGTTGTTTACAGTCTTCAATAAATTGATGATGTAAATTTTTCCGCTCTTAGAGTGGATGTATGGTTCCATCTTCGGGTTCCAGTTGTGAGTCTCGTGACCGAGATGCACGCCCGCCGCGAAAAGATCTTTCAAAAGTTCTTTTGCTTTTTCTGCTCTAGCTTCAGCTTGCTTTTCTTGTTTTTCAAGCTGTGCTGCTTTATCTGGTTTTTCTGTAGTTTCAGTTGTCATTTTATTTCCTCATGGTCTTGGCTAATTTCAGGCTCAGTCTGCCACCTTGGCCTTAGTGAGCACTACGGCAAACTAAGGCTGGAGGCTTGAACTAGCTCCAGACTTCGCTGATTTTAGCAATCTAACTCTACGGGAATTGTTAGGGGAAGATTAATGAAAAGCTCTTTAACCAAGACCCAATATTTCTCTAGGAACAAGTAGCCGACGACATTGAAAGCAAGAGTCAGGGTGTATAGTCGGATTTGAAAGCTGCTTCACTGTTTCTCTAGGAGAAGGTGGCTTTACTCCTCTATTAAATTCAAAGCTGTTAGTTGAAATTCCTCTATTACTAGCAGATATTTGACTTCTTGTATTACTTTTCCCCTGCTGGCATACTGGGGTTCTTCTTGCCTTTGACCCACCTAGTAAATATCTTGAAACAGTTTCTGCTGCTAGCTGTGTACGATTATTCATTTAATTCTCGATTTTGATTAGATTGGCTAAGTAATTTAGCGTTGCCTTAAGCTCTAAGCCCAAGCCCATCCTTGAAATCAGCCATTTAGCACCGAAACCACGCTCAACCACTGGAAATCTCCTTTTGAGAAAGATTCTCAGTAATAATATAGCCGAGATTTATGCTTATTGCAAGGAGTTCTCAATAACTTAATTTTTACGTCTCAGCTAAGACTTTAGAATTTTAATTGAGTATTAACACTTCTACCTGACCTTGAAGACATAGGGGCATAATGTAAACAGTGGCATTTAAGTTCAGGCTAGAGCGAATACTTAAGCTTAGGCGCGATGAGCTGGAAACAGCACGCCAGCTCTTGGCTGAGGCTATGCAGGATCTAGCTAAAGCCAAAAATAACCTTATTGCAGCTAAAAAAGCCTTGCAAGAAGCCAAGGAAGAGATGATCAAAGACAACTATAAAATGCCGCAAGAATACATGCAGTTAATTAAGAATCGTGACAAGAAAGTCGAAAAGCGAGAAGCAGAACTAGAGAACGCTGAAGCCTATTTGCGTAAATGTCGTGAGAATGCCATTGAAGCCCAGCAAAAAGTCGAAGCCCTAGAAAAACTCAAAGAAAAGCAAACCGAAGAATTTAACTATGAGGAAAACCGCCTAGAGCAAATTCAGACTAACGAGAAAGTAACTCTTAAATACGCCTCTGAAGTGCAGAAACAAGCTAACAATGAAGAGGATTCTTAACCTAGCCTTAACCTGAAACTGATATTTGATCTATGTGCCTAGTTTCGTAGATCACAACCAAAACCTTTTAAAAGCTGGAGTTAAATTCCAAGCTAACAGCGCGCAGATGGCAGCAAAGGGCCCTCAACGCTCAGCAATGGCTCAGCAAATGAGTTTTGCTAATCAATTCGCACAAGTTAAACAAGAAGCTGCTGCTGAAAGAGATTTAGATCAGTTAGCTGTAATGCCTGAGTTTACAGAAGCTCAAGAAGAAAAACCACAAACTAGAACTCAGACTGGGATTTTTACTAGCTTAAATACTAAGGCTGAAGATTTAAATGCTAACAGTATGCTGAAGTCTTTACGTCGTGAAGAATATAGTCGCGATCAAGAATTAAAAGCAGCAACTGAAACTGAGAAACATAGCACTCAAGAGTTAACTAGCACTCTGACCGATTCTGAAACTGTTAAAGCTACTTCTCTGCAAGCTCACCAAGCAGAGGTACATGATGCGGCACGTGAAGGTAACGTCGCTGAGCGCGAAGCAAGACATCACAATAGCAATGACCGTAAGAAGCAACTTGCAAATTGGGAAGATTTAGCGCCACGTATAACAGAGGATATTAAGAACCGTGCAGTGCGCATCGACATCCCTGGCCTTAATGACATTGAAACACTTATAGTGCGCATGCAAAAAGGTCAAGTATCTGTGCAGGCAGTCGGTGACAATAAAGTTATGCAATCTTTGCAAGGTAGAGAAGCTGAGTTGAAATCAAAATTAGCTAGTAAAAATATACAGCTTGCTAGCTTCGAAGCTTTCGACGCACGTAGAGTTAACAAAAGGAAAGTAGCTTAAGGGGGAATTATGAGCAGACTTTATCATCAGTCGTATAACGCATCACTAAACGCAGTTGAATTAATCGATACTATCTCTAGTAATATTGTTGGTTACGGCAAACCTGGTCACAGAGCACAGCGTTGGAATTTCTCTGACTATATGTATGGTGGAGAAATACATCAATCTGGTTTCAGTACACGTCAAGGCGCACAAGAGCCACGTATCGGTGAGTGGACTAAACTCATGATTAGAGGTCGCGGATTTTTCGCAGTGCATGATGAGAAGACTGATCAAGTATTATTCACTAGATTAGGTGATTTCCATTTAGATGGAGTCGGTAATCTGGTTAGCAAAGAAGGTTATAAAGTAGTGGGTTTACCATTAACTGGTGCGGCTACTAGGCTTACTGGTCGTGACCCTGCTGATCTAAGTCCTGATTATAGAGATGTTAATTACGGCAATCCATACGAGAAAATAACTCAAACTGTACAAGCTATGAACCCGCCAGGCAAACCAATCGCCGGACCATCAGCTATCAATCTACAAATGGATCCTAGCAATGGTAAATATCTTGGTTATTATGATTCAATTAGAATCGGTGATGATGGGGTTATCTACGGTAAGGATGGAACTAACCTAGTATCTTTATATAAAATACAAATCTCTAATTTCAATAACGCAGAGGGTTTGCGCGACGTAAAAGATGGTGTTTACTTCGGTGTATCCAAAGAAAGCGGCACGCCAAGTTTATTCTCAGCTGACAGTATGGTTATCAGTGAAGCTTTAGAGCGTAGCAATACTTGGGTAAAAGTTGAAACTCACTATATGACTGAAGCCCAACGTTATTATCAAGCGGCGACGCAACTACATAAATTAGCAGATAAAATGACTGGTACGGCGATAGAGATGATCCAATAGCAAAAATGTGACCAATGTCACGTTTTTGCGCCGTCACAGCGAGTGCACAATCTTAAACTATGCACTCACCACTGTAAGCGCATAATCGACACGTCGGTGTCGATTATGCTATGCCTTGCTCTCAGGCTTTCATAACAGGTCTACCTATATAATTAATGTGATGCTAAGCATAGACATCCGCTGCCCCGAAACTTTGCCAGAACTAGATTATGAATATCTAGCTAAATTAACTTTGGAAAAATCTCATCATATTTCTGATAAGGAAATTTCACTTAGTTTTTGCAGCGCCACGGAAATTCAAGCACTTAATAAACAGTACCGTGCTAAAGATTCAGTTACTGATGTTTTAAGTTTTCCGGCTATACCTGAAGTGCCAACCTTAGGTGACATAGTAATTTGCGTAGAGCGAGCACAAGAACAAGCCGATGAGCTGGGGCATAGTCTTAAACGAGAATTAGCTTTTCTCTTTGTACATGGTTTATTGCATTTATTAGGTTATGACCATGAGGTCTCAGAAGATGAAGAGCGGATAATGTTTGATTTGCAGGATCAAGTATTGGTGGCGGCGGATATAGCAAAAACGTGACCGACGTCACGTTTTTGCGCTGTCAATCACGAGTGCACAATCTTAGCTTTGCGCAATGGATTGCTTCGTCATGCTTAAGCATTACTCGCAATATCAAGACGGCGACTCACAATGACGGTATAAAACTGATAACATATTAATTAATGCAGGTTTACAACAACCTAACCCGTCAGCTTGAAGACTTCGTGCCATTAAATGCGCCCGAAGTTAGTGTTTACTCTTGCGGACCTACTGTTTATGACCACTCACATATAGGTCATGCGCGCAGTGCTATTACTTGGGATCTGCTATATAGGTATTTGCGCCATCGTGGTTACGCGGTTAAGTGGGCACGCAATATCACTAATGTCGATGACAAAATTGTGAAGCGAGCTGCTGAGCTTGGCATATCTCCTGATCAATTATCACGTGAGTTTACTTATGAGTTCTGGGCTGATATGGTGGCGTTGAATGTCTCATGGCCTGATTACGAGCCACGTGCAACAGATTATATCTGCGCAATGATTGAGTTCGTTAAAGATCTGATCGCTAAGGGTTACGCCTATGAGTCTAAGGGTGATGTATATTTCCGTGTGACTAAGCACGCTCACTACGGGCAGCTTAAGGGATTGCCTGTAGATAAATTGCGCGAAGGTATTGCGCGCGTGGACGATAATGAACGCAAAGAAGATAAATTAGATTTCGCTCTTTGGAAGTCTTTCCCTCAAGAAACTGATGCTTTCGAATCACCATGGGGTAGAGGCAGACCAGGCTGGCATCTTGAGTGCAGCACTATGATTGAAGAATTGTTCGGTGCTCGCAAAAACAAAGAAGCAATTATAGATATTCATACTGGCGGTGATGATTTAGTGTTCCCGCACCACGAGAACGAGTGCGCTCAGTCAGAGTGCCGCTCAGCTAAACCACTTGCTAAATACTGGATGCATAATGGCATGGTGATGATTAACGGCGCCAAGATGTCTAAGTCTGAGAATAATTTTTTTACCATTAAAGATGTACTGCGCAAATACAAAGCTAATACAGTTAGATATTTCTGTTTAAGCACTCACTATAAAAAACAAATTAATTTTACTAATGAAGCGCTCGCAGCAGCAGAAACCGGTTTTGATAAATTACTTAAACAAATCGCAAGTCCTAGTGGTGAAGCAGTAAATAAAGAGCTGATAATAAATTTCCAAACTGCTATGGACAATGATCTCAATAGCCCTCAGGCACTAGCATTCCTGTTTGAAGCAAGCAAAGATCCAAGCAACGCTTATACAATCAATCAATTATTAGAAGTTCTAGGTTTCGACACCCAAGTTCATGCTACTGCCCTGGACAGTGGCGCAGCTTTAACTGCAACTATGAATCTAATTCTAGAATTACGCGCTGATGCTCGTGCCAAGAAAGACTTCGCTATTAGTGACAAGATTCGTGATAGCTTGACTGCTGCTGGAATAGTCGTGAAGGATCACAGAGATAAGCCTAGTGAATGGGAAATGACGTGAAATACCTTCAACTCGCTGCTAGCTTCCTCACCATGCTCCCTGTCGCCCCGCGTGAAATTGCTAGTGATGAGGATTGGGCAGAAGTAGTTAAATATTTTCCTTGGGTGGGCTTTATATATGCTTCATTAAATGCCTTGTTACTGCTCTTTTTTAGGTTTTACCCAGGTATAAGTAGCAAGCCCATATTATTTGCTTTTATTTTAGTCTTCGCGAACTTGTTAGTTAGTGGCGGCTTGCATCTAGATGGACTGGCTGATAGTGCTGATGGTATTGCAGCCTCTAAAGGCAATCATGCTGAGACCCGCACTGTGATGCGTGATAGCAGGGTAGGGGCTTTCGGGGCAATAGCCGCAAGTACACTACTAATTGCTAAAGTTTGCTTGCTTGCTGAAGTAGATTTGATGACGGATTTCTACGGGCTAATGGCGATGCTTATTCTAGTACCTATAGTAGTGCGCAGCTCAGTAGTGATAGTAATGTGCAAACAAAAAATGGATAGCTCTGAGCATGTAAGTAAAGTTTCAGCATTAATGGGCGGCTTCGATAAAAAGCTAGCGATGAGAGAAGTTTGGCGAGCACTAGCAACTGGAGTCTTGATTAGTTCAGTGATAGCAATGTTCGCTGAGAGACTTGGAGTCTTTGAATTTATTGGAGCCGCTTTTTCATTAATAGTTTTTGTATTTTTATTATTATTCCTCTCGTTGCAAGCTAATCTCTATCTGGCGCGCAAACTCTACGGACATAGCGGTGATAGTCTGGGGGCGGGGATGGAAGTGACTGAGGCGATTGGATTTTTGTTAATAGCTTTAAGCTAAGTGGGTGCACTCATGTTGAAAGCACAATAATGTGACTAACGTTACATTATTGCTATGCACTCGCCCGGCTGCGCAGACGTGACCAACGTCACGTTTCTGCTACAATATTCCCCTGATATGAGCACCAAAACTATGATAGAAACCGCTAAACGCCTAGAACAAATCCCACCTTATTTATTCGCCCGCATCGATGAGAAAAAAGCTGAAGCATTAGCTAAGGGCGTAGATGTGATCAATATGGGTATCGGTGATCCTGATATGCCGACATTCCCGCATATCGTTAAAGCGATGCAAGAAGCAGTAGAAGATCCTAGTACTCATGATTATCCGCCATATACTGGCACTCTGGATTACCGCAAAGCTGCTGTTAAATGGGTAGCAGAGAGATTCGGCGTGCGCGAGTTCGATCCGGTTACTGAGTGCATCTCAAGTATCGGCTCTAAAGAATCTATCCATAATATATTTTTCGCCTACGTGAATCCTGGTGACTATACGCTAATCCCTGATCCTGGCTATCCTGTTTATAACACTGGAACCATCTTCACTGGCGGTATTAGCCATAAGATGCCACTACTAGCTGAGAATAATTTCATGCCTGATCTTTCTAAGATCCCTGCTGAGATAGCTACTAAAGCTAAGCTGATGTTTATTAACTACCCGAACAATCCTACTAGCGCGATTGCGACACTGGAGTTCTTTGAAGAAGCAGTAGCATTCTGCAAGAAGTACAACATACTTCTCTGCCATGATATGGCATATTCCGAAATATCTTTCGATGGCTACAAGTCACCATCTATATTCAATGCTAAAGGCGCAGAAGATATAGCTATCGAGTTCCACTCATTATCTAAGAGCTACAACATGACCGGCTGGAGAGCTGGCTGGGTAGTGGGTAATAGTGATGCGATTAAAGCTCTATCACAAGTTAAAACCAACGTTGATTCTGGTATTTTCAAAGCTATACAACGCGCTGGCATTGAGGCTTTCAAGACTCCACAGAAATTACTCGATGAGCGTAATAAGATTTATGAAGTGAGACGCGACGCGATACTTAGCGGTCTGCGTGATCTAGGTTGGAAAATCGAAGCACCTAAATCTTCTATGTTCGTTTGGGCACCTATCCCTCAGAAGTGGTCATCTGCTGCTGAATTCTGTGAGTATCTACTTGAAGAATGTGGCATAGTAGTTAGCCCGGGTAACGCCTTCGGTGCTAGCGGTGAAGGTTATTTCCGCATAGCTATGACTAATGATGTGCCGCGGGTTAAAGAAGCATTCGCTAGGATGAAAGCTAAGGGTGTTAGTTACTAAGCTTTTAGCGAAGTTTTCAAATAATCTATAACCTTGTTATCCAACAGCTCAGTAGCATGCCTGCAAGCGTTACGAATAGCTTCAGCATTGGAACTACCATGTGAAATCAGCGAGACATGATTAAGCCCGCCTAATAAAGAACCGCCATAGCAGTTAGGATCGAATTGTTTTTTAATGCGCTCGACAGAGCCGCTTAGTTTCAAAAGTAACGCCGCAATAATTCCAAGTGGACCAGATTTGAATTCAACCTTAAAGCTCTCTGACATCATTTTAAGTCCGCCCTCAAGCGCCTTAAGGTGAATATTACCTATAAAGCCATCGCAAACAGCAACATCACAAATATCTCTAATTATAGTTTTGCCTTCAACATTGCCAACGAAATTTAAATCGTTGCGCGCAGTCAAAAGTTCATGAGTGCTTTTGTAAGTAGCAGGACCCTTGCCTGGCTCCTCGCCTATGTTGAGTAAACCAATGCGAGCATTAGTTTTGCCTAAAAGTATCTCAGCGAGCGCCTTTCCCAGAAGGGCATTTTGTACTATTTGTTCAGGGGTCGCTTCAATATTAGAGCCAGCATCTATAAGCAGCATTTTGCCGCCACCGACCATAGGTAGAGTAGTCGCAATGCAAGGTCTCTCGAAACCCTCAAGGCGTTTAAGCTCGAAGAGTGAAGCGACAGTAGCCACGCCAGTATTACCAGCAGCAATTACAGCATCAGCGTTACCTTCAGCTACTAGGGTATTAGCACGCACCACGCTGGCGTTGCGGCTAGAGCGAACTGCACGAGCAGGGTTCTTCTCGTCCATAGTGATTTCGTCAGGCGCGTGATAGATTTCAATACGCTCTGGATTAGCATCAATAAAAGATTTAAGCGAACCTTTACGCAGTTTAGAAATAACCGCGTTTATTTTTCCTTCATCGCCGGTCAGTAAGACCGTTATACCGAAATCACGAGCGCCAAGAATAGCACCTTCAACTATCTCATCAGGAGCATAATCTCCGCCCATAGCATCAATAGCTATGCGCCATGATTGCTTGCGAGGGGCATGGTTGTGGTTGTGGTTGCAACAATGGTCACTCATATATTCTAGTAGTGGATTGCTTCGCTTCGCTCGCAATGACGAGAAGGAGGTCCTTCGCGCAGCCTGTAGTGAGCGCCAGCGAACTGCTCAGGATGACTGACTATTACTCAAGCTCCTCCACAGGTTCATCGTCTAGAGGTAACTCTTGCTGAGTGCCACCAGCAGCAACCGCAGCAGCCTGACGATCAGACTCTCTCATCACATCTTCATCGTCATCAGGATTAACCATAGGGTTAACTGATACTACTTCATCATTCTCGTCTATATTCTGTACGCGAACGCCAGTAGCCATGCGACCTTGGTGAGGTATATCATTGACCTTTTGTCTAACGATAACGCCATTAGAAGTAGCAATCATAAACTCTTCTTTCTGAGTCACCGCGCGAATAGCAGCAAGTTTACTCTTAGGAGTTTTGAACTTAGTGCCGATTAGACCCAGTCCGCCACGTCCTTGAACGCGGAACTCTGAGATCTTAACGCGTTTACCGAAACCATCATTGGTAACGAGAAGCAGGTTAATCTCTTCGCTAGAATCTACGATATCGAAACCAACTAGCTTATCGCCTTCACGCATGGTGATAGCTTTAACGCCTTTAGCAGCTCTGCCCATAGGACGAACCTCGTCTTCGCTGTAACGAATCACCATACCATCTGCCGTACCCAAAACAAAAGTCTTGGATCCATCAGAGATACGAACCCAGCCAAGTGAATCACCTTTATCTAGGTTGATAGCGATAATACCCGATTTACGTACTTGCTCAAACTCACTTAGAGTAGTTTTCTTGATAGTTCCATCAAGGGTAAGCATGCTCAGGTAAATGCCATCAGAGAAATCACGCGCTGGAATAACAGCAGTAACAGTTTCATTAGCTTTAAGAGGAATTAGATTTACTAAAGCTTGACCCTTATGCTGGCGGCTACCTTCCACCACATCGTAAACTTTTGCACTATAAGCAACACCTCTATCAGTGAAGAATAGAAGGGTATCGTGCATAGATGTTACGAAGAAATGCTGCAAATCATCTTCGTCACGAGTTTTGATACCACCCTTACCGCGAGTAGCTCTACGCTGACGCTCGAAGGTGATCAGAGGGATACGCTTAATATAGTTCTGGCGAGTAATAAATACTGCCATTTTCTCATCAGCAATTAGATCTTCAGCTGATAATTCCTCACCAGCGCCCTTAGCGTTAATTTTAGTTTTACGCTCATCACCATATTTCTCTATTACTTCTTCAGATTGCTGCTTAACAACATCTAGGATAAGTTTGCGGCTAGCAAGAAGTTTAGTAAGTTCTTTAATTAGCTTAAGAAGATCTTTGTGCTCTTTCTCGATCTTCTCGCGCTCAAGACCAGTTAAGCGTCTTAACTGCATCTCAAGAATCGCGTTAGCTTGAATTTCAGTGAGTTTAAACTTCTTGACTAAGCCTTCACGAGCATCTTCTGTAGATTTAGCTTTCTTGATAAGTGCAATCACCGCATCGATATCATCAAGAGCAATTAATAAACCTTGTAATATATGGTCGCGCTCTTCAGCTTTACGCAAATCGAACTGTGCCTTACGAGTGATAACTTCTACTCTGAATTCGACGAACTCATTGAGAATAGTTAGAAGATTCAACTGTCTAGGTTTACCTTTAACTAGAGCAACCGTATTAATTGAGAAGTTCTGTTGCAACTGAGTGTATTTAAGAATGTTATTGAGTACTACTTGCGGATTAGCATCGCGCTTAAGTTTAAGCACTATGCGCATACCTTCACGGTTGGATTCATCATTCGCGTCAGCTAGACCAGTGAGCTTCTCAGCACGAACAAGTTCAGCAACTTTAGTGATAAACATCTCAGGACCCACTAGGTAAGGGAGTTCTGTGATCACAATAGCCATAGAGCTAGATTTACTGCGACCCAATTCTTCTATAGTGAAGCTACCTTTCTGAGTAACAGAACCTTTACCAGTAGTATAAGCATCTTCTATACCTTGGCGTCCCAGGATAGTACAACCTGATGGGAAATCTGGACCTTTGATGATTTTCATCATGTCTTTAACTGGAATTTCAGGATTATCGATATAAGCGATAACACCTTTCATCACTTCAGTCAGATTGTGCGGTGGAATATTGGTCGCCATACCAACAGCAATACCAGTACTACCGTTAATTAAAAGACCAGGTATACGTGAAGGAAGAACTATCGGTTCTTTGAGTGAACCGTCGAAGTTATCCTGGAAGTCCACTGTCTCATAATCAATATCAGAAATAACATCAGCTGAAATCTTATCCAAGCGCGCTTCTGTATAACGCATTGCTGCTGGACCATCGTCTAAGGTACCGAAGTTACCGTGCCCATCGATAAGAGCATAGCGAGAGCTAAATGACTGCGCTAATCGCACCAATGTGTCATAGACGGCAGTATCTCCGTGTGGGTGATATTTACCGAGAACTTCACCGACTATACGCGCACATTTCTTAAATGGTTTATCAGAGTACATGCCCATGTCGTGCATCGCGTAGAGTATGCGTCTGTGTACTGGCTTAAGCCCGTCACGCACGTCAGGCAGCGCACGGCTGACAATAACTGACATGGCGTAATCAATGAAGCTTTTCTTCATCTCATCACGAATATTAATATCGCTAATGTTACCGCCGGATCTAAATAAATCTTCTGCCATTGTCAAAACGCCTGAGAATCAGGCTCCAGAGCTAATTTTACCACAGCAAACAAAAAGCCAAGGCTTTCACCTTGGCTTTTTAGTAACTGAATTATTTAGTAATTATTTACTAGATTTAACAGCTTCTTTGAACTGTTTACCAGCAGAGAACGCAGGCACGTTAGATGCTGCGATTTTCATTTCTTCACCAGTTTGTGGGTTTCTACCAGTTCTTGCTTTTCTGTGACGTTTTTCAAACGTTCCAAAACCTGCAAATGTAACCTTATCTCCCTTAGAAACATTCTTAGTTACGATTTCAATCAGCGTTGAAATTACTTCATCAACTTGCTTTTGAGTAAGCCCTGTTTCTTCAGATAGTTTTGCAATTACTTCACCTTTGTTCATTACGGTCGATCTCCTTTGTTATTTCGCCTTGTGACTCAAAATGCCCTTTGCCACGGACAATTAGCGCCTCTACAAGTGAAAGTACTATAGTTATCAGAGTCTTTACAAGGGTTTAGCATTAAAAAATGCTCATATTGCTATAATATGGGCTTAGAAACCCGCTATACAAAAGCTTTTGGCGGTTTTGTTATGACTTAATACGTGATGGAAAGCATAGATCCTATACAAAAAACCAATGATCATGGCTTGTCAGTGCCAGTTAAAGCGACTCTCGTCTCTACTACTGATTTACTTAAATTAACTAGTTTCGATTCTAAACAATTAAGTGATGCTCTAAGACTAATGTCAAGCGAGCTGGGTATCAGCGCTTCAGCTGCTCGCAAAATACTCTATAAAATGGCAGCAAGCGGTAAGATTGCAAGCTTCGGTGACTTGCGAGCTTTCATGCTCAATCAAGCTCCAACAGTTCAACGCACAGTTCAAAAAACAGATACTTTTAAAGCTCAAACTCCACAAGCTGAGGAAATTGCAAATCGCAACTCTGCCAATCTTTTTAGAGCTGGTTTAAGACCTCAGATGCAGATGTCTAATGATTTTGCACCACAAGCTCTTAACAATAAAGACGTGAAGGTTCCAGAAAAAATTCCTGGCGAGAGACAAGTACTCTCTCAACTAGTCACCAGTCCACAAACTTTTGCTAGTTGGTTGGTTAATAATAAAGCAGCATTCATTGTGCTACAAGGCAATCCTAAATTGACTCATCTGTTAACAGCCTTAGCTAATCCTAATTTACAAATGTCGCCATTGATGCTTGCTGAACTTAGTAAAATCCTGGCACAATTAGTCAAACTCAAACTCGGTAAATCAGCAACTGAAAGCATCGAGGATATTGAGCTTGAAGAGCGCGTGCAAGATGAAGTGCTAGCTGAGACTGATCGCAGCAATAGCCTTGTCGGTGGAGTACGTGATGCTATAAGTAATTTACCAATAGCACCATTGAAAGACTTCTTATTAGAAGCTGAACGTTTCGCCGAAGAAGAGATCGCTAATCGCTGGTCGCTAAGTCTCAAGCGAGATAAAGAAGTAGAGAAAAAGATACTGGCAAAATTCAACAAATAATTATGAGTGATGAAAGAACTACATTAATAAATTACATCTCTAAGTTATTTGCGCCTGAAGATTATATTCTCAACAATGTCTTAGCCGCTCAGGAAGCTGGTGGCGGACCGATGATGAATGTCGGTCCAGATCAAGGCAAGTTGCTATATCTGCTCGTTAAACTAGTGCGCGCACAAAACGTACTAGAGATCGGTAGTTACTACGGTTACAGCAGTATTTGGTTGGGGCGTGCGGTGCATGAACTTAATCTCTCTCGCAAGAGACTCTGCAAAGAAGTTTTTCATAAGCTTGATTGCGTCGAAGTGGATGCTAAGCAAGCTGAAATAGTGCGCGGACATCTTCGTGATGCTGGTTTAGAAGATTGCTCTGAAGTATTTACCGGCAGCGGCATTGAACTTATGGAGAAGTTTATTTCCGAAGGACGCTTTTATGATGTGATCTTCGTTGATGCTGATAAGGGGAATTACCCTAAGTATTTAGATCTCGCTACGGCTTTGCTCCCTAGTGGCGGACTCTTGCTAGTAGATAATGTAATCTGGTCAGGGAGAGTCTTGGAGCTTGATGCGAATTGTGATAAAAACACGCTTGCAATTAAAGAATTTAATGAGAAACTATCTAAATCTGGAGATTATGATTCAGTTATAGCTACTGTGCAAGATGGTTTGGCGATGGCAATTAAACGCTAACCTTTAGGTCATATTCATCACAACCTGTGACTTTTACGCGAACAAATTCTCCAGCATACGGAGCGATCTCGTCTACCGGCATATCCAGGAATAACTGCCCATCAATCTCAGGAGCATCACGAAAAGATCTACCTATAACTCTTTGCATAGCAGTGGCTCCGCGGGCACGCGGCATCTCTTCGACGCGCTCTATAAGCATTTCAAGCTCGGTGCCTATGTACGCTTTATTGCGCTCAAGAGAGATTTTTTGTTGCAGACGCATAAGTTTATCCATGCGTTCTTGTTTAATAGACTCTTCGACTTGATTATCAAGCTCATAAGCTGGAGTGCCTTCTTCGCGCGAATAAGTAAAAACACCTACTCTATCGAAGCGCGATTCTTCCACGAAGTTATAAAGCTGCGCAAAATCCTCATCAGTCTCACCAGGAAAACCAACAACGAAAGTTGTACGCACGCAAGCTTCAGGAAGTTCACGGCGAATTAACTGAATGGTGTCACGCACAGTATCAGGGCGGCGCATACGTCTAAGCACTGCTGCTGAAGCATGTTGCAAAGGAATATCTATGTATTTAAGTATATTAGAGTGCTTGCGCATTACAGCTAACATCTCAGTGTCTAGTTCAGTCGGATATGCGTACATTAAGCGTATCCATTTAGCTCCGCTCTGTGAGGCGACTGCATCCAGTAGATCAGCAAGGGCTCTGCGTTTATACAAATCAGTACCGTAAGCTGTGCTGTCTTGAGAAACCAAAACTAATTCTTGAGTGCCAGCTTCAACAAGTTTCTTAGCTTCAATAACCACGTCTTCAATGGTGCGCGATTTCATATCACCGCGCAAATAAGGAATAATACAAAACGCACATCTATGATCGCAACCTTCTGCAATCTTCAAATACATACTAGGACCAATCTGGGTGCGGATCCTAGGAGTCTGGGCGTTAGCTACAGCATTAGGCTTAGCATCCACCTTGACGATTTTAGAATCACGCCCCTCATTCATATTGCGCGTGACTTCGCGCACGACTTCTAAGATATCTGCAATATTACCAGTGCCTACTACTGCTTGCGCTTCGGGTAATTCTTCAAACAAGTCACCTTTAAAACGCTGCGCCATACAGCCAGTAATGATTAATTTTTGACCAGCATCAGCTAGCTCTGTAAGAGTATCTATACTCTCATTAGTGCTACCTTCTATAAAAGTACAAGTATTCACCAAAGAAAAATCAGCCTTAGTGTGGTCGGCTGTAATGGGGTAACCTGCTCCGTGGAGAATACCAATGATATTTTCAGTATCAACAAGATTCTTAGGGCAGCCAAGAGTGCTAACCCCAATAGTTGGTAATTTTTT
>CAZQXM010000014.1:0-22712 GCA_964597205.1 uncultured Gammaproteobacteria bacterium
CAATTGAAATTCAGCTTAAGATTCGGCATACCGAAAGATGCCACCACCTCACGAATAATAGTACCAGCGAGATTACCGAAATCCACTTGCTCCACATCTTCTGATGTCGAGAGGGTTTCATGCACCAAGCTAATACTACTAGTGCGGCTAATAGCCTCATTGAATGCTTCTTTGAGCTCTGGATAACGGCGACTCTGCATCCTTAGCAGCGAAGAAACAGTCTGAATATTGTTTTTCACTCGGTGATGAATTTCCCGCAATAAAGTATCTTTGATTTTGATCTCTGAAATATCCTTAATCAGAATTACCGAGATCTCAGAATTAATATCGATATAGCGCAGAACTACCGTGCGGCGGGATAGGGATATTTCTTCAATATGAGAAATAGCAGCTCTAGGATTTTTACCACGGGCTTTACGCACACTAGAAGCGAATAATTCATCTAGCGAACGCCCGACAAACTGACTACTATGGTGACCACCTAATTCTGAAAGCAAATGAATAGCAAATGGGTTAATAAAAAATATAGTCGATGGCTTGCGCACTATAATTAAACCTTCACCTAAAGAAATTAATGGAAATCTTACTTGAGTTTGCCCAGTATTAATGCGTTCTTGCAGACTTTTAATTAAATTATCAGCGATTAGATCCCAATGCTGGCCTAGGTTAGCGCGGGTAAGATAGATATCACGCTCAACAGCGATTACCGCCACTACTTCTTTAGTACCGTTATTACTAGGAAGAATTATAGGATAAGCGAACTCTTGAATTGGTCTATTGTTAATTACTAAACCATACTGACCTATAACCGGACGACCATGCTCAAAAGCCTTATGCACGAAAATATCTTTGTGCGCATCAAGAGTTTTACCCTTGGTTTTATCAATATTATGCGCGTCCATATATAAAGAATCGCGATTAGATTGATAGTAGTTATAAAGTACGATTTTTGTAGATTGCTTTACAAACAATCTAAGATCGGCTTGTAATAATTCTGTGATAAATCCAAGATTAACGTCTAGATATGCAATGATACGATCCGACTCTTCTTGCTTAGCTATACTTGGTGCTGCAATATCCATCATTACTTTATTAGACGGACGAATTTCCTCTTACCAACTTGCAAAACTTTACCTTGATCCGCCATCGACAGTATTACAAAAGGATCTGAAAGCTTCTCAGCATCTAGCTTCACGCCACCGCCAGCTACTAAACGCTTAGACTCCGCACGCGATGGCGAGAGACCAGCTTCTACCATTAATAAAGCCAGCTCACATCCTTCAGTAGTTCCACCACCAGCTGTAGCCAGTTTCTGTGCTAGCTGCGAGAGGCTAATTTCTGGAATATCATCTGGTATTTGATTTTGCTTAAACTGAGAAACGAACTGCTCTTCAGCAGCAATAGCGTCAGCTGCGTTGTAATAAATTTCTACTACTCGCTTAGCTAGAGCGGCTTTAATATCACGAGGATTATTAGCCTTATCAGCTAATTGCGCTTGAACTTTCTTCAATTCGTCAGCTGAAGCACGCGCACATAATTCATAATAGTGAGGAATCATCTCATCGGTGATACTCATGATCTTAGCGAAGATCTCATTAGCAGTATCAGTCAGCGCTATATAATTACCAGTACTCTTAGACATTTTCTTCTGTCCATCAAGCCCGATTAGAAGCGGCATGGTAAGAGCAATCTGAGGGTTTTGTCCATAGGTTTTCTGCAAGTCTCTACCCACCATCAAATTAAAAATCTGATCATTACCGCCTAGCTCTATATCAGCTTTAATTTGCACGCTATCGTAACCTTGCAAGACTGGATAGAAAATCTCATGCATATATAAAGGTTGTCCAGCTTCCAAGCGATTACCAAAAGCATCTTTAGCTAGCATCTGATTGATAGTTACTTTAGCAGCGAGCTTCACAATATCAGTCATGCTGAATTTCTCGAACCAATCAGCATTGTTATGCACTTCTGCTTTACTTAGATCAAGAACCTTACTTACTTGATCGAGATAAGTTTTAGCATGCTGAGCTACTTCTTCTTTAGTCAGTGCTGGACGAGCTTCATTACGCCCTGACGGATCACCGACCTGCGCCGTATAGCCACCGATAATTAGAACTGGCAAATGCCCAGCTTCCTGGAACTGCTTAAGCACTTGAATACAAACCATATGCCCTAAATGTAAATCTGAACTAGTAGGATCTATGCCGAGTTTAACGCGCAACTGACGTTTCTCTGCTTTAGCCTTAGCGAGCAAATCCTGCAGGGCCTTGGCTCCGCCTGGTCTAATTTCAGCTGATAATAGCTCTAGTGCCATTGATAATTATTGTAGCAGCGACCGTCATTGCCAGAAGCATAGCAAGGGGATACTTCGCGTAGCCTGTAGTGAGCGTCAGCGAACTGCTCAGGATGACGCTTTGCTCAGGATGACATATCAAACCTGAGGTGAGACTAAGCTGTCATTGATTAACAATGATGTATCCGCCGGTGCCTTAGCTTGCTCTTCTGCTAGACGCTTCATAATCTCACGACGCAAAGCCTCATCATTAGAGCCTAATAAAAACTTCTTCCACAGCTCAGCTGCTGTTTCTTTATTACCTAAATCCCAGTAACAAAGACCCATGACATAATAATTCTCACTAAAGCCTGGATTGATTTTCTCTACTTTAGAGTAATAACCAAGAGCTTCTTGAGTTTTCTTCTCTTCTTGCAACAAGAGACCATAATTATAGTTAGCTAGTAAATCATCAGGATACTTAACTAAAGTACGCTTATAAAGATCTTTAGCTTCCTGTCTTAGTCCTAGCGCTTTGAAATTATTAGCAGCACCCAATAGTGCAGTTATATTTTCTGGATCTTTTTTGAGTATTGCTTGATACTCAGCTAGTGCTTCATAAAGATTATTCTGGCTATGTAATAAATTCGCTAGTTTCAATCTAGTCTCGTTAGTTTTATCTAAAGCTGAAGCTAAACGTAGCTGTTCAATAGCTTGCTGCTCTTTAGATTTATGAATCAAATAGTCAGCATAAAGATTACGCGCATCTACACTGGTTGGGCTTTCGCGCAGCCAATCACCGATAATTTTCTCCGCTTCAGTATCCTTATTAAGAGCTATTTTAATGAAACTCAATTCTTTATAGACATCATTAGCCTTTTCGAACTTAGCATCACGACCTAAAACTTTCTCGAAATATTCTTCTGCTTTAGTTAGATTATTCATGTTGCGATAAGCAACAGCAGTATTAAAAGCTGCCTTGGTCTGTAATTCGGTATTAGAGCTAGTTACTCCATCTTTAAGTGCAAGCAGCTCATCATAATATTTAATAGCCTGCTCATTAGCACCTAGTTCCTGCTGTGAAACAGCGAGTAAAAACATCACTTCAGCATCATTCGGTTTATATTCCAGTAATTTGAGATAAAGATCAGAAGCTTTAGCCTGCTGCTGGGTATCGTGATAGAGACGAGCTAAATTGTAAGTGCTCTTAAGGTCTTTAGGGTCATGAGTAATAGCTTGTTTATAACTGGCAATAGCTTTATCATTGTTACCCAAAACTTGGTGCAAGTAAGCAACGATATTATAGTCACCCAAAGCTTCAAATCTAACAACCGCTTCTTCTAAACTATTATTAGCCCAAAGCGAATAGGCAAGAGCTTTACGCCAGTTCTCATCATCTTTAAGTTTCAGTGCTTGCTTATAGTATTCAACTGCCGTAGCATAATCTTTTTCTTTAATTGCTACATAAGCTAGATCAGCATAAGTATTAGGAACTTTAGGATCTAATTCACGAGCCTGTACATAGTTTTCTTTCGCTTTATCGAATTGCTCAAGAGCCAACCAAGAGTCGCCAAGATTTTTAACTACACTAAAATGATTTTTCTCATAGTTAAGTACATAGTTATACTGCTCGATAGCAGCCATGTAATTAGCTGTTGCTTGTAATGAGGCACCTAAATAACCACGAGCTTTAAGATTCTCAGGATAGGACATTACTACTTTACTAAGTAGCTCTATTGATTGTTTATAGTTATGACCTTCATAATAAAGAATACCTAGATCCAGCTTCAATAGTGTATTCTCTGGCTCGGCAGCTATCGCTTTTTGGTAGTAACTAATAGATTGATCATAGTTACCCAAACTCTGATTCGCTTGACCAAGTAGCATGTTAACCATCGCATCACCACGACGAGCAGCATCGGCACGATTTAAATATTCAATAGCTTTATTAATACTCTGAGCGCGCAAGTCTGGCTGAGTCGCATCATTATGCAAGTACATTAAACCTAATTTGATTAAAGTATCAGCATCACGGCTCTCTATTTTGAGGGCATCAGTGTACTGTAGAACTGCTTGCTTGAGATTACCTAACTTCTCTTGCTTAACACCTTCACTATATAAACTCCAATGCGCTTCTGGCACTACCACTGTCGCCAAAGCTGGAGCTGTCGCCATAAAAAGAGCTAAAGCCAGATGAGAAGATTTGGTTATGGTGGATTTTCTTATTTTCACTATTGGTTTTAAGCGTGATACCTAAAATTAGTATAACTAACCTTAGTCAAAATGACGCCCTATGGAACCATATGTTCCGCCTATTTCGGAACTGCAAAGTTTAAGATTGTGCACTTGCCCACGGCAGCGCAAAAACATGCCTAATGACATGTTTTTGCTATAATCTGTCTTAGCGTGTTATCCCACAGCGACAGAGCTATAGATTTTATTATGCGCCTCGGAGCTGCTTTTCATAGTTATGGTGCAGCGGCTCATAGCCTAGAGAGTGCTCTTAATAATGTCAGTCGAGCCCTTAAACTTAAGGGACAGTTTTTTTGTGTACCAACCATGATTATGGCGTCTTTCGAAACAGCCGATGGTAATAAACATTCTTTGCAGAGGGTTAAACCCGCCGATGTAAATTTACGCAAAATGCTACTGCTCGATGAGCTTGGTGATGAAATCATCGCCCATAAAACTACACTTGAAGAAGCTAATGCTAAACTCGACGCCATTATTAAACGTAAATCTTACCCAGCCTTCGCTGAAGTGATTGCTTATGGAGCAATCGCTACTATGGCAACTGTGTTTTTTGCTGGCAGTGCTATTGATGCTCTGGTTTCATTTTTCTTAGGTTTGATAGTTGGTATAGTTAGCGTCGCTTCTAAGCCTGGTGAAGATACCGATAGATTCGAGGAGTTCCTTGCAGCTTTTATTGCCGCTATCTGCGCTTCAATATTATTCCTGAATAGTCAAAACTTCTCTATTCAATTAGTTACTCTCTCAAGCCTGATCGTCTTAATGCCAGGGCTAACCCTGACTATAGCTATGACTGAGCTGGCTACGCGTAATCTAGTTGCTGGTACTACCAGGCTCATGGGAGCGATAGTTAGTTTTATGAAACTAGGCTTCGGGGTTTTACTCGGCTATTCATTGATGCAACATTTCTACCCCGTTCTGCGTTACCTTGAAGTCACGCAACCCTTAGCAGAACATTGGCGTTACTTAGCATTATTCCTAGCACCATTTGCTTTTATGATTATTTTTCGTGGACGCTTTAGAGATCTACCGTGGATTTTATTAGCCGGCACTATGGCTTATTTCAGTTCTCACTATGTTGCTGTTGAGTTCGGACCTAGTGCTGGAGCTTTCGCTGCTGCTTTTATAGTTGGTGCTACTAGTAATATTTATGCACGAGTATTTAAACACCCCGCTGCTACTATAGAATTACCTGGTTTGATCTTACTAGTGCCAGGTAGTATTGGTTTTAAGGGGCTGTCTTTCTTAATTCAAAAAGACACTCTAATCGGCATTAATACAGCCTTTGAGATGTTCCTTATTACTATCGCTCTTGTTGGTGGTTTACTACTCTCTAACATCATCGTTGCGCCAAGGAGAAGTCTATGAAGGCGATGCTTTATCATGGACCCAAGGACATACGCTACGAAGATTATGATCTTGGTTACTTAAATAGTGGTGAAGTGCTAGTGCGCGTTGATGTCGCTCTTACTGGTGGCACTGATCTTAAAACTTATTTGCGCGGACACCCTAAATTAATCACTTCTTTGCCTAGTGCTTTTGGTTATGAATACTGCGGTACTATTAGCGAACTTGGTGTTGGAGTAGAAGGCTTCGCTATAGGCGATAGAGTAATAAGCGCGAATACCGCACCTTGCTATGAATGTTATTTTTGCGCGAAACAAGAATACTCACTTTGCAGAGATCTGCAATTCCTTAATGGATCATTCTCAGAGTATATTAAAATCCCAGCACGCATAGTTAAGCATAATCTCTGGAAAATCTCTCCAGAACTAGATCCTAAGGAAGCCGCTGCCACTCAGACTTTAGCTGTAGCCTTGCATGGACTTGATAAATCAGATATAGCCAAAGACGATATAGTAGCTATTCTTGGTTTAGGTGCTATTGGACAGAGTTTTATTAAACTCGCCAAACATAGAGGTGTTCAAGTCGCTGCTCTGGGTAGATCAGCAGCAAAACTAGAATTAGCACGCGCTAATGGTGCTGACTATATAGTTGATATAAGTCAATGTTTTGATAATGATGAACTTAACAGTGAAAAATTAACTAAACTTTGGGAAGCTCGTTTCTATCAAGAAGCTCCATATGGACCCGATAAAGTTATAGAAGCTGTCGGTAAACTTGATAGCTGGCAAGCAGCACTAGCGCTAACGCGCCCGGGCGGCTTAGTAAATATGTTCGGTGGTTGCGCACCTAAACATAGCATCGCAGTGGATTGTTATAAACTTCACTACGAAGAATTACGCGTAATCGGAGTTTTCCACCATACACCAGTTCATATCAAAGCCGCTCTAGATCTAATTAGTAGCGGTGCTATCTCCATGTCTAATCTGATTAGCCACGAATTCCCTCTCGCTAAACTTGAAGAAGCGCTAGAGTTGCAACTAAGCGGGCAAGCGATGAAAATAGCGATTAAGCCATAGTTATTTTTTCTTCTTACCAGGGTTTTTGTTAGTAGTACTTGTTGTATTAAGTATAGAAGGATTAGCAGCAACATTAGTATTTTTACCGACAGTGGTGCCAGAACTGGTAACAACAGTCACCACCTGAGCACTATTAGTACTTGCTGGTGGTGGGCTCACGACTGTTACTGCAGTTTTAGATTTTATATAAGCATCATAATTACTAATTGCTTGATCTAATGATTTCTTAGTAGCATCAACAGCTTTTTGTGCCGTACTCAGATCAACTGCTCCTGAAGCTGTTGTCCCACCCCAACTACTAATAGAAGCAGGCGCTCCATCTTGCGCCAGTTTCTTCTGCACTACCGCTTCAGCATAAGCAATAGCCGCATCAAGCCTAGACTGCATAAGGTCTAGAGCTTTATTGTCTATTGCTTGAGGATTAGGATAAATCAGATTAAAAGCAGCAGTATTGCCATCGATACGATAAACATCTCTAATATAAATTAGATCTTTAAGATTATTAATTACTGTTTGCTCAGGAAGGTTAGTTTCATAGATCTGTTTAAAAATATCAGTTTGCCAAGAATTTTTCTTACTTAGAATATCTATCTTTGTGTTCGTTGCTAGATCTTCTTGCATGCGCAACCATGCTGAAACAGAACTATAAACCGATTGACCCTTAAATAAATCACTAGTACTGAAATCTTGATACAGAGCTACTGTGCCAAAGCGTGGATCTTCTACAGTAGTGCCTTTAGGCGTGTAAGAAAAGTTAAGCTTAGTAGCATTATCAACACCAAACTGAGTACCAAATTGTCCTTGAAAAACTCCTTCCTTACTATAAATACGATAGGACTCAAACTCGCCTTCTTTAGGCTCTGGTCTACCCACTGTAGTAAGCCCTGTTTGGCGCACAGCAACTATAACTGAGCCAGCTGGAACTAGCTGACCATTATGTTTAAAACTACTAGTCACTGTACCGTAACGTGTGCGCGCTCGCGGTAAAACATCAAGAGTTACAGTAGCTCCCGATCCACCTAAAACTAAATTAGAAGCTAGTTTGTCATCCTCATTAACCGCATACATAGTTGCTGATACTTGCGCATCTGTCATCAAATCACTAATATTCGCCGTAGAGCCCATTAAGGAATTAGCTTTAGTAGGAATGGCAGCGATACTGATATGCAAATCACCATCAGCTTCTTTATAGATGCTATTCATGCCACCCATTTTCTTATTTACGATCTGAATTGGATTAGAACTATTAATCGCTTTATTAGCGTCATATATTATTGCGACGCGATCATAAGGTATGGCTTGCAAAATCAAATCAATAGCTGGTGTAGGTACCGGTACTGGCTGTGGTGGCGTAGCAATCACAGGTGCTGGTACTATCACGACTGGCGGCGGCACTAGAACCGGTGCTGGCGCAACAACAGTAGTACTAGAATTAAATCTTATTTGAGCAAGAGCTTGTTTTTGTACTAGCTTAACTTCAGTAGTCTTGGCATGAGCAGGATCTAAATCAAGATTAGCTAAAGGCACTTGCCAATTAATACGTGCACCATTAGGAATAGTACTAAGATCTACACCTCTATCACTAATTTCCAAGCCATAAGCACTAGGATTAGCTTTAATCACTGAAGCATCACTAACTAAGGCTGATAGCATCGCTGACGAGATACGCAAACGGTTAGCGCCAGCATCCAAATCCGATCTAAGTTGAATAGGATTAATAATCTTAGCTATATGCTCGTCAGAGACAAGGGTTTGAGCATAGCGTGCTTGAGATGCGGTAGCTTGTGCTGGAATATAGTTACTCTGAACTAAATCTACAGTATAACTATTGTGCAAAGTTTTATTAGAGCCATAGGCTAGACCTCTATTAATAGTGTCGAGTAATGTCGATGGGCTTGCACTTGGAGAAATATCAATTTCACTTAAATAATTCTGCAATAGTTGATAACGGTTATTAATTTCCGTAGTACTAGTAGCATTAGCACTCGCTAGTGAACTGCTTAATCCAGCTAGTAAATTAGAAGCACTACGAGCCAGTCGTGAAGCGGCTGCCAGCGAACTAGTATCATAGCTGCGACTAACACGCTGCACTTGATGATAATTATCAAATCCCTTAAAAGTTGTAACTAAAAATAAACTAAGAACGAAGCCGATCACGGCCACTACTGCGCTAAACGGTATCATTTGTCCCCTCCCCTAACATGACCAAAACTACCCCCCTGAGAGTTTGTGGTTTATTGGTCAAGCTGGGAAACATAGTAGCAAAATAATTTTAATTTGTGTTGTCAATACAATAGCATTGTCATTGTGAGACGTAGCATCGATCATTACGAGCGAAGCGAAGCGTCATCCTGAGCGAAGCGAAGGACCCCCTTACTATGCGCAAAACTATGGGGATCCTTTCGCGCTACGCGCTCAGGATGACGGAATCAGGCATCTAATCTAAATTTCTTACCATCAGCAATATCAATAGTTCCGCGCGCTTTCCACTCAACAAGCTTAATAGCAATGCCTTCACGAGTGCCCTTACGCGCCTGGATACTTTGATCAATAGTAGTAATTTCTTTCTCTATATCATCAACTTCTTTTTGTTTGATGCGTGGTTTATCGAGCATCAAAGTTAATTCATCCAGACGTTTTAAATCCATATCATCAGCATAATCAAGCATCTTCAATTCTTTATGTAATTTGCGATCAAGTTTCTCGCGATTACTTGGTAACTGAGAGAAAGTAGCAACAAACTCTTTAATATCTATCTGACCTATCGCCACCATTAATAAGATTTCTTCTCTACTACGAGTAAAGCCCGGTACTAAGCGCTTACAATCAGTAATATAGTTATCAAGATCTAGTAATAATTCTTTAACACGCTTCTGACTATAAGTTTTAAGCTCTGATTTAAGATAGCGTAAATGCTGAGCCCAAGTACTAGTATCCAGACTATCCCAATAACCCTGTAATTCTTCGGGTACTTCTTCTCGCTTCTGGTTAATAAAACTTAAGACTGCAACTTTAATAGCAGCACGCGCCATCATCCGATCATGTTCTTCACGCAGCTCAGCGGCAGTTTTGGATGGTGGTTTATTAGACGGCACTATTTCATTCTAATATGAGACGGCACAATTGAAGATTTTGCACTCGCCCACGCAAGCGCAAAAACGAGCCGTCGGGCTCGTTTTTGCTTTACTAGGCCGCAATTAATTTAGGACCATCCCAAGGTGCTGAACCTACAAGAGATAATGCTGAAGCTAGAGCCGTTGCTCTTTCAGTAGCAGAAGCTACGCGTGGACTATAAGTTGGATCTGGTGGAGCTGTACGCTCAGCACCTGCTTTATTACGCAAGAAGCTAGCAAGCTTAGCATCAGCTACACTGCCAGCACCAGGAGTTGCAGCAATATTATTTAATAAGTCGGCTGTTTCAGAACCACTGCTTAAACCTCTAGCGTAATTACTAGACATCTGTCCATCAGCTACTAAATAAGGTGTTGGCAGACTAAACTTACCAGTGCGTACCTTTTGTTTCTGCAGCATCCATTTATTTGCAGAATCAATATCACGGTTAGCAAAAGCATTTTTTACCTCACGGTCTATAAGAGCTAGTGCCTCATCTTCTTTATCGTCAAGCATTAAACCTGCGATTTTATATTCAATATCTTTATTAGTTTTTTTATCTTCTGGTCTTTGAGTATTCGGTTGCGCTATGATAGCAGCATTACCAGTAGCGATAGAATTATTAGCTATTTTTTCGGCGAGCTGTTGAGCTTGCTCAGGGCTATGTCTTTGAACTCTTGCCGTTTGTTGTTGCTGATCACGAATCGCATCTTGTTTAACATCTGCTTTTTGGAATTCATCCTTAACAAGACCACGTTGTTTAGTTGTATGAGTAGTTTTAGCTGGTGCAACTGTACGTGGTGTTTCAACAACACGTGGCTCGGCCTGAGCTGGCGCTACATAAGCTTGTAAATTAGCTGGATTATTGATGTTGGCGCCGTTTGTAGCCATCTATGTCTTAGTTATATTGAAATTTGATTAAGGCTAGGTTAAATATGACTCTCCTGAAACCGTCAAGAACAAGGCTTGCGAGTTCGAGGCAGCGGAGTTGACTCATCTCGTCAATGAGCATGCCGAGGACGAGCATAACGCAGTTATTGGCGGTTTCGGGAGAGTCATATACAAAAGAAAAAGCCTCCACACTAAGGGGAGGCTTTTCTTTCTCGTTGGGGGGGGGAGAGATTTTTTAGTCAGCTGGATTTAAATATTTCAGTCCAGATCCATTAGCTTTGTCTTTATCTGCTGATAGAACAGCAGCAAGCTTAGGGTCAACAACCGCAACTGGGGCAATAACTTTTTTCTCTGTTTCAAGTTTAGGATCTAATTTTTTCTCATCTGCTTTTTCTTCTGCAGCTAAGGCTTCTTTCTCAGCAGCTACTCTATTAGCAGCTACAGCAGCCATTTCTGATTTCAATGAAGATACTACTGAACTAGAATCTGAAGCTTTACCAAAATGACTACAAGCTTGGCTAATATTGCCTTTAAGCATTGCAACTTTACCAGAAATCTCTTGTTGAAAAGATTCTGATTTAGCTTGTTCCATCTGTCCTTGTAGAGAAAGGATTTGGGTATCAAAACTGCCTATCGCTGTACTGTCAAAAGTCATACTGACATATAACAAATGAAGGTTAAGGGGGGGTTAAGGTTAACGAATTACTATACTACTCTGTCCACCAGTTCCAGAACCAGCTCTGTAAGGGGCAATGGCGACTTGTCTAAGTTTATCAGTCTTAAGCACAACGGCATTATCCATAGATTCCCGTATTGAGCGATTTATAGCATCCCTCTCTTCATCAGTAAGCCTCGTATCGTTTATAATTTTATCTCCAAGTTCTGGAGAAATATGTGCGGAACCACAAATTCTTTGATTAACCTTTAAACCAGATTCTGGTCTTGCAGTTAATACATTAAATATACAACTTAAGGTATATGGAAGACCTGGTTTATCAGGTACAGTAATTGCATTAGCGCGCAAACTGAGAAAATTTTGAGCACCTAGTCTATCTCGATTAATAAGTTCAGCGCTTAGTTTAATGCTTGAGTCATTCTCTGTTCTTGATCCCTCGTCAAACTCTCCAGCTATAAACTTAATTTGCCCAGGAGTTTTTTGTTTTCTAATAAAAACAGACAATTGATCATAGATAGCAAGAATAGAATCTGGTTTTTTACTTTCAGGTTCTTGGTGCCATGAACTTGGAATTGCCCCTGTTGGCAATACTATTTTTGGTCTGCCAGGATGCTTAGGTCTGTGAAAACCACAATCATCATAACTATGATCAGGTCTTACTGTAATTAGGGTTTGCGCTTTAGATGATGGCCATTTAGTCTCTCTATAAAAATGTGTGGTGCCTCTAGAATTTGCTTCGTAAGGGGGAGATTGAGGTTTAAAAGAATAAGACATCTAGTGTGTTATGTTAACACATTTAAGGGTCTAAGGAATTTATTGAGCTGCTACTGGCACACTTGGCTTCTCTTCCTTTCGTGCTGCTAAATACTCTGCCATTAGCTTGTTAAAATCTATAGAAGATAAGCCTTTGGAAGCATAGACCTCTACCGTACCAATCTTTGTCTTATTCAATTGATCTTGTTGAGCTGTAATAATTGGACCATCAAAGTTCGGTGGATTGACTGGTTGCGCTAAACTACCGACCTCAAAATTTTGAGTTGCATCGCTAACACCTTGATCCAGTTTCGATTGAAAATCAGCGGGAGTTCCGTTATATGGCCGCTCTTGAGAGAAAAAGACCTTCTCATTGTTTACACTATTAGGACCAGCTTTGTTTTGCAAAGCAAAAACAATCTTTCCTTGATCAACCATGGCAGCCAAAAATTCTAGCGGTGCATTAGTTAAAGCTGGGTTTTTAATAAATTCATGAAGGAGACCAGAAGCTACGCGTTGTTTAGCCAGTTCTAAAGCTATTTGATTACTATTAGTTGAATTAGGAGAACCTATTACGTGATAAGAATTCGTTCGTGAGTGGTCTAACGGTACTGTTACAACTTCTTTAGTACCATTAGAATTTCTAACAATTTTTTGAACTATTTGAGTATTTGGCCCTAAATCAGCTATGTCGGACTTTGCTTTTTGTGGCAGCGCTAAAGTAGCAGTGGCAGCAGCTAATGAGGCTAAATGAGATAGTTTCATACAGCTTATTATATTAACATGATTAAACCCTATTCGTCAATACTCTATTGGACTATGGCTGTTTTTTAGCCTCTCGTTCACGTAAAGCTCGATAAAAAGGAGCAAAAGCAGCTTTTATAATATCAATTAGCTTTTGATCCTCAGTCCCTATGATTTCCCATTCTTGACCTTCTGCTTGCATTACATAAGCATTCTGTTTCATTCCACCCTTAAGAGTTATAGGGGATTCTCGACGAAAAATTACAACCAGTTCAGAACCATGCTCACTAATAATCAAACGATCAGAAGGGTAAGGTGGCTCCTTTGATTTCATAGTAGTGTTATACGGAAATTGATCAAAATTTACCCCCCAATATTTAGTTAAGATTCGGCGCATATTAGCAGCAGAGCTTTGGCCTCCTGAGGAATTTGTTGGAAAAGGTTCTGATGCACATAAAACTCTTCTTGTCGTGAACATAATAATAAAAAGATTAACATAAACTAGGTACCAATAACAATATTATTGAGAACACTTAGTCTTGCTAGGATTATTAACCCATGCTGCCTTCAGACAGCATTTAATCACTAAAATGCCAAAAACACTATTCGATAAAGTATGGGACGCACACACCGTTGAGGCTTTGCCTGGCGGTAACTATCTAGTATTCATGGATAGAATCGTGGCGCATGAGATCACTACTCCGCAAGGCGCTATACAGATAGACGAAGAATTCGGTGGCAGAATTTTTGACGCCAATCGCATCTTAGCGATTAACGATCACGTTGCTCCAGCGAAAGACACAGCGACTGCAATTCAAGCAGACGTTCTTCGTAAGTGGGCACGCAAACATAATATTAGACACTTCGATATCGGCGAAAATGGCATCTGTCATATCGTCGCTCCTGAGCGTGGTTACGTGCAACCGGGAATGACGCTTTGTTGCGGCGACTCCCATACTTGCACTAATGGAGCTTTCGCTTGTTTCGCATTGGGCATCGGTACTACAGCGAATGCTGGTGCGATGTTATCGCAATGTCTCTTGCTGAAGAAACCTAAGGTGATGCGCATCAATGTAACTGGTAAGCGCAAACCCGGTGTTTACGCTAAAGACATCATCCTCGCTATCATCAATAAAATTAGTTTTAAAGGTGGTACTGGTTATGTGCTCGAGTACACCGGAGATGCGATGCGCGATCTAGATATGGAAGAGCGCATGACTATCTGCAATATGGCGATAGAAGCTGGCGCAACTAGCGGCATGATTGAAGCTGATGAGGTGACGTTCGAGTATCTTCGTAACCGCGAGCAGATTCCACAAGACTCTAAAGAGTTCGACGCGCTAGTAGCGAAATGGTCAGAGTATAAAGCTGATCCTGGAGCCAAGTACGATGCTGAAGTTGAGCTAGATGTCTCTAGCTTAGAGCCGATGGTAACTTGGGGTATCAATCCAGGGGAGGCTGCTAGCA
This sequence comes from uncultured Gammaproteobacteria bacterium, assembly GCA_964597205.1. GTDB lineage: Bacteria > Cyanobacteriota > Vampirovibrionia > LMEP-6097 > LMEP-6097 > CAYUFH01. The sequence goes on from CAZQXM010000014.1 coordinate 14,588, forward strand.
CCCGCTCTGCGATTCCTGCTGATGCTGACGAGAAAGCTCTTGAATACATGGGTGTAAGAGTTGGCACTAAGATCGCTGACCTTGAATTAGATCAAGCTTTTATAGGTAGCTGCACCAATGCGCGTATTAGTGATTTGCGTATCGCTGCTGATATTCTGCGCGGACGCAAAGTTAAAATTCCTACTATTATTACTCCAGGCTCGCAAGTGGTTAAACGCCAAGCGGAGCGCGAAGGTTTGCATGATGTGTTTCAAGATGCTGGTGCTCTCTGGACGCACGCAAGTTGCGGACCATGTCTTGGTATGAGTATGGGTGTAGTAGCTCCTGGTAATCGTTGTATCTCAAGTACTAATCGTAATTTCCCAGGGCGCATGGGCACTGGATCACGCGCGCATCTAGCAAGTCCAGCGACAGTAGCAGCCTCTGCTATCTACGGAAAGATTATTAGCGCTAAAGATTTAGCTGAATTAGAGGCTCTTCGCTAAGCAGCTATGTCATTGCGAGCCAAAGGCGAAGCAATCCATTGCGCTAAGTATGGGGATCCTTTCGCTTCGCTCAGGATGACAAGGAAACATGAAAACTAAAGTATCGAGACTAAAAAATAAAAACGGACTTCAGGGCGTTATTAATATCCCTGGTGATAAATCTGTTTCGCACCGCTCGGTGATGTTCGGTAGTCTCGCGGAAGGTTTAACTGAGGTTAGTAATTTTCTTACTGGCGAAGATTGTGTTTGCACGCGCAAAGCTTTCGAAGCGCTGGGAGTGAAGATCGAAAGCCCGTCAGAGACTAGCTTGCGTATATATGGACGTGGCTTCGCAACACTTAAAGCCCCTTCTTCAGAAATTTATTTAGGTAACTCTGGAACTGGTATGCGTCTCTTAACTGGATTATTCTCAGGTTTGCCGTTTACTACTACACTTAGTGGCGATCATTCTTTAAGCGGACGTCCTATGCGTAGGGTGATAGATCCTCTAACTCAAATGGGTGCAGTCATCGAAAGCAATGACGGTCGCGCGCCATTAATCATCAAACCTAGTAAATTACACGGCATTAATTATCATTCACCTGTCGCATCTGCTCAAGTTAAATCAGCACTGTTACTTGCTGGGCTCAATGCTGAAGGGGTGACTAGCGTAAGCGAGGATCATAAATCTCGCGATCATACTGAGCGCATGCTTGAAGCCTTCGGCGGTAATATCACAGTAGATGGTCTTAAAGTAAGCGTTTCAGCTAGCAAGCTTCAAGCACAAAAATTCGCTGTGCCTAGCGATATATCAAGCGCGGCATTTTTCTTAGTAGCAGCAGCAATAGTACCAGGGTCTGAATTAACTCTACCAGCTGTTGGCGTGAATCCGACTCGTACAGGAATTATCGATGTCTTGCGTGCGATGGGCGCAGATATAAGTATCAGCAATGAGAGGCTAGAAGGCAAAGAACCAGTCGCTGATATTACTGTGCGTCATTCAGAATTACGCGGAATAACTATAGAAGGCGATATTATTCCTAGACTTATCGATGAAATTCCTATTATCGCCGTGCTCACTGCTCAAGCACGCGGCACTACAGTTATACGCGATGCTGAAGAACTTAAAGTTAAAGAATCTAATCGCATTGATAGCACTGTTAATATGATGCGAGTCTTGGGCGCGCGCATTGAAGCTACCGATGATGGCATGATTATAGAAGGCAGTGCTGGAGAGCCGTTTAGCTCTGGCGGCACGGTGGATAGTAAAGGTGATCATCGCATCGCAATGAGCTCAGCTATAGCAGCCTTGCATGCGCTTAGTGATATAGAAATTCTAGAAACAGAGTTTGTGAATACTTCTTTCCCTGGGTTTTTTGATAAGTTACCGCAAGAAGTTTTAGTTTAGGCAGCAACTCTGTGCTGATTATTTCCAGTAAATAACACAAAAAGTAAATTATTTCTTGCTGTTGCTTCTCTGTGCTGCTGAATTCTAACAAGCTGCTGACTTGCCTTCTCTGCGATAGGATGATTAGCTGCTTGTGCTAATTTACTAAGTACTTCAAATGAAATTGTCATGAGAGCTGGATTTGCAAGATTAATAACTATAGAGCCTAAAGCTGCAACAATGGCTTCTGGCGGCAACTCTGTAGATGCAGACTCTGCTTTTTGAGAATTACTCAAAATTGCTTTAGCTAGTTTTTCAGGCGCCAACTTAGGTAACAGTTGTTCAAGAAAGTTTTGTACTTTTTGCTGATCAACCTGAGTAAATCGTTCAACAGAATTAACCTTTACATGTGTTGGTTCTATTTCCGTACGCATTGCTCTAGAAATTTGACCAAGAAGTTCACGAGGAGAATTATTAGCTCTTATCTTAGGGGTCTGTTTCTTTGCAGCTGTGCCAACAGGCAATCTAACTCTGTGGCCAATTTTAAATGATGATAATCGTAAAATCTTAGAGCTCTCTAGTGCCAAGCATTTACCTCTCTTAATAAAATATTAACATTTCTGCTCCGCGAAAGTCAATACGTAGCAAAATCGTGACCAATGTCACGATTTTGCGCTGCCGTGGGCGAGTGCAAAATCTCAGTGTTACCATAAAATCCTGTGCAAGCCGAACTTCAAACCACCCTAGCCAATTTCGCCACCACCGCTGAAAAACACGGTGAATTATTGGTGTTAGTGGGTGGTTACTTGCGTGACCTCGTTATCCTCAATAAAGAAGGGCGGGATATAGATTTACTCTATACCGGTGATGCTATCGATTTCGCGCTGGAATTGAGCAATCAAAGTCCCGAACTTTTTCATCATGGTGATATTAAAATCCCCACAGTAAAAGTACGCGAGATTTTCGAACCTTTCCGTACTGCCAAGATCGAGGTCGCCGGACTTGAAGAATATAATATCGAGCTTGCTAGTGCCCGTACTGAAACTTACTCAGTGCCTGCTGCTTTTCCTACTGTAAAACTTTGTGATGATAAAGATAGGTTGGAGCGTATACGTAAAGATTTACCAAGAAGAGATTTTACGGTGAATGCCTTGGTGGCTCCTTTGCGTGACGCAGATCTGAAACAGCTACAAGCAAGCTTAAATACTAACGGATTCAATATTATTGACTTGGTCGGTGCTTTCCAAGATATCGAGAATAAAGAAATCCGCGTCTTTCACGACAATAGTTTTATTGATGATCCAACAAGAATATATCGTGCTCTAAGATTTGCTGCCAAATTAGCTTTTAAGTTCAATCCTAATACTTATGAAGTTTTGCGAGCTGCTTGCAGAGATGCGCGTTTCCCCGAGTGGCAAGACAGACGCCGTAATCGTTTCAATATAGAGCTGGATCATATTGAAAGTCTCGAAGCTCAACAAACTAAACTAGCTACAGATCTCCTGGCGGAATTGCTTCCACCCAAGTAAAAGTATCTTGGATAGATTTATTAGTCAATTCTTGATTAGAAATAGGTCCTGCCATTCTAAAAGTAAAATAGCGTTTGCTCTTATCGCCAGACTTAAATAGAGATAAGGCGTTACCTATATTAATAGGACCTATGCCTACTTTAGCAAGTAAGGATTTTTCGTGTTTAGGTATTAGACCGATACCATCAATCTCTATATAGTCATTAACGTAATCAGCTTTACCTCTAAGTATCATTTCTGTTTGCGGGGCTTTAAGTAAGAGGCGTTTAGTACTCATCACGCCCATATTGTAATCAAGTGAGCTAATCATATATTCAAAAACACCACCTTGAAAATTAATCAAAGACTGAGCCACGTTATTAAGATCAAAACTCAAAACACCATTAATTGCTGATAGTAATCGTTGCATAGATTTCAAGGTGGAGAGTTTACCGTTCTTAACCATAAGATCAGCAGTGCCAACTAGATTAAAGAACATATCTTCTTGTTCTATACCTTTAGTTTTACCGGTAAAATTAATATCTACTAAACCTTCTGGAACCTCAGAACCTAATGCCCATAAGCCTTGGGCGACATCATGTGCCGGCAGACTCTGTCCGCGTATATCAAAATCAGAGCTTAAGTCTTGATAACGCAAAGTAAAATCACACTGCACTGCCCCTTCACCAATATTCGCTTTTACATTACGAGCTACCATCGATGTCGCATTAGAACTCAATTCGAGACTTAGTTTATTATAAGGAACAGTATTCCAATCACCACTAGCGGCTCTAATTTTAGTTTCTAAAGGTAAATTACCGACTGATAGTAATTTCACATCAACAGAACTAGCGTTGAGATCACCAATACCGAATTTCGCAAAAGTAGCATCATCAAAATGAAACTCACAGTTTGTTTGTTGAGTAGTAGAGCTGCCATGAGTTTGGCAAACAAAATTACCAGTGCCATAACGCACATTGAAAGGCTTCATAGTTAAAATATGCGGACCCAACAAGCCTACATTAGGCTCAGAGCTTGCTGTTTCGAATTTTGTATAGTAACTAATCGCTTGAGAATCCTTATAATCTTTAATGTTGAAATAGGCTTTAAGCGGCGCTTCTCCAGCAAGATCAGGTTTAGAGAATATAAACTGCGAATCTTCAGAAACTATCAGCTGTGGAGTAATAAGGAATTTAGACTTGGCTAGAACTTTATAGCTTGGATCGATTTCTAACCAATTAAAGTAACTAAATTTATCAAGCTTACTCAATTCTGCTTCAATATCAAGATTAGTTTTGCTCTTAGTGCCGCTTGCCTTAAGTTTAATCGGCATACGTCCTTTAAAGACACAATAACGATTAATCACTTTAGGTAGCAGTGGTAATATCTCAGGCATAAAGAAATCACCATTAACAGTCAACTGAAATTCTGGAATTCTATTCGCCGGATTTTCAGCAAATAGATTTTTAACTTTAGCGCTAGATTTAAATACACTAGAGCCATAGAGCCCTTTCAATGAGCTGATTGTAACCACGCGATCAGCACTAATTACTACATTACCTTTAGCTTCTCTAAATGGTGTGCCCAGGGGATCATACTGAAAATTCAATTTATCAAAGCTCAATTTGCCTACAGCACCCAACTTATCTATATGCAGTACTGCATTAATCACACCATCATAAATTTCAAAATCAGCAAAACGTAGAAGCTTAGAATCAGTATTGGCTTTAACTTGAATAAAACTATCAATAATAGATTTCGCTTTACTAAGCTCTAAATTAACAGCACTAAAGTTTATATCAGGCTCCCAAGCAGGGATACCTTTATTATTAGTTTGTCTTAGAATACCATTAAGAGTACAACTACCATCTGCCAGTGCGAAAACCAAATTACCAATCTGCAAACCATCAGGCGTAAAATTCAATTTACCATTAACACGATTAAAGTCATTAAGACTTATATTATTCAGATCAAAATTACCCAACAAACGATAAAACCGTTTATTTGAGCTGTTTTGCAAAGGAACATCACGAATCTCTAATATAAGATTAGAAACTATACCTGAAGCTGATTTAATACGCTGATCAAGAGCAAATAAACTTAGTAAATTAGATTCCACTACCTTGGCAAGATCTAGTTTAGGTATAGCGAACTTAAGAGCGATCTTGGCTTTACTTGGATCTTCATCTAAGCCTAAAGTACCGGCTGCTTCAAAATAGTCAGCCGCAAAATTACCACTAAGCTTAGTTAATTCCCATTGATCTGTTTTTAGTTTGACGGTAGCAAAAATATTATCAATATGAACTGGATAATCAGGGTGGAAAATCTGCACTTTAGCTAATTGAGTTATACCTGTAATGATTACCGCTTTATCCGGTGCTTGCCTTGACATTCTGATATCTAAAGCCGCTAAACCGTTCAACTCAAGTTTACGTATCATCTCCTGATAGACAGTTGCGTATGGCAAGTCCAATATTAGTGCTTTAAGCTGGCTCAGAGTGACTCCATCACTTTTTAGCGCTAAATCAAAAGCAAGATTATTAGCCAACCAACCACTAAGAATTAAACTGGCATAGTTCAGAGGGATAACTAATTTAGAAATAATAGTTTTACCATCCTGCACAGAAAAGTCCCCAATAATCTTCTTGCTCTCATTAGAGTTTGGATAGTAGGTGCTGTTGTTCCTTGCATCTAATAAAGCTATCTCTGTCTTGAAATCTGGTTTCTTAACCGTACCCCTTGCTAGCAGCTTAATGCTAGTAAATTCTTGAGGATGAATAATACGAAATTTATTGGCTATAACAAAAGCTGCTCGCTGGTAATGCTCAGCATCTTTAATTGGTTGAGCAGCAAAAGCCGTAGCATAAGCGTTAAGCCAAGCAGCGAGATTAAAATTCTGCGCAAGCACTTGCCAATTCATGAAAGTCTCACCTCTAACGGTTTTGAAGTCACCATCGATCTTGGCTTTCAATATTAAATTCTTTTGTTGCAAGCTAAGATCAGTATCTAGAGTTAATAACTTAGCGCCGAAATATCCCCATTTACCCCTAAGGCTGAGTTTACCCATGCGCGAGATTAAAGCAATCTGATCAGGATCAAAGCCAGCAAGATGCAATATTGGTGCAAAATCTTCTGGCGTTATATCAACTAGATCGAACTTTAAATCAAAACGCTGACGCAATATATGCTCCATACTGCCTGTAGCAATAGAACCTCTTAAACGTGCGTGGTTATTCAGACTAGTAGTACCAGAGTCTATATCAATGTTATAGACACGCTTTAAGCCTTGCTTTTGCCATAAAATTCTCATATCACGATAATTAATCTGATGATCAGGATATAAATCATCAATAATTTCTATATCGAGTTTCGGTATCTGCGCTTGCTCTACTTGTAAGGGTTTTTGTTTGTCCTTAGAACGGAATATTTTTTGATAGTTCCATTTACCTTCTTTATCTCTTGCTAAATAGAGCTTAGTGTAGCTAGAACCCAGTAAGTGATATTGTTTGAGTGGATTAAGACTAAAAAAACTACGCCATCTCAGCATCGCTACTGGTTGATCAGCTTCAAGAAAAGCTTTGCCATTCTTGTCTATTATGCTCAAATGCTCAGCACTCAGCTTAATGCGAGAATTTTCAAAACTGTAACGAAACTTAGTAAGTTTAAGCTCACCATCCATTTTACTTTCAGCAAAACGGGTAATTAAAGTCTCTAAATCTATTTTGCAGTATTGAACAAAATATAAATAACTAGCAAGCAATAATCCAAGCAGAATCGAAAAACCAATAACTATATATTTAAGACGCTTAGATTGAAACTGCATTAACACTCGATCAGCTCAGCAATAACTCTATTACTCAGCAAAATACCCTTATCAGTTAATTTTATATTAGACTTGCCTTGTTGTTTCACTAACCCAGCACTTATAAAGTGATCTAGCTTTAATTGATTGATATAAGGTTGAAAATCATCTATAAGGTCAATACCTCTTTCAAGGCGCAAACCAAGAAGAATCTTCTCGATTAAATTCTCTTGAGAACTAATTTCTATAGTTTCTTGCTTAGTAAAATCCGCCAAATAGTAATCGTTAAGATTTTTGGGGTTAGCGTAACGCTGAGCAGCTAAGAAACCATGAGCACCGACTCCTACTGCTAAATATTCCTCTGCCAGCCAATAACAAAGATTATGCCTCGACTCATGACCAGGCTTAGCCCAATTACTAATTTCATAACGTGCTAAACCGGCATTATGGAGAAACTCAGTGGTGATTTCATACATAGTAGCGACATCGTCTTCTACTGGTAAATCTGGATGTTTACTATTCTTGTAATAAGCTCCATAAGGAGTAGTTGGTTCTATGCTCAATGCGTAAGCAGATATATGAGGTGCTTGGTAGTCAAGAGCCGCAGACAAAGTAGATCGCCAAGATTCTATAGTCTGCCCTGGTAAACCATAGATCAAATCTAAACTCCAAGATTTAAAATCAATAGTCGCAATATCTCTAAGTACTCTATCAGTATCAGCAATACTATGACCGCGTCCTAGTTTCTGCAATAAGTTCTCATCAAAAGTCTGAGCACCGACACTAATGCGATTAATACCTATGGTTCTAAACTCTAATAGCTTGGCTTTATCAACAGTGCCAGGATTAGCTTCAAGAGTAATTTCTGCATCATTAGCGATATCGTAATATTCTTCTAGTTTGGCGATGATTCTTGCAATATCTTCTGGCTTTTCTAAACTCGGCGTACCACCACCGAAATATA
>CAZQXM010000015.1:0-18325 GCA_964597205.1 uncultured Gammaproteobacteria bacterium
TAAATCATGAAGTGGCGTAAGATCTCAAAAATATTTGAACCGAAAGATCTTTATCCATGGATGAAATCTCATGCTGCTAATGCTTTTGCCGTTAATATTGGTGGAGACTTGTTTAGAGTTTATTTCAGTACTCGTGATGCTAATAATAGATCTAGTATCTCTTTTGTAGAGTTGAATATTAATAAGCCTGAGGAAATTTTAAAGATAGCTTCTGAGCCAGTTCTAAGCCCAGGAGAGATTGGTACTTTTGATGATAGCGGTGTTTCCTTAGCTAGTATTATCGATATTAATGGCCGACGTCATATGTACTATCTAGGCTGGAACCTTGGTGTAACAGTACCTTGGACTAACACTATAGGTTTAGCTATTGAAAATCCTCAATCAGGTAAGTTTGAGCGTTATAGCAAGGCTCCAATTGTTAATCGATCTGATGTTGATCCTTATTCTCTTTCTTATCCTTTTTTATTGGCTGATAGCAAGGGCGGATATCATGTTTACTATGGTTCTAATTTAACTTGGGGTAAAGAGCAAGAGTCTATGGCGCATGTGCTTAAGTATGCATCAACTACTGATGGTATTAATTGGCAAAGAGATGGTCATATCGCTATTAATTTCAAAGACTCTTCTGAGTATGCGATTTCACGTGGTACTGCTATTAAAGATAGTGATTGCTATAAAATCTGGTATTCCTATCGTGGATTGAGTTATAGAATTGGTTACGCAGAATCTACTGATGGTAAGAATTGGATTCGCAAAGATGAGCAAGTTGGAATTAGCGTTTCTGATTCTGGTTGGGATAGTGAGACTGTTGAATATCCTCATGTTTTTGATCACAAGGGTAGCAGGTTTATGATCTATAACGGTAATGGATATGGGCTTACAGGATTTGGTTTAGCGGTTCTTGAATAATTAGAAGTTGATTTTGTTTTTAATAATGGCGTAAGGTCTATGTTTGACTTCAGTAAGTATTTTGGAAATATATAGTCCAATTACACCAAGTGAGAGTAAAATCATGCCACCGAAGAAAAGACTTATTACCATAATTGATGCCCAACCGTTTTGCAGTACTTCAAGAACTAGTTTCTTGTAAATAATTAGAGCAATAAATAATATATCTATAGTCGTTATAGTTAAGCCGCAATAGAATATTAACCACAAAGGAAATATAGTGGATGAGGTGATGGTGTTGATCACCACGCCCATTTTGCGCATAAGATTATATGAACTATTTTCTCTATGTCCTTTATTTATATATATTGGTTTAGACTGAAATCCATTTAAATAGATCAATGTAGCGAAGTTTAATTCTCGCTCTTGGAATTCAACCAAGCTATTAACGAATCTTCTGCTCATTAGTCTAATGGTCATGAAATTTTTTGGAATATGGTTTTGCGTTAAAAAGTTGATTATCATGTACCAGACGGCACCGGTGAATCTCTCAAACCAAGCACCTTTTCTGCTGTTTTGTACTCCATAGATTTGGTCACAATCCGGATTATTTGCTAGTGTTTTCCAGAAATCTATTAATAATTCTGGTTCTTCCTCTAGATCGACATCGATAAGAAAAACTTTATCGCCACTTGAATGACTTAGTCCCGTCATTAAAGCTCTATGGTGACCAAAGTTTCTTGATAAGTCGATAACTTTTACATGAGTATCATTTTTGCTTATATCTATAATTTGAGTCAAGGATTGGTCTGGTGAGCCATCATTAACGAAAATAATCTCGTAAGAACTCGTTAGTTCTTTTGCAGATTGAGTTATTCGTTCATAAAAACTCTTAACAAATTTTTGCGACATGTATAATGTCGTGACTATAGAGAGCTCTGGGTTGTTGTTGCCCATTTTTTTATAGTAGCACGCAATTCTTATTTGAAGATGGTCATAGTGTATTCATAGAGCGGATAACTATGGTTAATAATTGCTTTGCGCGATAAATTTTTCACAGAGTAATTTAATAAGGTTTTAGGGTCAGCATAGTAAAGCTTGTCTATAGTCCAATCGACATAGGAAGTCAGTATATTAAATGCTATAGCCTTGCTTGCTTTACTGAACATCTCAGTTATGGTGGATAGTATATATTGCTCCCATTCTGCTTCATCAGCACCTTGTCTAACATTGAATATGCCACTAGCAACCACGTAGTCTACTTGAGAATTTTTGAAATCTTCAAGCGAGCCTCTGATGAATTCAGCGTTATTGGTTCCGGCATATTTTTGTTTGGCAGTTTCTATCATGCCTTCCACGAAATCTAAACCGATATAGTGTATATCTGCTTCTTGTTTTGAGGAGTTTATATATTTAAGTAAATCACCAGTCCCACAGCCGAGATCTAGTATTGAGCATTTAGATTTCAAATCCAAATCTTTAATCAACATCTCGAATCTTAAATTCTGAGTTGTTAGATCATTCCAATCTACGCCTTTTGGAGTGTCTCCGAATTTACTAAAAGTATCAGTGTAATAATTTTCTATATGACTATGGAATTTTTCGGACATTTTATTTATTGTGCTCCTGTTTTGTAGCGATGCAAAATAGTGAACTGCCAATAGGCAAGAAGCTTAGCAGGCTTAATATTATGAAGTCGATTTTCGTTAAAGTGCCTAATATGAAGTTTATAATCGGGTTAATAGACATATGAGATTCTGCTAGATTTGATTTTAATTGATCTTGCTTTTGGTTAAGCATAAATCTCTGTGCTAAATAAAATGGTAGTACAGTCATAAATATATAACTAAGGTAATCGACTTTAAAACCATTAGCTTCCAGCACTTGAGTCATGCTTTTGGAGTCAAATCTTTGATAATGACCAGAAAGTGTATCTATGTTGGTCCAAAGCCATTTAAAGGCTGGTACGGTAATTACGATTTTTCCATTGATTGAAAGAGAGTCGTGAATACTTTTTAGTGTTTTATTAAGTTCCTGAGGATCTATATGCTCTAGTACGTCGAAAGCTAAGACTAGTTGATAGGATTCTGGAGCTAATTTGTATTCTGTAAGATCAGCTACTGTTAGTGTGTATTTCTCCTGCTTGATGTTTGCTTCTAGCAATCTTTGCTGCATGTTTTCTATGGCAGTTTGGGAGCCTTCAAGTGCGTGATAGTGGGAATAACTGTTTATTAGTTGAGAACTGGTGTATCCATTACCACAACCTATTTCTAAGGCATTAAACTCTTTATTCAATAGTTGAAAAGTTTTTAGTCTATTGATGATAAATTCAGCTCTGCTTTTAAACCAAAAATGTCTATCTTCGCTGTTAAAGAGCTTACTTTGTGAGTCTGTTGAGAGTATAGTTTTCTCAGCCACTGTGTCTATTTATAGCACTGTCTTTAAGCCCTGTCATTACTTATTCATTTGATTTTATTGTGTAAAATGTAGTTAGTAAAGGATTTTCTAATTATGTCTATTATTACTGCCCCTAATGTTGATGATATTAAGAGTTCTCTGACTAAACACGGTTATTGTGAGATATCTAACTGGCAAGATCCTTCTGTCCTCAAGGGTGCGCGAGAGGACTACCTTAAAGCCATGTCAACGATAACGGTTTCTCCGCCTAAGCAGAAATTTTCCTACAAAGATTTAGTAGCAAAGCCACATCGCAAATATACTATAGGTGCAACTAACGGTTTAGGTGAGAGCTATGCAGCTTTATTGCAAACCACATATTTTTCTAAAGATGATCCTGCTTACTCTAATCTTGGTAAAGTGTTTTCAGATTTGATTAATCTAAGAAACAGAATTTTAGGTGTAGCTGAAGATTTTGGTAACAACCCAGAGAGAGATGGGTTTTGGAATGCTTGCAGGATTCATCATTATCCTCGTGGTACAGGTTTTATGGTGGGTCACAGGGATACACACTTTCCTGCTTTATTAGAAAAAGCCGGGCATCCTTTCTTGCAGGTGTTAGTAGTTTTATCGACCAGAGGAACTGATTTCCATTCAGGAGGTGGTTTTGTTGTTGATCGCTCTGATAATAAAATTCTATATGAAAATGAAAACTCTTTCGGTAATATAGTTTGCTTTGATGGTTCTATTATCCACGGAGTTGAAGATGTTGATAATGATCAAATCTTAGATTTCAATCAGGGTTCTGGTAGAGTAGCTGGTTTTGTTAATCTTTATAAGGTTCTATCTTAGGATCAGCCTCTAATTTATTTTTATAATTATGCAATTCCTCAACAAGTATAAAACTTATCTCTCTGCTTTATTAGCTTGCTTTATTGGTTTTTATATCGCTTTTGAGGTTTTAGGTCCAATACTTAATGACAATAACGTTGTTCAAGATGATTTTCGTCAAACTAATTTTTGGTTTTGGAAATTTTGGGACCCCAAGCTCTTTCCTAATGATTATTTCGCAAAAGTTTATGAGTCTAACTTTTTTGCCTTAGCTCCTATCTATGCTTTGATTTGGCGAGCGATGCCTTTATTTACTGATAATCTAATTCACGCAAGTAAGCTATATGCTCTAGGTTTATCTGTTATTAGTGCCTTTGCCTCATTCTTTTTCATCAATAGATTTACGAAAAATCGTAATTTGTTTTTTTCAATTGCTTTTGTCCTTGCTATGACTGTTACGTTTTGGTGTACTGATAATTTATCGGCATCACATATGAGGTCTACGATTTGGTTCTTTTTATTCTTATACATGGGATTTAAGGAGTCTAAGCAGGATATTGCTGCTAGCATCACTTGTCTAATTGCTCTTTTTTATAATCCTACGGCTTTTGTAATTTGCATGGGCATGGAAGGGTTTTCTTGGTTGTTTAGTGCTAAATCTAAATTCTTAAGCCCAACGTTTTACGGTTTCACTATTAACACCTTAATCACTTTTCTTTATCATTTCGTATTTTTAAAAGGTGTTAAATATGCCGGTGAGGGTCATCATTTGAGCCGTGCTGAGATGATGTCACTACCAGAGTTTAATGTTGGTGGACGCATTCCAATTTTCGGTTTTAGTGGTACTGAATCATGGTGGATGAATGAGAACTGGGGCTTGGGGATTGGTTATTTCCCAATTAGCGTTAAAGTCGTTTCCTTTGCTGTAATAGTCTTGATTCTCTACTTTGCAATTGTTCAACCAAGTTTTAATGATTTCAAGCAAAGTCTAAGTTCCAGCCCAGCTTTACTAATATATTCTTCCATTGCTTTGTATTTTATTTCAGGTTGGGTTTTCCCTCTGCTGTATTTCCCAAGTAGATATCTTGGGATTAGCTGTTTGATTCTCTCGGTGTTTTGTATTTTTTATTGTTTCTTCTCCATCTTGACTAAGACCCTAGGCAAGCAACAGTTTTTAATTAATTTATGCATAGTGATAGCAGCTTTAAGCTTCTGGGTTTGTTTCAAAAAAGATTATCATCCAAGATTCGTTTCAGCTAATCCTCAAGTTACGAATTATGCTCAAGCTCTTGGACCTGATGCATTGATAGCAGGGCATCCATACTTGCCTGATTTAAATATCCTTTATATTACAGCTAAACGCAAAGTGTTTATTGATTTAGAGCGTAGTGCAGGTTTCACTATGAAGTCTGTTGAGGAGATTAGGCGTAGGACTATAGTCTCGTTTGATCTAACTTATGCCAAGTCGCGCGAGGAGTTCCTAGCTTTAGTTAAAGCTAATGGCATAACTCATTTCATGGCTTTAGCAGATTTCTATGCCCCTGGCTATCTTAAGAGCCCTAAGAAGTATATCGAACCTTTCAATCAGCATGTAAATCAAATAACAGTCTTGGCTCCAGGGCAGCAGTTCTTCATCTTGAATCATTTAATGAAGCATAAGTCCCGCTATATGATTATTGATATAGCTAAGTTATAATTCTGCTTGATGACTACTTTTGACCCCACTGCTTATAAGCATTCGACTATTGGCTTTCCAGCTATTGATCTTAATGCTTTAGTGGGTTTGAAAGCGGCTTTGCTTGACTTCGATAACACTCTCTATCCCTATTATCCAGCTCACTATCATGCCATGGATAAATGCGCTGAGCGATTAGAGCATATAGCTCCAGGTTATAATCTCAACGATCTTTATGAAGCAGCTAAAGCTGAAGTCCACGTAGAATTGCACACTCAAGCCGCTTCGCACTCGCGTCATCTTTATTTTCAAAGAGTATTCGAAAAACTATTTCAAAAATCTTGCCTCGAACTAGCTATTGAGTTTGAAGAATTATACTGGCAGAGTTTTTTGCCAGCGATGAAGGTTGATGAGCGTGCGATGCGTTTCTTGAAAGACTGCAAGTCTAACAATATTAGAACTTGCATAGTTACAGATCTTACAGCTCGTATTCAAGCCAAGAAACTAGTGCATTTGGGTTTAGCAAAATATATTGATTATTTAGTAAGTTCTGAAGAAGCTGGCGTTGAGAAACCAGACCCTCGTATATTTAGCCTCGCTCTTAGAAAACTGGGATTAAAAGCTGATCAAGTGATTATGGTCGGTGATAGTCCAGAGCGTGATATTGCTGGTGCTGAGGGCTTAGGAATTAAAGCTTTTCATGTTGCAGTTGACATGGTTTATCCTGAAAATAGGCTGCCAGCATAGCTTCTAAATTCCTGCTAAAATTAGTTTTGATGTTTAATTTATTACTTACAGTTCAAGTACTCAGTGGTCTTATTACCGCCTTTTTCATTCTTATTCACGAGCCAAAATCAGAAGGCTTAGGTTCTATTGGAAGTTCAGCTAATCACTTCCGCGGCGTGCGTACTAGCGCCGATGAGAAGCTAGATACTTTAACCTGGTTCTTCGCCATTGTTTTTCTAGCGAGCTCAGCAGTTTTAGGTTTGTTTTTCGGTCTTAAGCCGGCTGGATTGGTCTAAGTATTCCCCACATAAATATAGAGAACCTGTAAGAATTTTTAATCGATTGTCGTTTAAGGAAAGAGCCTGTTCTAGGTTCTCATAGATTTCTATTCTAAGTTGAGGATTTATTGTTAAGGCATGCTTTTTTAATTCTTGAGGGTCTTTACTACGACTATTGTTAACACGGGTGAATATAATCTGATCTAATTCAGGATTCAGTAGCTTATAAAACAAATTATCCAAAAATGACTCATGATCCTTGTCGAGCATGCCAATTATCCAAGTTTTAGGTGTGGATAAGTATTTATTGCGCAAATAACGATTTAGTTCTTTAGCACCGTCAGGGTTGTGGGCACCATCGATAATCATTCCAGCTTGGCTCTCATCGAAGCGGCCTCTGTAACGACTGGTAAATTTGCTTTGTAATTCCAGCTGCTGCTTCTCACTTAAATACGATTCTGTTATAGACTCATATATTTGCTTGGCTAGAAGGAAATTAGATCCTTGAATATCATTAGGAGCCTGAGCTGTCAGCATCCCCTCATAGTGCGGCACTGAGGCTTTCATGATTCCACGTTTCTCACGACTAATTTCTTCTATAGTATTGCCGAGATAATCTTGGTGATCCAATCCTATATTAGTGATAGCGGTAGCTAGTGTATGCTCTGGACTAAGTATATTAGTAGCATCAAGCCTACCGCCTAAGCCTACTTCTATGATGCCTAGATCGACATTGGCGCGCTTAAAATGCTCGAAGGCTAATATGGTGAGTTTTTCGAATTCTGTTAGTGATTGACCGTATAAGCGTGCTTGAGGATCTTGAATTTCACTTTGGTAAGCATTTGTATCGTAGCTGCCGCCATATAGCTCTGCCCATAGACTGTCGAAATCTTTTTGACTTATGTCTTCGCCATTGACTGAGATGCGCTCAGTGACGGAGATTAAGTGAGGACTGATATATTTGCCTATTGTTATTGTGATTGATTTCTTGTCATTCTGAGCGAAGCGAAGAATCTTTATACTGCTAGTAATGGATCCTTCGCTACGCTCAGGATGACGGCTGTTTAGAAACATCAACTCTAACCAAGTACAAACCGAACCCTTGCCGTTAGTGCCAGCTATATGAATAGATTTAAAACTATTCTGTGGGTTGCCCAATGTAGCAGCCGCTGCTTTTACATTGGCTAGACCTAGTTTGATTAGCCCGTTCACACTTATTATTCGCCTGCTGGCTCTACCGGCGCGGCTGGCGCTGCTCCAGCTACTGGTGGACGCTTCTGTCTCTCACGTAATTTTTGAAGTGTTTTAGAGTTGCGCAATCTACGAACTTGTTTATTGCGGTCATCTTTAGCATCTCCTCCAGCTTCGTTTTCTTTAGACTCATTAACTGATTCTTTGATAACGGGTTCTGGATGCGGCTCAGGATTAGCATTAGGCGCAGCGAAGTTACTAGTAAGAGCTGCTTGTGGATCGCTCTCAGTAGCTGGCTTAGCCCAACCTTGCTGTCTGTCACGATTCTGATGTCTATCACGTCTATCATTGCGACCACGATTACGATCATTGCGGTCACGTCTGTCTCCACCACGATCATCACGACGCTCACCACGTTCTTCACGCGGACCACGATCTTCTCTAGGACCTCTGTCTTCACGTTGACCACGATCATCATTGCGCGGACCTCTATCCTCGCGAGGACCCCTGTCTTCACGATCACGATTGCGATCATTACGATCATCGTTGCGTGGACCACGATCTTCACGATCACGATCTCTGTCTCTATTACCACCACGTTCTCTATCGCGTCTATCACGATCACGATTACGATTGTCACGTTGATTGTTATAACGTTGATTGCCAGCTTGTTGATGACTATGTTTGCGCTCAGTGCCACGCAAGTAGAAATTAACTCCTAAACCTTCACAGTGTGAACATGGTTTGCCGAAAATCTCAGACAAGGCTTGTCCAGAGCGTTTGCGGGTAATTTCAGCTAAGCAAAGATCTGATAATTGACCTAATTGTGGTTTAGCTTTATCAGTCTTCAGCGCCGCTTCCATAGTCTCCATCACAGTGATGCGATCCATACGGTTGCTCATATCGATGAAATCCACGATAATCATACCGCCGATATTACGCAGGCGCATTTGCCTAGCGATCTCTACAGCCGCTTCCATATTGGTGCGACGTACGGTTTCGCGCAGTGTAGTACTGCTAGTAAAACGTCCAGAGTTGATATCGATAGAAGTAAGAGCTTCAGTAGTTTGGATAATGATATAGCCACCACTTGGAAGATCCACGCGGTTGTATAAACAATTACGCAGTTCAGCTTCAACACCAGAATCACTAAGCACACGCTCTTGATCTATGTGTTTTACTATTACTTCTCTACCAGTCCAGCCTTTGAGGAACTCTTCAGCACGGTATTTACCTTGCATAGTATCAACGATAAGTTCGTCAACACCACTATTAAAGAAGTCGCGCAGAGTAGAATACAAGAAATCTTGTTCTTTATAGATTAAACCTGGTTCGCTATTGCGTTCATGTTTATCGACAGCATTTTTCCAACGCTCCCAAAGATTTACGAAATCTTCTTCTAACTCTTCTTGGCTATGTCCAGATGCTTCAGTACGAATTACTATACCTATATCTTCTGGCTTCATCAGATTCGCTATAGATTTAAGGCGATTACGCTCAGCACCCTCAGCGATCTTACGGCTAATAGCGATACCACTACTATCGTTGCTCAGTACGAAGTATCTACCCGGTATGCTGATACTAAGATTAACCCTAGGACCTTTTTTACCTGTCGGCTCTTTAACTATCTGTACTAGTAGTTTCTGACCTGGATAAACCCTGTCGAAAAGATTACCTGAGCCAGGCACGTCATTAGCGTGCAAGAAGCCCATACGACCATCTTCAAGTTTAACGAAGACCGCATCGATGGCAGGCATAATGTTCTCTACCTTTACTGTATAGATATCTCCTACTCCATACTCATGTTTGGAGATTAAAAAATCTATCGCCTTACCGTCTTCCAGTAGGGCTGCTATTTTGTCGAATTCTGATATTACTAATGAACGCATATATTTTCCTTATAAAACGCAAGTTTGCAGGCTTGCTTAATTGAGCTCGCTGGCTCTTAATAAAATTTTCGGCTGATGGACTAGTGAACTAATAGCGCTGGCTGTTCTAGCTTTTGCTCAGTTTTAGTTATTCGCCATTTCGCAGCTGGCGCTATCGCATTGAGAATATCTGCCACTTTTATTTGTGGTTTTACTCGTATTGAGATTTCGTCGGCTGTTAAAAATTTCATTTCTACTATTCGAGCTAGGCTTTGGCTATCTAGTTTTCCTTGAAGCTCCAGCGAGGCTGGCAGTCTATCCGGACTGATTAGTTTTGCTTTATAACTTAACTCTAAAATTTTGTTGATTGAGCTCTTGTCGTCTGACTGAACCGCCTCAACAAACTTTATTCTAGCTTGTTCTGGTAGTTCTTGGTTTAGAATATTCTTTAAATCTTCTAAATCTGTATAGGCTTCAGCGAGCTCTATTTCCATATATTCCCACTCTGACTCGATAAATAACCCCAATGCTGCGCCCCAAGTTATCTTAAATCTTTGATTGTAGCCATTACTATGCACCATAGGCAAACCTGTCTTACGCAATGCTCTTTCGAATAATCTTTGGAAATCTAAATTACCTATAAAACGTAAATCTTCTAGTTTAGTTATTACTAATCTGTATTTATGGCCTTTTTCGGTACGAGGTTTCATGTCAGTGCGAGGAGATGAAGCGACCCCGTCATTTGTGCACTCGCTGTTAGAGCGCAATAACGTGACGTCGGTCACGTTATTGCTATTTTTTCTACCAACCCCAGCACAACTCATCTTACGCTTCTCAACATCTATCTCAGTAACGAATGGATTATTGTTCGAACGATTATTAGTCACTACGTTCTTGGTATCGAGTCTGAAGCAAACTCCGCAAGCATGACACTTATTCTCGGTGCAAGCTTCAGTTTCAGCAGCTTCTAGAGATTTCTGCCACTCATCAGGGAAAAACTTATCAGTAAAACCTAAATCTAAAACTTCCCAGCAATTAGGCTCATATGGAGTACGTTGATGGTAAGCTTCAGTCTCAAGATCCAAACCACAAGCACTAGCAGCTTGAGCCCAGCGCTCTATATTCATATTCTCGGACCAAGAATCCATGCGCGAGCCAGCCTGCCAAACCTTCTCTATAACTTGACCCCAACGTCTATCGCCGCGTGACATTACTGCTTCAAGCAGGGCGATCTCTGAATCCGTGCAGTTGAGTTTAACGTTACGTTTTAATTTGCGTGCGTAGATACCATCTTGCAGGTATTTAGATTTGCGTTTGAATTCTGATTGGCTGCATTGTCCGTAGTATTGAAATGCTGTGAAGGTCTTGGGAACGAAAGTCGATATGGTGCAAGTGATATTGATGTTCTTGTAATTCTTCGCTCGGTACTCTTCGCCCAGCTCTCTAGCTAAATGCGCGCGAGCACGCTCTTCGCGTCTAACATCCTCAGCCATATTAAGGGTCCAACTAAGTGTGTCGAGTATGCCATCGAGATCCTCGTCAGTCTCAGTAGGTAAGCCGATCATAAAATATAATTTAATGTGGTCCCAACCTGCTTCATAACTACCTCTAATCGCTTTATATATATCTTCTTGAGTCAGTCCCTTATTAACCACTTTGCGCATGCGCTCAGTGCCCGCCTCTGGCGCGAAAGTCATACCAGATTTGCGCACGCGTTGAATCTCAGTAGCCATCTCGACGTTGAACCTGTCAGCTCTCTGACTTGGCATAGACATCGAGACGCCAGCAGCGGCGTGATTATCGTTAAGAGCCTTAGCCGTTTCTGTTAGACAAGTATAATCGCTAGCAGAAAGCGAAAGCATAGTATAGCTATCGTAACCAGTGTTCTTAATAGCTTCAGTACTTAATCTGAGCAAATCCTCTGGACTGCGCTCGCGCACAGGCAGATAGACATAGCCTACCTGACAAAATCTACAACCTCTATCGCAGCCACGACGTATCTCCAGGGTTTGTTTGTCTTGCACAGTACTGATATGCGCAACTGGGCTTTGGGTTGGTTGATTACGATCTTCGAGCTGAACTATACGTTTGCGGATGCGCGCTGGAATGTCATCGCGAATAGCTTTAGGTAAATAGTTAGCAGCAGGATCTGGTTTATATAGACTAGGAACGTAAACACCAGGGATCTGCGCAAGTGCTATGAGTAGTTGCTGGCGCATACTACTGTGGCTTTTATTAGTCGCTGAGCTGGTGCACTCGTGTTGAGAGCGCATAATCGAGACTTTGGTCTCGATTATGCTATCTTGCACCTCAGTGATTAAATCCTCACCATCACCAATGAGATAAAAATCCATAAAATCAGCCATCGGTTCAGGGTTATGCACCGCTGGTCCGCCAGCAAATATAAAAGGGTGAGAGTCATCACGATCGCAGCTATGAATAGGTATCTGTGCCAGATCTAGAATATTGAGTACATTAGTGTAACAAAGTTCATAACCCAGTGAGAAGCCGATAAAATTAAACTCTTTAAGTGGTCTGTAACTTTCCCAAGCCCATAATGGAATATTACGCTCGCGTAGTATGGCTTCCATATCTGCCATCGGTGCAAAGGCTCTATCGCAGAGATAATCAGGATGCGCGTTAACGATGCTGTAAAGAATTTTAGTACCAAAATTAGACATGCCCAGTTCATAAAGATCTGGATATATAATCGCCATGCGTGATTTAGCTGAGTCCCAATCTTTACGCGCGGCACCTTGCTCTATGCCTAAGTATTGACCTGGTTTTTGCACCAGAGGGAGAATTTCGTTTCGCAGTAAGTTAATTAGCATTGTTGTAGTGTCTAGCCTGTCATTGCTTGTGCAACGCCTGCCATTGGATACAGGTAGCAACGACATAATCTATTTAAGTATCGCATCTCAGCTTAGTTGAGAGCGCAATATCGACACCAATGTGTCGATATTGCTACGCTATCGGTTTGTGTTATTGACGTTGAAATATAAGCTCCTTAGCCTGCTTAGATTTTTATAGAAATATCTACACCAGCCGGCAGGTCTAAACCTTTAAGTGCGTCAGTAGTCTCAGAAGTAGGATCTAGAATATCTAGAAGTCTAGAGTGAGTAGCGATCTGGAAATGCTCGCGAGACTTCTTGTCTACGTGCGGTGATCTTAGTACGCAATATCTGCGAATAGAAGTTGGAAGAGGGATTGGACCAGCAACACTAGCGCCAGTGCGCTCAGCAGCATCAGCGATTTGCTTAGCCGATTGGTCAAGGTTTACAGTATCGTAGCTTCTAAGCTTGATACGGATGCGATTAATTGTCTTTTTACGAGTTTTTGTAGCCACGAAGAAGAATTATAGCGTGGTAGAGCTGTTCATGGGCTTGTTCGACTTTTTTTAATGTTTTAAGTCTCTGTAGAAATTTTCATGACTGCCAATAGCCAGCATGGTGAGGGTGATCTCAGATTCGTTATAGACATAGGCTAGTAGTGTTAATTGTTTCTGCATTGAAAATTTATATACTCTGACCCCTATTAAATCACCAATTTTCTCTTCGCCAACGTCCACATTAAGGCTAATGGCTTTTATAGCTTTATCTAGGTCTTCCTTTTGGTTCTTATGCAGTTTTTTAACTGCCTTGGCAAACCTGTTTGTTTGTAATATTTTCATGGTCCCTACTCTTAAAACTAGCTTCCGAACTGATATTCAGAGACTGCTGACATCTCGTACTCTTGCATAGAAATCATAATCTCTCTAATAAACTTATAGCTAAGCTCAGGATTCTCTTCAGCTATTTTGCCAATACTAGACCAGAATTCTATTTGTTTGGGAACCGATCTTTTGGATATTTTAGCGTGAGACCTAGCCTGCTCAAACAATGGGTCTGATATTTTAATAGTTTTAGCCATATGCAACCTATTATACCCATTATGCAACCTTTTTACACCTTATTTATTGCAGGCACATAGTTATAATAAAGTTATAACCTGTATCTGTCTTATCAATTATGATGCCTTGATCCACTATTAGTTAAATCTAAAAAATAAAAAACCCCAGCTTTCCGCCGGGGTCTTTTACGTTAACTCCTTAACTATATTTCTTACTGAACGATAGAAGAAACAACACCCGCTCCAACGGTTCTACCGCCTTCACGAATTGCGAATCTCATACCATCTTCAATAGCTACTGGTGAAATCAATTCAACAGTCATCTCGATGTTGTCGCCTGGCATAACCATCTCAACACCATCAGGAAGATATACGTTACCAGTTACGTCTGTAGTTCTGATGTAGAACTGTGGACGGTAACCTTTGAAGAATGGAGTGTGACGTCCGCCTTCTTCTTTGTTTAGTACGTATACGCTACCAACGAATTTAGTGTGTGGTTTGATTGAACCTGGTTTAGCGATAACTTGACCGCGCTCGATCTCAGTTTTCTCAATACCACGAAGCAATACACCTGCGTTATCACCAGCTTGTACTGAATCAAGAGACTTACGGAACATCTCGCAACCAGTAACAACTGTCTTTTTAGGGATTTCAGTGTAACCAACGATCTCTACTTCATCGCCAACTTTAGCTTGACCGCGCTCTACGCGACCAGTTGCTACAGTACCGCGACCAGTGATAGTGAACACGTCCTCAACAGCCATCAAGAATGATTTCTCGATATCACGTTGTGGAGTTGGAATACTTGCATCAATAGCATCAACTAGATCAAATATTTTGTCAGCCCACTCGTTATCACCTTTCTTAAGTTTAGGACTTGAGATTGCAGCTTCAACTGCTTTAAGTGCTGAACCTTTGATGAAAGTGATGTTGTCACCATCGAACTCATATTTAGATAGAAGCTCACGAGTTTCCATCTCAACTAGTTCAAGCAGTTCAGCATCATCCACCATGTCACATTTGTTCATGAATACAACGATGTGCGGAACGCCTACCTGACGAGCAAGTAGAATGTGCTCGCGAGTTTGTGGCATAGGACCATCAGCAGCAGATACTACAAGTATCGCTCCGTCCATCTGCGCCGCACCAGTAATCATGTTCTTAACATAGTCAGCGTGACCAGGACAGTCAACGTGCGCATAGTGACGAGTCTCTGACTCATACTCTACGTGTGCTGTGTTGATAGTAATACCGCGCGCCTTCTCTTCTGGAGCTGCATCGATATCTTCGTATTTTTTAGCTGTTGCTTGACCAACTGCTGCAAGCACTGAACAGAGTGCTGCTGTTAAAGTAGTTTTACCGTGGTCAACGTGACCAATAGTTCCTACGTTTACGTTCGGTTTATTTCTTTCGTATTTTGCTCTTGCCATTAATTTTTCCTTTTGCTTGATTTTTTACACAGTGTCGCTGCTAGTACGTGTGTACATACATAGCTCCAAGCAACATCAAAAATACTATCAGATACGGGATATAATGTGATATTTAATCATTAAAATACTTTAAAATAGAACTATTGCTAAATGTATTACTAGCTCTGCTGATAATTTTTATTGCTATTAAAGCTGGCACCTTCATTGCTGATAAATTTAAGCAGCCTAAAGTCTTAGTTGAGCTTCTAATCGGGGTCTCCTTAGGTAATACTTATCTTTTGAATTTCATGCATGAGCTTAAGCCTCTTGAGCTACTAGCAGCTTTAGGTGTGATTATTCTACTTTTTGAGGTTGGTCTTGAGTCTAACCTTGATGAGATGCAAGCTTTAGGTCTGGAGTCCATTCTAGTTGCTGTTGTCGGTGTGATTCTGCCCTTTGCAGGTGGATATTATGTTTCAGCTTACCTAATGCCTGAACTTAGCGAGATGGCTAGAGTTTTTATTGGGGCGACTTTAACAGCTACTTCAGTTGGGATTACAGCCAGAGTTTTTAAAGACTTAAATGTTCTGCAGAGGGCTGAAGCGCGCATAGTACTTGGTGCGGCAGTTATTGATGATGTCTTGGGTTTGATTATTCTTGCGGTGGTTTCGGCTCTGGTTAGTGGTGGTGAGTTGACTTTGATGGGCATAGCTTTTATTAGTTTTAAAGCTTTGTTTTTCTTGCTAAGTTCTATTGCTGCTGGCAGAATGGCTGTTGATCATGGTTTCAAGGCTTTAGCTAGTTTTAAAATCCCTACTCTCGTCCCCATAGCGTCTTTGCTTTTCTGTGGGCTGATGTCATATTTCGCTACTATCGCTGGCTTAGCTGCTATTGTTGGTGCCTTCGCTGCTGGTCTTTTACTGGATCCTTTGCATTTTCAAGGGATGGGCTCTAAGACTAGTGTTCAGGATTATATTCGTCCAGTTAGTTCGTTTCTTATTCCTTTGTTTTTCGTGGTTACGGGAATGAAAGTTAATTTAATAGTGTTTAATTATTCTGAAGTACTGGTGATAGGTTTAGTTATTAGTTTAGTGGCTATAGTTGGCAAAATCCTCAGCGGCTGGGCTTTCGTTTCCAAGCAACCTATGTCTCGTTTGTTAATTGGATTAGGGATGATACCGCGCGGTGAAGTAGGTTTGATATTTGCAAGCACCGGACTAGCGCTTGGAGTCTTGGATGATAAACTTTATGCTGTCATAGTAATGGTGGTGTTTTTGACTACATTTATTAGCCCGCCTCTGCTTTCGATGGTCATTAAACGTAATGCAAGTAGAAACTAAACTCAAGCATGCAGCAATAGTCATTGATAGGCTGGATTACAGTCTTGGTGCCGCTATTGTAGATTATGCGGCTGATTGTGGTTTGGAGGTTTTGGATTTCTTTACGGAGTATCGTAGTAGTTTAGATGTCCTATGTTCAGGTTGCTTAAAAGTAAATTTTATCGATAATTCTGATGCTGAACCTGCGCGTGTAAGATTAATTGCTAAGTTAAAAACTTTGGCTAAGCAAGAACTAGACTACGAAAGTTTTATAGAGACATTGGTGCCAAGTCCACCAGATTTAATTATCGTAGTTGGTAATAAGCTTGCAAGCAGGGTTATAGAAGAGGCTAGCTACGCAGAGCTTGTGTTTATTGATAAGCTGGAGCTTAGTAATATTAAATCTGCTTTTGCAGAGTTTGCGCGCAGGAAGCGGAATTTCGGGATTTAGTCCATCCACTGCAAAGTAACTGGATCTATATTTTCAAAACCTTTATCTGAAAACAATACGCTATTAGTGTAGCGGTAACAAGATTCTGGAATAGTGTTGTTGTTGAAATTAGAAATCACTAGATCTATATTTGATAACTGCTTAGCACTAATGCTCGTGCCCAGCTTAGATTCTAGTTCAGCTTTAATACGCTCAGCGAACTCTAAATCACCTTCGACTTCATTGTTGTAGTAGATTAGCGCCTCTACGCGACCACCACGGCTTAGTAGATCTAGATCCACTAGTAGCTTCTCGATATGCATTTCATAGTTATATTTGCCGTTCGCGAAGGGTCTAATCTCGCGCGGCACAGAGAGCACTATAGCTTCACCAGTATTGCCAGATGGGTAATAGTAGCGGCGGTACTGAGGCTCAAGTTTGCCCAGTTCCTCTATCTGCCAGCGACTGCGCTCTGATTTCCAGTTACCAGTTGTACAGATTGGAGTGATAATTTCGTGACCTAAATCTATAGCAGCACGCACGGTATCAGCAAAACTAGCTTCTAAGTTGTCTGAATAGCTGACGAAAACCGGGTCATAGCCTTCTACTTTAGTAATGCGCATCTTAACACCAAGCTCTTTAGCTTCGCGGTAGGTATTTATCAATTCACTAAACTTAATAGCCCCTTTATTAGTGGTACTGGCTGATACAGCACAACCTTCACATCCGATAGGACAAGAGTTCATGTGACGTTCGTGAAAAATATGCTCGGCATAAAACTGCTTCTTGGTCTCAAGGTTTATGCGGGGTTCGGCTACCTGTACGTTCACTGGGAATATAATACTACAGATTGCTAAATCAGCGTGAGTGATACAATCTTGACCTGTAATGACCGTAACAGACACTAGGTTGGCAACTATTGAAGCTTCTATTAGAGAGATCCCAGATTTCCCTAAGCCTGGCATTTTATTTAGGGATATAACTACCCTGCTAGCGAAGCCAGAGGCTCTTAGAGCTACTATCGATATGATAGTTGAGCATTACAAGGACATGAACATCGGTTATGTGGCTGGACTTGAGTCGCGTGGATTTATATTCGGCTCGGCGGTGGCTGAGCGCCTTGGTGCTGGACTCATACTTGTGCGCAAGCCAGGTAAATTACCGGCTGCCGTTAAGCGCCACGAGTACACTCTAGAATACGGCACTGACGCACTTGAAATCCATGAAGATGCTTTTACTTATCATAAAGACCAATCTAATAAACGAGTTCTCATCTGTGATGACTTGCTCGCTACTGGCGGCACCGCATCGGCAGCAGCGCAATTAATCCAGAAAGTTGGCGGCGACTTAGTCGGAGCCGCATTCGTAATAGAGCTAGCCGGACTCAATGGCAGAGCTAAATTACCAGCGATGGATATTTATTCG
>CAZQXM010000015.1:18425-22653 GCA_964597205.1 uncultured Gammaproteobacteria bacterium
GAGTAGACTATCGCAAGCACCTCAGCCACCGCGATATAGAGCTCTGGTGATATTTCTCTATCAACACCGACGTTTTTATAGAGCGCACGCGCAACAGGTATATTCTGAATTATATCTATGCCAGATTCTCTAGCGAATTCTTTGATACGCTCAGCGAGTAACCTTGCGCCTTTAGCAACAACTATAGGAGCAGATTTAGCACTACTGCGATCATATTTAATAGCAACAGCAATGTGGAATGGGTTAGTAATCACCACATCAGCCATTTTTACTGATTCTTTCAAACCACGTTTTTGTGAGAAACTTCTTTGGCGCGCTTTGATTTGACCTTTCAAGAAAGGATTACCTTCTAGTTGTTTATATTCGTCTTTGACTTCTTGTTTAGTCATTTTTTGATCGTCATTATACTGCCAGCGCTGATAGATATAATCGACTAGACCCAGCACCAATAGTGTCATTGCAGCTTTAAGGCTGATCTCCCAAATCATGGCGCCAGATTCTTTTAGTATCTGTGGTAGATCCTGAAAATTCATAGTAATAAAGACGTGACGATTATTCCACAGGACTGAACCAGCAACTAAAACTACCAGTAACATTTTTACTAGCCCTAATATGGTTGCCATGGTTGAGCGCATCGAAAATAATCTTTGAAAACCATTAATAGGATTTACTTTATCGAGGCTAGGTTCTAGTGGCTTGAATGATATTTGTAGTCCTACTTGTGCTGTGGTTGCAATGAAAGTTGCTAACCAAGTTATAAGAAGTACTGGTAGAGCAGCTTTGGTGAAGCTGATAACCACATAGAATAGTACTGACTGAATACCATTAACGCTAATCTCGTTGAGCGAAACATCTTGCATTAATTGCACGAATAGAACACTAATCTCGCGCGTGATATGCGGTAGGAATATAGCTGAAGCGAAAATCGCAGCAATTAAGCCCGACATGCCCGAGAGATCTTGCGAGCGCGCCACTTGACCAGCCTCTCTGCTTTTACGCAGTTTATGCTGGGAGGCGGTTTCGGTTTTCTGGTCCTTGTCTGCTTCTGAGGCCATTAACTAAAGAGCTGACTGAAATTATCGAGGAAGCCCTCATTGACGTATTCTTCAACGCCAGAGGCTAGTCCAGCTAAAGTCAGACTCATTATTATCATTCCCAGAATCAGCTTATTTGGCATGATTAAGAAGTAAATATTGGCTTGGGGAAGTACTTTAGCCACTAAAGCCACGAAAATATCAGCTATAGTCATGACGGCTAGAAGCGGCATCATCAGCTTAAGAGAGCTAATAAATATCCCGCTAAATATACCTAGGTAGTTAGAAGCCATAGCGGCGTAATTGAATCCCAAAGCCCCTAGGGGAGCTAAGCTAAAGCTTTTGGAGAGCACAGCAAAGACATTATAAAAACCACCTAGTATAAGAAATATACTTAAGGACGCGTAGAGATAGAACTGAGCTACAGGATTCGCTCCAGTGTTGAGCGAAGGCTCGAAAACATTACTCGCACTACCGCCCATCTGCACGCCAACTACCTGCGCGAAAGTA
Source organism: uncultured Gammaproteobacteria bacterium (assembly GCA_964597205.1). Taxonomy (GTDB): domain Bacteria; phylum Cyanobacteriota; class Vampirovibrionia; order LMEP-6097; family LMEP-6097; genus CAYUFH01. Next base: position 19,970 of record CAZQXM010000015.1, read on the forward strand.
ACAATGCCATCGAAAAGTAAACTCATAAGCATCCCAAGCAGTGCTCCTATGAGTATCTCAAAAGCAATGACTATGCTAAGTAGCCAAGGATTAGTAGGGATAAGGTTTGCGCTGTAACTAATAACTTCGTTGAATAGTGAAAAACTCATCACCCCAGCAAAACCAATCTTCACCATAATCGGGAATTCGTTACGTGAGAGCACCGGTGCAGTCATCATCATCGCCATCACTCTAAACATAATTAGAATGAATGCAATTAGCATCTGGGTGGTGATAGTGTCGAAAGATAGAGGCACTGATTAGAGATTAACTCTATTCCATTTACTTGTATATTTTCACCCCGCCGATAAGCGTAAGTGACTCTAGTTTTAAATGATTTTGACTTGAGATAAATAGCTGATTTTAGATCCGTGATGTTATAACTTTATTATAATATTTATCCTTATATTTGCTTATTAGTTTGAATTTTATAAGAATTCTATAATACCGCTATACAACATAGTATAATTCCTATTCGAGTAATTCGTATTACTCGATCTGATAATAATTGAACGCAGCAGCAACACCATTGCCTAGCACTGCTCAAGGACCAGCTCTCACTGGCCCTGATAGAGGCACGCCTACTACAGTAGCCGCGCCTGAAGCGCCGCGCCATGAGATGGTTAATACTTCGTCAACTGATGCTCGTAGCAAACAAAATGATCCACTATTCTCTAAACCAGTATTACCAGGCTCTTCTGGCTTAATTAGTCCTGATCCAGCAGCTGAAACCAAAACTGAGCAGCCAAAAATTGAAGCTAATGATTCTACAGTGATGCCAAAAGAAGAGCTTGATAAAGCTGTGAAAGCTAAGAATGCAAGTGATGATACTCAAGGAGTTCCTCTGTGGCTTAGAGATAAAGTTCCGTTTTTTGCTACTACTTTTGCTTCATTGATGCACCTTGCTACAGCCTTAGGCAGAATGAAAGCCTTCTTCCCAGCACCCGTTCAGAAATTTTTAGAGCGCTTCTCGCTGCCTGTATCCAAGGCTGCTAACGCTTTTAACTATTTGATGAAGAGTATAAATTCTTGGAAAAATAACAAAGGCTTTGATGCTCTTGGTAGATTGATCCATGTTTTATTTGTTCCATTTGCCAAGCTAGAAGATATTTTTCTTGTTGGTGGTTTGAGTAGTGGTTTAACTCAAATGTGGATTGCTGTTAATCGTGATAGTTCTAAGGATAAAGAACCTAAATCTGTAATAGAAGATATTCAATATCACTTTAAACGTGTTGGGCAACTAATTAAAGAACTAATGAAACCAGGTGCTCTGTTCGGTAAGAATAGCTTATTGTGGCGTAATCTTCGTGATGAGCACGGGGCTCCGCATTTATTAGTGCTAACAGGAATTGGTAATATTTTGTCACCAGTTATTGGTGTTGGTACTAGATTACTTGGTCTGCCTAGTGGTGTTGTTAGCGTTGCTAGGAAGTTTGCAGCTGTACTACGTAATGTGATGTCAATCTTGTCTGATATCGGCAAATACTTAGATCCATATCCACTAACCAAAGCCGTTGGTGGTGCTTACCTAGGTGTATCGGCTTTGGATATTAGTCAGTCATTCATTAAAGATCCAGAATTGAAAACTACTGTTAATCATTTCTTGCAGCCTGTAACTAATTTTGCTAATTACTTATACGCGATGTTGTCATCGAAGAAGAGTGACGAAGCTAATGAACGCAAGAAGAATGGCGGGGTAAACCCAGTACCTGATCAAAAGCAAATTCATAAACCAACAGCTGATAATGAGATGGCGTTTGCGGCGTAGGTATTATAAAGCTTGCAGATCCTTCTCTATTAGTTTCTGAAAGTCTTCTGAACATTTGTTGTAATCAACTAGATCTACTTTGAAAGGTAAGTTTGAGTTTTCTAGATCTTCTTGGAGCTGCCATTTCAACTCTTTAGATAGCGGCTCCTTATAGCAAATATCAATATCAGAGAATTTAGAGCTAGTACCCTTTACTCTTGAGCCATAGATGTAGAAATTAATACTGGCTTTCTCTAGTATTGAGCGTATAGTATTTAGGTCTTCACTAGCTATATTAATCATGCAAGTTCTTCTAGCCTAGAGAGTAATCTAGCTATCTCTTCTTCAAAATCCTTTAAAACAGAGTAAATATCTGCTACGGTATTTTCGTCATAAGTGTGAACTGTTAAATTCCGTTTCTCAAGGTATTCAAACCATTCTTTTGGATCACCTATTAGTCCCTGTGCAGCTGCATCTCTAAAAATATCTCTTGGAGCTGTGCTTTTAACACCTTTATAATCAAGAACTTTTTTAAGCGTTTTCCAAGCAAGTTCATAGGTGAACTCAAATCTTTGTATTACTCCATCGCGTTCTAGCTCTGATTCCGCTTCTTTAAGAGCAGATGCTAGTTTTATATAAGCTTTTTTTAGAGGGCTTATATCAATTGTTCCTGAGCATATAAGTGATTTTGGGCTCATAGGCTTCATTATACTAATTTAGCTAATGAGTGCTGGAGTGGTGGACGGTATAGAGCTGAAATCGACACTTACGTGTCGATTTCGCGCTTGATGCTTTGCTCAAGGTCTATACCAGAATCTGTGTTGTTAATATGCTGGACGGTACAGAGCTGAAATCGACACTTACGTGTCGATTTCGCGCTTGATGCTTTGCTCAAGGT
>CAZQXM010000016.1:0-10413 GCA_964597205.1 uncultured Gammaproteobacteria bacterium
AGGATCTTAGTTAAGTCCTCTGACATTTTAGTGATCTCGGCTTCGCCAAGAGACAATCGGCCCAAGTTCGCAATTTTGAGCACAGCTTCTCTAGATAAACTCATATTAACAAGATTCTAACATGAGATTTGCTTCTCAGCAAAGCACCCGCCCCTGCATAGCCCTAGCTAAAGTTAATTCATCGGTATAATCCAGATCCGCCCCCGCTGGCAAACCATGAGCTAGTTTGCTTATCTGAAGCCAGCTGCTTTCCTCACTCTCAAGACTTTGTTCAAGCAAGCGCCTTAGATAAAGAATAGTCGCCTCACCTTCTGTGCTTAGTCCCAAGGCCATAATTAATTCAATTTGGCCATGACTTAAAAACTCTTTCAAGCGAGTGATAAGTGAAGGAATATTGAGATCAGCCACACTCACTCCATCGAGCGGAGAAATTACTCCACCGAGTACATGATAGACACCTTGATATTCTTTAGTGCGCTCGATAGCGATTAGATCAGTTACACTTTCCACTAAACAAATCTGCTTGGCGTTAGCACCACGACTCTGACATATCTCGCAGAAACCCTCATTAATAGTGAGGTTGAAGCAAGCCTTGCAGTATTTGATATTCTCTTTGGCTTCGCGAATTGAGCCGAGAAATTTTTCTACTTGCTCAGGATTTTTTTTCAGCAGTGCGAACGCCATACGCTGTGCTGACTTGGGACCGACGCCAGGAAATTTACGAAACTCTTCAATTAAATCAGCGAGTGCTCTTGTGTATTCCAAACTTCTTAATGATAAGCTGGCTTGGCCATTAGAGCCCGATTTGTTTTGTAATCTCAGCGAGTTTCAAGCGAGTAATTTCAGCAGCTTTTTGATTTACTTCGTTTATTGCTTGTAATACAGATTCCTCAAGGGCTTCATGAGAAAAGTTTAATATTTTTGGATCAATTTTTATGGATTTATATTGACCTTCAGCGTTCATATAGAGCCTCACCATACCATTAGGGGAACTAGCTTCTATGTCTTTATGTGAGAGTTCATGCTGGGCGCGAACCAGCTCCAGCTGCAGATTTTGCGCGGTTTGCATGGCTTTTTTTAGTTCATTTTTATCCATCTACTTCATGCCATTCTAGCAATATTTACAATTTCTTTATATTTATGTTATAATTGCCTTATTAAATTCAATAATATTAAGCTAATTTAGTTTCGCAGGTCTTGAGTTGTTATTTTAAACCTGCTATACTAGTTACTACTAACAGGTATGACATTATCTGTTATAACCTTTTGGGGGTTTGTATTTGCTAGAAGCGGTTAAAACATCTCATAATCAAAATTCCACCAGGGGAACAAGTAGTGCTCCGGTAGAGGTGACGCTAGAACCATCTTCAAAATTAAATCAAACGACAGGGGGGGGAGGAGAATTCGGTAGAGTTTTGGCCCTTAATGTAGAGAATCTTGATCACGCTTTGCAGCAACATGCGCCTTATTTGGAAACCTTGACTGCCGCTTTTGTTCAAGCCATCAAGCAAAATTCTAGACGGAGTAATTCTGCAGCTACACCATTAATTACAATTACACCACCTCAAATGTTGGCCTTTATTAACACGACTAGAGCAGCTTTAGGTGTTGTGATAGAAAATGCTAAGCGGCTTACAAACGGTGATTGGTCTTTTGCTGCTGCAACTGGTGCAAATTGTGAAGATCAGCCTGGTATCAGTACCTTTGGTAAATCACTTGGTACGGCATTTGAGTATAAAACATTAGAAGCTCACGGATTACAAGCTCTTCATGAGAAAGCTATTAAAGCTGGTGTTAAAGGTGCCAAAGAACGTAAGTATGATCCCAATAAATATCTTGGGACCATACTAGGTGAGGATTGGCTGCAATGTATTGAGGGTATTGAGAGTTGGATTACCGATAAAGAAGGGTCTCCACTTAGCAAAGGTGCTGATAAAGGCAATCTTATAGACAAGAATTTTTTAGCGGCTGGTGCCAAAATGGCTGGTTTTGTTGAAACAGGTTTAGCAGCTCTAGACATTGCTAGTACTTTCCGTGGCAAAGGTGGTGGCTGTACTTTAACTCCTAGAGTTGCAGGTTTCCCTGGAGGGAAGCCTTTTGAATCTGACTCAGCGAACTTTTTCTGGTGTTTTGTTCAACCTGATATGTTGCGCAGTTCCCTCATGACTTTACCTAAAGGGGTATATTTTTATGATAAAACTAGACCAAAGAAGAAGTCAGAAGAATTAAGGATTGAGTTATTGCTTAAGATACAAAAATTTTTAGAAAAACAAAAACCAATTATAGCTAAGTCTTTAATAGCTTTAAGTCACGGCATTAGAGAAGATAACATTCAAGCTGGTGTTTTAAATTCTGCACTTGTTTTTGTTGGACCCGACTTGCGAAATTATTTGTTACATAATAATGATTTGGTACCAGTTTTAACAGCACCAATATTGCCTGCAAAATAAGCTTGACAAATATAAAGAAAATGTGAATAATTGTTATATCAACGGCTTTTAAGTCGTTGTTGTTATGTCTTTAGGCGCTAAACAATTTACATCAAACTCCGCTCCATTAGGATACAGTTTAGGCCGGACAGTGGCCAGATCCAGAGGTAGTGTAATACCAAGGCTTGCCTCACAGAAACCGGCGGCGCCTTTATTCGTTAGAAGTTCTACTAATCCTACTTTTTTTCAACCTGCTCGTGGTGCGACGCTTGTTTCTACTAGTGTTCCTTCGGTAGCTGTTGTTGATAAAGCTGCTGCACCTGCTCTTAAACCTGGAGATGTATTGGCTAAGAAGCCTCTGCAAGTTGGTGAAACGACTCCATCAGCCCAGATAGCTCAAAAATCAATCAGGGGTGTTTGGGCAACAGTTGCTAATTTTTTTAAATCAATTAGAGATTCCCTTGCTGCTATGGTTGGTTTTAAATTTAAGAATGTTGTTCATGGTGCAGCTAGTAGCCTCAGTAAAGTTGCAACAGATTTAACTAAGACTGCTAGTGATGGCTGGCAAGCTGCACAACAAGCAGAGACTCAGGCTTTGAGAGTAGCTAGTAATAATCTTGCGAAAGCTAAAGCTACTGTTACTGAGGCACTTTCAGGTGGTCAAACTTCTGCGGCACCGCAAGCGGCATAGATTTTGTAATTTTAAACGCTTTAGTAATTTAGCTTTTGCATTTGCCTGGAAGCAATGCAAAAGCTTAAACTATGCACTCGCTGTGACAGCGCAAAAACGTGACCGACGTCAAGTTTTTACTATTGACAAACCGCACACTCTTCAGAAGTCACTTGTCTACTCACTGATGTGTCATCCACAGAGTCAGCATTAATGATCGGTTCTGAGCGTAGATAGTAAAGAGTCTTCACGCCAAGATCATGAGCCATCGCGTGTACTTCGTGTAATTCTTTACCGCTTACTGGTGATTTGAAGAATAAATTCAGTGATTGAGCTTGGCAAATATATTTTTGTCTCTCGGCTGCGTGAATAACTACTTCGCGCATATTGAGCTCATAAGCAGTTTTGAAGATCGCCTTCTCTTCAGCTGTGAGGAAATCTAGACTGCGCACACTGCCTTTGTATTGGATGATTTCGCGCCAGATTTCTGGAGTGTTTTTGCCTTTCTCTTCAAGCAAAGCTACTAAGTAAGGATTCTTCACTAGGAAGCTGCCGCTAAGAGTCTTCTGCAGGTAGGCGTTACCAGCGATAGGCTCTATGCACGGTGTCGCGCCGCCACAGATCACTGAGATGTTCGCTGTAGGAGCGATAGCCATAATGTAGCTATTACGCTGATCTCCGCCATCTGGGCAGGCACCACGTTCATCAGCAAGCTGACGAGACGCCGCTTTAGCAGCATCGTTAATCGCTTTGAACATTAGTTTGTTCATGGCACGAGCTTGCACGCTCTCGAATGGAATACGTTTGCGCATCAGAACGCCGTGGTAACCCATAACACCTAGACCTACAGAACGCTCTCTCTGAGCGGAGTAGATAGCACGCTTATAATCGCGCGAATCGACACCATAGATAAAGTTATCCAAAATATTATCCAAGGCTTTAACAGCGGTGAATATAACTTTGTCTTTATCAGCTTCCCACTCGTCCCAAGTCTCAAGGTTAAGTGAGCCGAGGCAGCAAACCGCCGAGCGCTCTCTATTAGTAGGTAGAGTGATCTCTGAACATAGGTTAGATTGATTAACCATCAAACCTTTTTCGCGGTGGTGCTCAGGGACTGCTTTATTGACAGTGTCTCCGAACATTAGATACGGTTCGCCAGTTTCAACGCGGTTCTTGAGGATTTTTTTCCAGATATCGAAGGCATCGATACTGCTCATCACTTCGCCAGTATGCGGGCAACGTAAATCAAAACTAGTTTTAGCTTTAACTGCGCGCATAAATTCGTCAGTAATAATTAGTCCATGGTGTAAATTCAAGCATCTGCGATTATCATCGCCGCCAGTTGGTTTGCGCAAATCTACGAATTCTTCAACATCAGGGTGATGAATATCCATATAAACAGCTGCCGCACCTCTGCGAGTGTTGCCTTGAGAAACAGCAAGAGTCGCACTGTCCATAACTTTAAGGAAAGGAATAGTCCCAGATGATCTACCACCAGAACTTAATTGAGAATTATGTCCGCGCACTTGCGACCAATTAGTACCGATGCCACCGCCGCCTTTAGCAAGGAAAGCGTTCTCTTCGAAGGTTTTAAAAATGTCTGAAATCGAGTCACCAACGATGTTTAAGAAGCAACTGATTTGAGCACCACGGCTAGTTGCTGCGTTAGTCAAAACCGGAGTCGCTGGCATAAAATAGTTCTTAGACATTAGATCATATAAATCTTGTGCTAATTCTTTATCACCACGCGCCACACCAGTTGCTACGCGCGCGAAGAAGTTTTGCACATCTTCGCAGATTTTACCTTTAGCGTCTCTGAGGAAATATCTACTCTTAAGAGTTTCAAGTCCAAAGAAAGTCATATTGCGATCTCTGCTGTGATCTAGCTGAATACTTTTTTGTACGCCTTTATCGCCGCGGTATTGTGGAGAGTCCCAACTTTTTTTCTGATGCACCTCAAGAGCAACTTCTTCGAGTAATAAATCGCGAGCAAGATCTAGATTGTTGTCTGAGAGCGCTTCGACGATGGTTGATTTTTTAGTGGTCTCGGTTGTTTGTTGCATATTGTTCCTTGGGGTTGTAGTTCTATCAGCGAGATAGTTTTGCTGTTCTTCTTGTTTTGAGTTCTGTATATTTAAGGATATAGGAAGAGTTCAAAACAGGCCAGTACATAGTATTTAGCAAAAGAAAGGTCATTTTCTCTATTATTTTGCTTTCATAATGAAACATAGTGCTGGATTGAGAGTCTTAATACTCGTATAGACTAAATATGAGGTGTTATAATTTTAATCGTCGGTCTTATATTGACTGCTCTTTACAAAACCTGCTATACACTCAAAAATATAGTCAGGGGCAAAAGCAGCCTTAAATAGGGCATTTTCAGCGTATGCGTATAAAAGAGATAGAGCTAGATAATTTTAAGAGTTTCGGCGAGCTAACGACGATTCCAATGCTGCCTGGATTTACTACTGTATCTGGTCCTAACGGTTCTGGTAAATCTAACGTTGTTGATTCTTTGATGTTTGCGCTTGGTCTTACTAGCACGCGTAATATGCGCGCTGAGAGACTTACAGATCTACTTAATAATCTTACTGGGCGCAAAGAATGTTCAGTGAAAGTTACTTTTATTGATGATGCGAGTGGTCAAGAGCTGCAAGTTGAGCGCACTGTGCGTATTAAAACCAATGGTTACGATAGTAAATATTTGCTTAACGGTGAGCCGAGTACGCTTACACAGATCCATGACAAGCTGGGTCATTACAACATTAGCCCGCGTGGTTTTAATGTGGTGATGCAAGGTGACGTCGCTTCTATCATCAGTATGAACTCTGTTGATAGACGTAAAATCGTCGATGAGATTGCTGGCGTCGCTGAGTTCGATCGTAAGATTGAACTAGCTAATAGAGAGCTAACTACGGTCCTGGAGCGCATTCAGAGCCAAGAAATTATTCTTAAAGAACTTAAAGAGCGTCTTGCAACTCTCCAGACTGAGCGCGATCAAGCTGTTATATATGCTGAACTAAAAGAGCGTCGCACTGAATTAGAGAAGCAATTCTTAGCGGTGCGTATTAAACAAATCCGCGATGAAGAAACGCGCACCTCTCAAGAGTTAGAAGATCTCAAGAAACTTAGAAATGATTTACAAATCGAGAACAACACAATTAATGAAGACATGGCGCGCATGCAAGGCGAGCTTAATCAGATCAGTGCTGAGATCGAGGAACTGGGTGAAGGTCGCCAGAAGCAATTAGGGATGCAGCGCGAAGACTGTAAAGAAAATCTGGCTCGCGAGGAGAGCAGCTTAGAGTATGTGCTTAAACAGATCGAAGATCAACAAGCGCAGCAACGTAAATTAGAAAAAGAAATTAAGGCGCTCAAAGACAGTCTTAAATCTATTGATTTTAAAGAAAATGAATTCTCTCAAGAAGTAGCGACTATAGAAGTAAATATTCGTGAGGAAGAAGAGAAATATCAAGCGATGCAAGCTAAGATTCGCACTAAGAGTGCGACTGGCAATGTGAGCACTCAAGCTGTAATTGAGACTCAAGACAAAGCTAATAAACTTAAAGAAGAAAAAGCTGGCTTCGAAAATGAAAAAGCAAGACTTGAAGAACAGATCAAGCTCATTAATGAAGATCTTAATAAGCATAAAAACGAAGCAGAAAAATTCTTAGAGCGCCTCGAAGAGCTGCGCCGTAAATCTGGCGGGGCTATGGATCTTGATGCGCTTAAAGAACAGATCAATTTCCAATTAAAGAACCTTGAAGCGCTTAAAGAAGAACATAAACAAACTCGTGAAGAGGGTATTAATCAAGAGCGTAAGTTGCGTGCCGTGCAAAGTAAGCTCGATCAATTAGAAGGTCAGGAGCAGGCTGAAGGTGCTGCTGGTTTTGGTAGAGCAGTTGAGATGGTTCTCAAGATGGATGGTGTGCACGGCACACTAGTTCAGCTTGGTTCTGTTGATCCTAAATATCAAGTAGCGGTAGAAACTGCTGCTGGAGCACGTTTAAGAGCGGTAGTGGTGGATGATGACTACGTGGCGCAAGAGTGTATAGAAACCCTGCGTGACAATAAAGCGGGCAGAGCTACTTTCTTGCCGCTTAATAAACTTAAAGAAGCTCGCAGTTACCCCTTGCCGCAAGATAGCGGAGTTATAGGTTGGGCTTTAGATCTAATCGAATATCAAGATCAGTATAAAGATGCTTTTGCTTATGCTTTTGCTGATACTTTGGTAGTGAAGAACATTGAAGTAGGTCGCCGCATGATAGGTCGCTATCGTATGGTAACTATGCAAGGCGATATGCTTGAACGTAGTGGTGCGATGACGGGCGGAGCTGCCGTGAAGTCTAACATCCACTTCGGTACTAGTACTGATAGTCAGTTCAAGCGTCTTAATGAAGAGAAGCTAGAACTTGAGAATTTTATCGCTAAACTTGCAACTGAAGAGCGCGATCTTGAGCAACAGATAGAAGAAACTAGGGCTAAGCTCGATAAGCTCAGAGAACAGCTCGGTAAGCGCGAAGCAGAGACTGGTGTTTCTGGCGTGCAGACTCAGACTCTTGAAGAAGGCTACGAGAAAGCTAAGACTGCTGTGTCTGAAGCTAGTTGGAAAGTATTTAAGATCGAAGAGCAGATGGAACTCCTCAACGACAAGATCTTCAAAAAAGATCAAGAAATCCAAAAGCAAGATTCGAAGATGCAAGAGCTGGCTGCTGAGATGCGTGATAGCGGACTAGAGGCTTTAGTCAATGATAGTCAAGAGATAGAAGTAGAAATTAAGCGTTATAGAGCGATGCTTAATAACCTCTTGAACGAATCTAAAGGGCTTGAAGCGGAGAAGAATTTTGCGATGCAAAGTATAGATCGCATCCAGGCTGAGCTTACAGAATCTTCTACAGCGGTAGCAGAATTAGAAGCTAAGAAGCCATTAGCTGAAGAGCGCATGGCAGCTATTAAGCTTGATATAGATAAAATTACTGCTGAAATTGAAGAGATTAGAGTTTCTCTCTCTGAAATGCAAGCTAAGCGTAATCAAGTCTCTGAGCAACTTCTAGGTTTAGGTCAGCGTCGAGGTGAGCTTAAGTCATTAATTGAATCTACTGCTATTCGTGCTGTTGAGACTAAGAAAAAACTTATTACTGTTCAAGAACACTTAGCTGCTTTACTTGAGGAGCTTAAAGAGCATCCAGAGTTAGAGAATATAGAACTGCCTGAAGAGGATCTTAATAAGTTGCAAGCAGAACTCACTCGCATTGAGAAGAAAATGCGTTCGATGGAACCGGTCAATATGCGTGCGGTTGAAGAGTATGAAGAGGTAGCGCGCCGTGAAACAGAGATAGTAGAGAAACAGCAATCCCTCACCGAAGAAAGACAGATGTTACTCGATAAGATTAATAGCTACACGGCTGAGAAAAAAGAAGCATTTATGGCTAGCTACACTAAAATTAACGTAGATTTCCAAGAAATATTTGCTGATCTTTCATTCGGTCAAGGTCAATTAATTCTAGAAGACCCCGAGGAAGTATTTAATGGTGGCTTGATTATTAAAGCGCAGCCACGCGGCAAGAAAATGCAACGTCTAGAAGCGATGAGTGGTGGAGAGAAATCACTTACAGCGCTTAGTTTCTTGTTCGCTCTGCAGCAGTGCAACCCAGCACCATTCTACGCTTTCGATGAGGTGGATTCAGCGCTTGATGGTGTGAACGTTGATAGGTTGGCGCGTAAGATACGCCGCAACTCAGCAACTACTCAGTTCATAGTAGTGACTCACCGTCGTCCGATGTTAGATCAGTCTGATCGCGCTGTTGGTGTATCAGTAGGTAAGGCAGGCTTTAGTAAAGTTATCGGTGTTAAGCAGATTAGCGAGATGAGCGCTAGAGAGGATGAGGAGCAATTAGCGGCAGCATAATATGACTGAAACTACTATTACTACTATCGAAAATAACGCTCCTGTTGAGTTTGATTTGAACGCTCATTTAGATCGTCTTGCAACTGGCGAAGAGAGTTTGGATATACTGGTGGAACTTGCTAAAGCTGGTGAGATAGATCCTTGGGATATAGATCTAGAACAAGTTACTGATAGATACCTTAAAGCTATTACTAAACGTAATGAAACTAATCATCGTGGTGATGAGACTTTGCGTGAAGCTGGTCAGGCGATATTCTACGCTTCAGTATTGTTGCGCATGAAGAGCGACATACTTACTAATCAAGCTAACGATGCTTTGCGTGTTGGTAGTGATTTTGATAATTTTGCTGATCTTTTAGATGAGGATTTACAAAACATTAGACAGGTCAGTTTCCGTGATCTAGAGCGGGTTCTACGCAAGCGTAATATTAATAAGATTAAACGTTTCCGCAAGGTTACCCTTGAAGATCTACTCGCCGCACTGCAAGATGCTAAGCGCGAAGAAGAAGAGAGAGCTATACGCAGAGCACAGCAGCGCTTTAGTTTTTTTGATGGGCATGAAATAGTCGAACCGGAAGTTAGCGATGATATGTCAGAACTTACTCACGCTGAGAATCTTGAAGAAGCGATTAAGCGTGCGCGGATATTTGTTGCTGAGTACCTAGTTAATACTGGTGCTGATTTTAAAGAACTTGTAAGAGTTTTAGGCTCTTGGTCGAATGCTTTTCTTGCTATAACATTCTTAGCTCACGAACATGAAGTGACTCTTGAACAGAAACAACTATATGGAGATTTATTGATCTATGGGACTCAAAGCTAAAGTAGAAGCAATATTATTTTTGAATTCTAATCCTTTGTCAGCTCCTGATATAGCTAGTCAGGCTAATGCTGATGTTGATGCTGTGCGCGTGGCTTTATCGCAATTAGTGCAAGAGTATGAAGAGCGTGAAGATTCTGGACTAATGATAGATACTCATGAGGGTTACTCTCTTCAGGTGCGTGAAGACTATGAGACTCTCAGTCAGGGCATTCTAGAGATCGCACTCAAGACTGGTTGTTTGCGTACGCTTTCGGTGATTGCACTTAAAGAGCCTATATATCAAGCTGAATTAGTGGATATGCGCGGTGGTGGTGCTTACGAACATATTAAAGAACTTATAGAGATGGGCTTAGCACGCAAAATCAAAGAAGGTCATAAGCATGTCTTGCGTACTACGCCGATGTTCCATGAGTATTTCCGCATGACTGATAATGGTATCGAACTGCAAACCATACTTAAAAAGCATAGCGATAGGATTAGGTTTACGCGTGCAGCAGACGATGAAGTTCCTGTCATCCTGAGCGAAGCGAAGGATCCTTCTGTGGCAGACGCTGAAGAGGGTGACTTATCATTGCGCTCTCAAGTA
>CAZQXM010000016.1:10513-14582 GCA_964597205.1 uncultured Gammaproteobacteria bacterium
AGAACATGCCCTGTGATTTTTATCGCATAATCAAAATCTGGCAAGGCTTTGAAGGCTTTAGAGAAATATTAGCTGCGGTACATAGAATCGGCACTAGCAAAATAGAACCCAGTACTGTAGCGACTTTCTTGCCGGGTTATGGACTTACAGTTAGATATATTCCGCGCAAAGAACTTTACGAATCTATAGTCAAGCAACTAGAATCTCCTGATCTCCATGATCTGATGCGCAAAGAACTTGAAGGACACAAAAGTCTATTAATGGAAGTTAAAGACGATTTAATTCTTGAACGCTCTACTGAGGATTTTGATTACGAGTTTATATTTAAAGGCGCTGAGCCTACAGAGAATACCGTTAAAGGTTTTGCTAAAGCTAAAAGCAAACTCTTGCCTTATCATGCGGCACTATTAAGCTGGGAGGATGCAACTGATCCGATTTTCTTTTTGGCTGAGCTTGACGCTAAAATTCTTAGATTTCATATAGATTATGGCCCTCAGGGTTTTGCTCTAATAGAAGAATTGCCAGATAGTTATAGATGGACTCACGCTGTTAAATCTGGTTACAAGAATATGAAAGATGCTGAATTCGGTTCAGTATTGATGTCTAAGGCTGATGGCAAGTTTGTTTTAGAACAAGGTAACTTGGCAGCTGCTCAAGCCTTAAGCCGGGCTAAAGCTATAGGGCGTAATGGCAAGTCTTTAATGGAGAATAATATTGAGCTTGTTAAGATGTATCGTGGGGATTTAGAGAAATTGGTTTACTAAAATGTTTGAAGGTAAAATCTCCGATAGACTCAAAGAACGTGCAGCGAAAATCAAGCTGATAGGTTTTGACGTTGATGGTGTACTGACTGACGGTTCTATCTTCATCGGTGATCATGGTGAGTTTATTAAACGTTTCTATGCGCTTGATGGTTTGGGCGTGCGCTTAGCGCAGAAGTTTGAGATTGAGTGTGCGATTATCTCTGCGCGCAAAAGTAATCAAACCCTAGTGCGTTTCTCTGATCTAGGCGTTAAAGAGATACATATAGGTATAGAAGACAAACTTGGCTGTCTTAAGAAAATGGCTGAAGCGCGCTCACTGAGTTTTGATGAGATTGCTTTTATTGGCGATGATAGTATCGACGTGCCAATATTAGAGCAAGTCGGTTTAGCTGCCTGCCCGCCTAATTCTCACTACTCGGTGATGAAGCATATTCACTATATTACTGAGCGCAAAGGCGGCGAGGGGGCGGCTAGGGAGTTTATAGACTTAATACTTTACTCACAGGGGAAGATACCAGGCTAATAACGGTTTTGCTAGAATTATCTACCAATGCCTGTCGCCACCGCCACTGAAAAAATCCTAATCTACGACTTCGGTTCTCAGTACACTGAACTAATTACGCGTAAGATTCGCGAGATGAAAGTTTATTCTGAAGTTCTTAGTTTTGATACGCCCTATGAAGCGGTTGCTGAAGATTTTAAGAAGGGCATAGTTAAAGGCATTATTCTTTCGGGTGGTCCTAGCAGCACTTACGATGCTGAAGCGCTGAACTGTGATCCTAAATTGTTTAACGCTGGAGTACCGCTACTAGGTATCTGTTATGGCATGCAATTAATTAGCGCACGTATGCCCGGCGGCAAAGTAGAGCGTGGTGATAAGCACGAGTATGGTCTTGCTAAAGCCAAGCTGATTAAAGATCATCCACTAGTGCGCGGACTTGGTGCTAGCTTCAAAACCTGGATGAGCCATAGAGACAAGGTTACAGCGGCACCTGAAGGTTTTGAAATTCTAGTGCAGACTGAGAATACGCCGATAACAGCTTTTGCTAATGACGCACTTAGAGTTTACGGCGTGCAGTATCACCCAGAAGTTAATCACACTGAATTCGGGCGCGAGCTTATTTCTAATTTCGTCTTAGATATTTGTAAAGCACAGCCTAATTGGAATATTGGTAGTTTCCTTGACTCTAATATTGCAGAGATCAGAGCGAAAGTCGGTACAGATCAAGTCTTATTAGCTCTCTCTGGTGGTGTTGATAGTTCGACTATTGCGTTCCTACTCCAGAAAGCCATCGGCGATCAATTACATTGTATGTTTATTGATCATGGGCTACTGCGCGAGAACGAAGGCAAGGAGCTATTAGAAGAATTCCACGGTAAACACGGCATAGACCTTATATATGTCGATGCTCGCGAACGTTTCTTGTCTAAGCTAGCTGGGGTCAGCGATCCAGAGCAGAAACGCAAGATTATTGGCACTGAGTTTATAAGAACTTTCGAGGAAGAATCACGCAAAATAGCTAAAGACAAACATATAAAATTCCTTGCTCAAGGCACTCTCTATTCTGATGTAATAGAGTCTGCTGGCGTGCGCATAGATCCTAAGACTGGCAAGCGCGTAGCAGCGGTGATTAAATCTCACCATAATGTAGGCGGACTGCCTGCTGATATCAAATTCGAATTGATTGAGCCAGTGCGTACTTTATTTAAGGATGAAGTGAGAGCTTTAGCAAGAGAACTTGGTGTGCCAGAACGCATAGTGCGCAAGCATCCTTTCCCGGGTCCGGGCTTGGCGATACGAGTGCTTGGTGAAATTACAGAAGAGAGACTAGCGATTGCGCGTCACGCGGATTTAATTATGCGCGAAGAGCTTGATAAATTCGGGCTCTATGACCAGGTTTGGCAGGCACTTATAGTGTTGCTGCCAGTGCGCTCAGTTGGTGTTATGGGCGATTCTCGCACATATGGTAACCCAGCGGTGTTTAGAGCGGTAACCAGCGAAGATGCGATGACTGCAGATTGGGCGAAATTGCCACATGAGTTTCTTGAGTCATTAAGCACTCGAATAGTTAACGAAGTTCCAGAAATTACTAGACTTGTTTATGACATCACTAGTAAACCTCCCGGCACTATCGAATGGGAGTAATATGGTAGAAAACATCACTAGCACTAGTAATCAATTGGTTAAGTTCGTTCGCACTCTTCACGACAAGCAAACGCGCAAAGAAACGGGTTTATGTCTATTAGAAGGTGAGACTCTGATACATGATGCTTATGACGCTGGCGTTGAAATTAAGCAGATATTCACCGCTCAGCCACATTTATTTGAAAGCCTCCCTGTTACTGAGATCTATCAAGTTGCGGGTAAATTGTTAGAGTACATGACCACTACCACTAGTGCGCCAATGGCTATTGCTATCGCTAAACCACAACCGATAGACCGTCCCCTTGAAACTAATTTTGCTATCTATCTAGAGTCTATTCAAGATCCGGGTAATTTAGGATCTATTATTAGATCAGCGTTCGCAGCGGGCGTAGATACTGTTTATCTCAGTGAAGGATCGGTGGATATTTATAACTCTAAAGTTATAAGAGCATCAGCGGGTGCTGTCTTTAGAGGAATTATTGAAACCAAGAGTTTAGAGTCACTCAAGCCTAAGTTTAATAGAGTGATAGCAACTAGCAGTGTTAAAGCTGGAGCTAAAGATTACAATCAATTAAAACTAAATGACAATGATAAAGTTCTATTACTAATGGGTAGCGAAGGTAAGGGTCTAAGTGATGCGAGCATAGAAGCAGCGACAGACCTAGTGCAAATCCCTATGGCTACTGGTATTGAGAGTCTGAATGTTCTTGCAGCGACATCGATATTGCTCTTTAAAATTAGGGAATTGAATGAAACTAGAACAGTGCATAGCTCTTGATATTGGTAAAACCAAAACTGGCATTGCTAAAGCTGATCCCTTAGGCATAGTTGCTACACCACTTAAAACAGTTCTTACTGTTAATTTACTTGAAGAATTACGCGCACTGTTAGAGAATTACGATATAGCAAAACTTATAGTCGGCTTACCAATCAATATGCACGACGGTGAGGGCGAGCAAGCTAAACATGTACGCGGCATAGTGGATAATATATTATCCGCAGCTATATTATCCAAGGACACTGAAATAATATTTGAAGATGAAAAACTCAGCTCTGAAGCAGCGACAGCAGAACTTAAAGAACAAGGGATAAGAATTAACAAAGACAATAAAAACTTAGTCGATAGCCAGGCAGCGGCCTTACTTTTAAGGCAGTATTT
>CAZQXM010000016.1:14682-22233 GCA_964597205.1 uncultured Gammaproteobacteria bacterium
AGCCCACCTAGCTAAATCTCCTAGTCTTGAAGACCCAAAAACCCTTATAAAATCACCCAAATAGCGCAGCAGTCGAGGGCAAGATACTGCTCATAAAGTATATAGCGAGCTTCTAACTATGGATCTTTTCGCTAATACATCTGTGCCCTCCCTGCATATAGCGCTTTCTGGCCTTGGCGAGCGTGAAGCTAGTGTCGGCAAAAATCTTGCCAATGTAAGTGTGCCTGGTTATAAAGTGCAGCGTACTAGTTTTGAAAATGATCTGCAAGAAGCATTAAGTTATCAACGTAAAAAAATTGCACCATTAGCAACGACTAATGAGAGACATATGCAAGTCGGCGTGAAGTCTCTCGATGAAGTGCAAGTAGAAACAGAATCTGATCTAGCTACAGAAATTCACTCAGCAGGTAATAACGTCGATATCGATGCTGAGATGCTAAACCTTGCCCGTACTGGTTTACAGTACCGTGCGATCACACAGATCACGCGCAGAGAAATGGATGGATTGAGGTCAGTGATTAGAGGTGGTAGTTAATTATGTCAATGGATCCGCTTAATATAGCTGGCAGCGCACTCACATCTGAGAGATTGAGAATGGATGTGATTTCAGCGAATATCGCCAACATGAATACTACTCGCAATTACCAAGGACAGATACAACCTTATCAGCGCAAGATTGCAGTTTTTAAAACAATTTTTGATGAAGCCCAGAATCAAGTGGGTGGCGTGACTGTCGATCACATTATGAACGATAGCTCGCCGATGCGTTATGTTTATGATCCGACTCACCCTGATGCCAATGGCGAAGGCTACGTAGTTTTCCCTAACATTTCTGTTGAGCGCGAGATGGTGGATATGGCGACCTCGAAAGCCGCTTATGAAGCCAATATAACGGCGATCAAAACATACAAGACTATGTTTGATTCGGCGTTGGATATTTAAAAGGAGTGAATGATGGAATTGGAACCAGTAAAATTTGATACCGCCGCATTCGCTAGACCAGTGTTTAGAGCTTCTGCTCAATACTTGGAAGATGATAGTGTATCAGTTTCAGCTTTTTCTTCAGCACTTAATAAGGCTGTTAGTAATTTAAACGATGTTCAGAGAAGTTCTCGCATCGGTATGGAAGATTTCGCTGCGGGGGCAGATATTGAGGTGCATGAGGTGATGATGGGCATTGAAAAAGCCGATCTCACCATGAACCTTGCTTTGCAGGTGCGCAATAAGATACTTGAAGGATATAACGATATTATCAGGATGCAAATTTAATTAGAGGAATAAATCATGGCAGAACTACAAACACTAAATACCCAAGCTCCAGAAACCGCTAAACAAGCGGGCTTGAATAACGCCGCTGAGCGCAACGACATGGCGCCAATGAAACAGGCTATGGCTATGCCAAAGCCAAGTAAAGCGGTGATGATAGGAATGATTTTTGCGGCAGTAATTGGCTTAGGGCTAATTATGATGTCTTTCATCAAGCCTAAATACCAAGTTCTATATACTGGATTAGATCAGTCTGACGCTGCTGCAATTAGCTCGTATTTGCAAAAAGCTAAGATAGAGTTCAAAATCTCTGAGAATGGTGAAGTAATTAGTGTATTGAATACTTCAGTGCCTAAACTTAGATTAGAATTGGCTTCTAAAGGAATGCCGCGTGGTAATGGAGTTGGTTTTGAGATTTTCGATAAAACCAATCTTACTGTTACTGATTTTAATCAGAAACTTAACTATGTTCGTGCTCTTGAAGGCGAGCTATCGCGTACTATAACCGCGCTTGACACTGTTAAAGCGGCTAAAGTACATTTGGCTCTAGCTAAGAAAAGTGTATTTAAAGAGCAGCAAGACAAGTCTACAGCAAGCGTAGTGATTACGTCTGCTCCTAATGAAGAACTTACTATAGATCAAGTTAAAGGTATTAGACACTTGGTAGCTAGTGCAGTTCCTGATTTAGATCCTGCTGATGTGCAGATTACTGATTCGACTGGTAAATCACTAGTGCTAATGCTAGATGACGAAGAGTCTATCTCTTCTCAACAGATGGCGCGTAACGAGGATAAGATTAAGTCATATGAAAAAGATCTTGAGCGTAATTTACGCACTATGCTGATTCCTATCTTAGGTGATCAAAATGTATTAGTGAATGTTAAAACCGAAATGAACTTCGATCAGGCTGAAATGGATGTTGAACTGTTCAACCCAATTACGGCTGATGGTACTAAAGCTGAACCAGCGGTGCGCAGTGAGAAGGTTCTAAGCGAGAAATACAGCAAGGGTAATGGTGCACCAACAGGAGCTCCTGGTGCTCAAAGCAATGTACCAAGTTTCCTTGGTGCGAGCAAGAATACTAACGCTGATAAAGACTATCAAAAAGAAGATGCTACTCGTAACTATGAACTTAGTAGATCAGTAGAGCATATTAAAAAAGCAACTGGTGTTGTTAAAAAAGTTTCTGTAGCTGTTGTTGTAAACAAGGATCTTAGTCCTTCTGAGCGTGCGACATTGAGAGAGACTGTAGTTGTGGCTGCCGGACTTAATCTAGAGCGTGGTGATCAAGTTGCCATCACTGGTATTAGATTCTCATCTGCTCCGCATTTAGATCGTGTTAGCAAGCGTGAAGCGAAAGAAAAAGAAAACTTTGAGCGTAATGCCTTAATCAAAAAATATATGGCATTAGCGTTCTCGATATTCATCGCGTTTATAGCTATTGGTTTATTACTGCTTTCACTGAAGGCTCCTATAGACACCAATCAGGCTCGTAAGCTTGAGGAGTTGCTGTCTGAAGAAGAAATACCTCTGTTAACTTCTATCAATGAGAAATTGAAAGAAGCTGAAGAAGCCTTCCACCGTAAACTTTCTACTGATGGTAAGCCGACTTTATCACAGATGAAGCGTGATTTATCGAAGCTTTCTTATGAGGAGCCAGAGAAGATAGCTAGGGGACTTAAGTCATATCTGCAGGAAGCTTAATTAATGAAAGCAAGATCCAACATCTATAAAGACGGACTAAAAGAGTTTAATGACCGAATACTAGTAGGTGGTGCGGATTATGCGGACTTGCCTTCTAAAGCTCAGTATCTGCGTGAGATGATAGACGAGGCGAGTGAAGGTGCTAGTCAAGAAGCTCAAAATATAGTTGCTAATGCTCAAGCTCAAGCTGATGAGATGATAGCAGCTGCTCAAGCACAAGTAGATTCTATTAAAGAAGCTGCACGCAAAGAAGCTTATGATGATGGCTTTAAAGCTGGTAGTGATGCTGGTTTAAGTGAGGCTACTGCTAAAGCCGATGATATTTTTAGTGAGATGATGCGTGGTACAGGTGAGATGCTTATGGAATTAGAGCGTGCACGCACAGAAACTCTAGCGCATGAAGAAGAGCGAGTAGTGAAATTCATCATAATGTTAGCGCGCAAACTTATTCAACGTGATCTTAGTTATAACCCAGAGACCTTCTATGAAATGATTAAACAAGCTATTACTAAGCTTGAGCATAAAGTAGAAATCACAGTTTACCTGAATCCAAGTAGTGCTGAGAAACTCAATGAACTTAAGTCTAAGCTTATCCATGAAGTTCCAGGATTGACTACTCTTAATATTATTGGTGAAGAGAAGCTCGCTGCTGGTGATGTGATTCTAGAGAGCGGACAAGCAAGACAAGATTTAAGGATAGAGAGTCAGATTGACGAGTTGATTAAAACCTTATTATAATGAAGATCGATTTTTCTAGTCTAGAAGCCAAAATCCAGTCTCGAGAGAGTTTGAGCCGTAGTCTTGGACGTGTAACTAAAATAGTAGGTTTAATTATTGAAGCCGATGGTCTGAGCACCCAGATGGGTGAGCTTTGTTATATCGATTTAGCGAATTCTCAGAATCAACTTAGAGCAGAAGTTGTTGGTTTTAAAGATGGTTTTACTATGTTAATGCCATTAGGCGACATGAGTGAAATTAAGATGGGTAGCTATGTTATCCCAACGGGTAAGCAAGTCTCTATTAAAGTTGGTCCGCAACTCCTAGGCAGAGTCATAGATCCGTTTGGGCAAGTTCTTGATGATGGTGATCAACCACAGTTGCAAGACGAAGTTACTCAATGGTCAGCTGCTCCGCACCCGCTTAAGCGTGCACGTATTAATAAACGCATACATTTCGGTGTGAAAGCTCTTGATGGTTTTCTTAGCTGTGGTATGGGACAAAGGCTTGGAATCTTCTCAGGATCTGGAGTTGGTAAAAGTACCCTTCAAGGTATGCTGGCGCGTAACTCAGACGCTGATCTTAACGTTATTGCTCTGATTGGTGAGCGTGGCAGAGAAGTTAGAGAGTTCATAGAAGACAGTCTTGGTGCTGAAGGCTTGAAGAAGTCTATAGTTATAGTTGCTACTGGTGATCAACCGAACCTGCTTAAAATTAAAGCAGCATTGTTCGCGCATTCTATTGCTGAATATTTTCGTGATGTGCATGGTAAGAATGTCTTATTAATGCTTGATAGTGTTACTCGCATAGCTCTTGCTCAAAGGGAAGTAGGGCTAGCTATCGGTGAGCCGCCAGCAACGCGCGGTTATACTCCTAGTGTCTTCGCACTATTACCTAAGCTATTAGAGCGTTCTGGTACTAGTGATAAAGGTACCATTACCGCCATCTATACAGTTCTTGTTGAAGGTGATGATCTTAATGAGCCCGTCAGTGACATAGTACGCGGAGTACTAGACGGGCACGTGGTTCTAACGCGTGAGCTTGCTGAGCGCAATCATTTTCCGGCTATAGATATACTGGCGTCAGTGAGCAGAGTAATGCCACAAATAGTCGATGATAATCATAGAGAGATCGCAGCTAAAATTCGAAGTCTATTAGCTACCTATAGAGAAGCGCAAGACTTGATTAATATCGGTGCTTATCATCAGGGCTCAAACCCAGAGATAGACAAGGCTATAAAAGCTTATCCTAAGATTATCGAGCTGCTTAAGCAGGGAGTGGATGATAGAACAGATTACAATGATCTAATGACTAAGATGATCAGGGTTATCTCGTAGAGGTCGCACCCTCCACATTCCACGTTTTTAATTAATCTATAATTTTAATCGATAATATGTCGCCCTAGCCCTGCCGTGTCTTTCGATCAAATTAAGTTCTAATAGGTGTTTAAAATCCTGGCTGCGAGTAGCCTTGGCTCTATCTGTCAGAGTCGCGTAAAGTTTATCATTAATATAACCGTGTTTTTCTATATAGCTAATTAGAGCTTTATGATGCTCGGCAAGGCTAGTTTCTGGGCTAAGGCTTACTTTAGACAGTTCTTTACTGACGCGTAGTAGCTCGTCGATAATACCACCAGTGAAATATTCTAACCACTCAGTAAAATCAATATTATTTTTGACATCATAGTAGTTGCCGCGCAGCCCCACTTGCTCGAAGTATTTACTAACGTTACGGTTATAGTAATTCTCAAAACTAAATAGATTAAAAGTGTTAAGTCCCATACTAGCTAGAAGGTGCTTAGTAATTAGCCTTGTACTGCGCCCGTTACCATCAATAAAAGGGTGAATAATCACAAATTGCTTATGGAAGATACCGCTTATTATCAAGGGATCATCATCGCTTTTGCTAGCGTAGCTGATCAGTTCCTCCATTAAAGTTTTAACTTCATCATGGTCTGGCGGCCAGTAAATAGTTTTACCGCTGCGTGGATTGTTTACAAAAACAGGCTCTTTGCGTAGTTTGCCAATCTTAGCTTTAGGCATTAGTTTATCCATCACTAGCTTGTGTATTTCCAGAACCAGCGATAAACTAAGTTTTTTGTTTTTTTGAGTTTTTAAATATATTAATGCCTGGTTGTAGTTTATAACTTCTTTTTCTGTGTCTCTAATATTTTTTGGTTGAGTTTTAATTAAGTGCTTTACGTCGGTAAGAGGCAAAGGATTGCCTTCTATTGAAGTTGAACTGTGTGCTGATATGGCATTAGCATTCTTCTCAAATTCAGCTAGAACTGTCTGTGGATATTCTCGGTAATTAAGCTCAGTTACCAGAGCGCTTATGCGTTTAATATTGGCTAATAGGGCATTTGTGACCTTATAGCGTGGCTTGAACATAATAATATTATACCCTGAATCGTCTATTTATCGTCTATTTATCGTCTATTGGATTGTATTATTAGTAAAGGCGCAATCGATTTTTAATTAACATAATGCGTACAATTATTACAGCAATTAGGACATTATTTGCATAAAAATCAAAATAATCTTGATTCTTTAGGCTTAATTGGCGATAATTCTTAATTATGAATAGAGTAAGTGGTGATGTAAAGAAATCAGTAATTATTACTGGTTGTTCTAGCGGTATTGGTAGAGCTACAGCTAAGGAAGCTCGAGCGAGAGGTTACAAGGTCATAGGCTTAGATATTAATAAACCTGTTGATGGTTTGGTGGATACATTTATTCAAGGTGATCTTAGTTCTCAAGGTGGTATCGCTGATGCGAAAAGAAAACTAAGTGAAGCGGTAACCTTTAATGCAGATGAAGCTATTTACCTTGTTAATAATGCTGGTATTCAAGATCAGAGATTCAATGCTCTTCATATGCCAACAGAGATAGCGGAGAAAATTGATAACGTTTGTCGAAAAGCACCTGTAGAATTATGTCACTGGTTTATTAAGAGTATTGAAAAACTAGGACGTAATCCTGTTGATGCTTCAATCGTTAATATCGGCTCAATACAAGCAGTTAGTGGTATCTACGGTAATTCAAGTACATACAATATCGCGAAGCAAGCTGTACATGGTATTACTAGAGCCTTTGGTGATGCTGCTGCTCAAGATGGTATTCAGGTGCGCATAAATACTGTGCATCCAGGATGCATTGCTACTGAAGGTATGGGGAAGGTCACCAACCCAGCTGATTTGACACCAATTCGGAAGAGCACTCCGATGGGTAGAAGAGGTAGCCCTGAAGAAATGGCAGAAGAAATCTTAAATACTTTAAGAGCTACATTTAGAAATATGTCTGAATTACTTGTGGATGGTGGTATCGCAGAACGTTCTGTGCGTCCAGAGGGATATAAGCAACAAACTTTTGCTAAAGGTGTTGATCCTGATGCTGATATAGTTTTAGCAGCTTAAGTTAGTTATTTTCCTGCCGCCGCTGCCCACTTCTTCACATCAGGCACTTTAGCTTCTAAGAATTTCATAAAGCCACCCTTGAGAATAAACTCTTTCTTCAGGGCATCTAATTCGAATTTATAAGTTTTACCAGCGCAAGTCAGAGTCTGCGCTACAGCATCAACGCTTATCTCAGCATTCGCGTTAGCAATCTCATTAATCTCTGCTTCAGTGAGTTTCACTGGTACTATGCCGTTGTTGTAGCAATTGTCTTCGAAGATTCTAGCGAAGCTCGCAGCTACTACAACTTGAAAACCTCTATCTAAGATCGCCCAAGCTGCGTGCTCGCGTGAAGATCCACAACCAAAATTCTCGTAAGTAAGAATGACACTAGCGCCATCATGATCGATAGCATCAAGTGGATTACTAGGAAGATCCTCGAATAAATATTTACCAAGGCCAGTTTTAGA
>CAZQXM010000017.1:0-2719 GCA_964597205.1 uncultured Gammaproteobacteria bacterium
TTTTAGGAGAACATTATGCCAACACCAGCATTATTTACAGCCGCAGGAGCAATCACATCACAGCAGAACGCTATATCAGTGATCTCTAACAACATCGCCAACGTGAACACCACGAGCTTTAAGTCGGAATCAGTGACATTCCAACAGCAAACTGGGACAGTGTTGCAGTCAGCGACTGGCGCTTCTTTAACTATCGGCGGACGCAACCCGATGGAAGTGGGTTCTGGTAACGTACTAAGCTCTGTAAGTACTAACTTCGCCCAAGGTGCAATCAGACAAACTGGTGTAGTAACCGACTTAGCTCTGCAAGGTAATGGTTTCTTCGCTATCAGCCCAGATGCTCAAGCAGATGGATCTTTCACTACTATTGAATATACTCGTGATGGACACTTCACCCTAGATTCTCAAGGAGACCTTGTGACTCAATTAGGTTATAAAGTTCTAGGTCTAAATCTTTATGATTCAGAAACTGGTAAGAATAATTATATTTCTGGCTATTCATCTGTAACTTTCTTCACTGACCAAGCTATTGGTGATGTGGATAATCCAACTATGATAGCTACTGATGGTAACAGCACTGCTGGTAACTTAGACGTACCTACACCTACTCTTGTTACTTCTGGCGGTTCAGGTCCTAGTTTTGATGGTTCTAAACTTTCAGAACTTAGTATCAGAGGCGATCTTATAGACGGTGCTGACGTAAATACCACCACTCCAGGTGATCTTGCAATTACCGAGAATGCTGATGGTAAGATGGTTTTCACTTATACAGAAGGTTCTGACGTCTATTCAGTTAAAGTAGATACCAGTGTTCAGAATACTGATAACGTACTAACTTTCGCAATGGTCAACGAGGCTGATGGTTCTAAACTTCAATTAAGAATAAGACTTAAAGTAGGAACTTCATCACTTACTCAGGTATTCTCTGGGGTGGCTTACAACAGCGATCTTGCTAATTCAGATTCGATAACCTTCGGTGGATCAGATCCTGAAACTCAAACTGGTGCCGATATTACAGTAGGAGTTAAGGACATAGAATTTATGGCAACTGCTGACGTAAGAGCTTTAATGGCTCCTATTAAAGTACCTTCGTTCTTCAACGTAGTAGAGCCTGGTCTTGAAGCTGAAACCCTGTCATATACTATCAATGGTGATGGAACCGTAGTTATGTTCGGTGCTTCATCAGATACTTCTGGTGGTTCTACATCTGTAGAGCAGAAAGTTGCTCGTTTAATTACAGCTAACTTTACTAACCCAGATGGTCTTAATACTAAAGGTCATAATGCTTACACTCAATCAGCCAACTCTGGTCAAGCTGCTATCAGTGTGCTTGGTGGACCTTTCGATTCAAGTGCACCTTCTATCGCTGGTACTACTATAGTATCTGGCGCCCTAGAAAGCTCGAACGTTAACCTTGCTGATCAATTCGCACAGTTAATCGCATTCCAAAGAGGACTTCAAGCTAACGCGAAGAGCTTCTCAGCGGCTAATGAAATATTACAGACTTTAATCAACCTGTAATAGCAAATGCGCTTGACATCATGAGTGCACAATATTAGTCACACTCCAATATTTGCTTTAGATCTTTGTCTCCACGTCCAGATAGACATAGAGCTATCACTAGCTCACGCTTAGCATCGCTAGCAACTAGCTTAGGCAAGTAAGCTAAAGCGTGCGAGGATTCTAGTGCTGGAATAATACCTTCTAGCAAGCAGAGTTGTTTAAAAGCGGCTACAGCTTCAGCATCAGTTACCGAGACATAAGTAGCAAGTCCACTATCTTTAAGGTAACTATGTTCTGGACCTATGCCAGGATAATCCAAACCAGCTGAGATACTATGGGCTTCCTGCACTTGTCCGTATTCATCCTGCAATAAATAACTTTTAGAGCCGTGTAATACTCCTGGTTTGCCTTTAGCAAGCGGAGCGGCATGCTTATCAGTGTCTATGCCGCAACCAGCAGCTTCTATACCAATAAGCTTGGCACTACTATTAATAAAAGGATAAAACATGCCAATAGCGTTCGAGCCACCACCAACGCAGGCTAGAACGTAATCTGGTAAACGTCCTTCAGCTTGCAGAATCTGTTCATGACATTCTTCACCGATAATTTTTTGAAATTCTCGCACCACCGTTGGATAAGGATGCGGACCAACAGCACTACCAATAATATAGTGAGTACTTTCAACATTAGTAACCCAATAGCGTATAGCTTCTGAGGTAGCGTCTTTGAGCGTGCGCGTGCCAGATTTAACTGGAATCACTTCAGCACCTAGAAGCTGCATGCGCGCCACATTAGGAGCTTGGCGAGCTATATCAACTTCACCCATAAAGACCTTAGCTTTAAGTCCCAAGAGAGCACAAGCTGTAGCAGTAGCAACTCCATGCTGACCGGCTCCAGTTTCAGCAATAATATATTGCTTGCCAAGACGCTTAGCTAATAAGGCTTGAGCAATCGCGTTATTAATTTTATGTGCGCCAGTGTGATTAAGATCCTCGCGTTTAAGATAGACCTTTATTCCTTTGCCTAGAGTCGCTGAGAGTCTGCGTGCTAAATAAAGTGGGGTAGCTCTACCAACATAATTTTGCAAATAATCACCAAGTTCTTTTTTAAACTCAGAGTCCTTGCTGTATTTAATAAAAGCTTGCTCAAACTCTTGCAGAGCTGGCATCAAAGTCTCCGGCACATATTGACCACCGTAGGCACCGAAATATGAGTT
>CAZQXM010000017.1:2819-12537 GCA_964597205.1 uncultured Gammaproteobacteria bacterium
CTAATAGTTTTCTTACTATAACTAGTACCGCCCAATAATCCACTAAATGGATCAACGTTAACAATGCGAACTTTATTACCAGTTACATAAACTTTATAATCTTGATCAGGCACAGTAAAAGCATCTATTAGAGAATCTGGAACTGTGCCGAAATTAGTCTGAACTCCATTGATGACATAAGAAGTTGGAACTAAATCTGGACCGACTGTACCAAGATTTAGAGTAACAGTACTACCACCAACTTTATCAGAAGTAAGTTTAATGCGCACAGCAGCTGTTCCATTGCCATCAACGTCGCTATAGTCTACCGTAGCTACAGCTGGCGTTCCATTAGCAACGTTAATTGCTTCAATAGGATCTATGCCAGGAATCTGGTTCATAGTAATTACTCTTAAACCATTAATCTCTAGATAGCCATTATTATTAGCAAGCAAGACATTGCCATTACCAGATTGAGTAAGAGTAACTTGAGTGAAAGCATCATCACCATTAGCTAGATCACTTATATTTTGAGCATTAGCTGCAATACTAGTAGTATGTGTAGATAAGGTTGTAGCGTGTGAAGCAATACTAGCTTCATTTAAATCTATATTGCCAGCAACTTTTTGCAATGCTGAATGTAGAGTGTCAGCGTTGGTAATAGTCTCATTACCAGCACCTGGGGTAAATAAGCCTGAACCGTTACCTAAACTCAATTCTTTAGAATACATAGCTAGCCCATTAATTACGGCTCCGTTAAGGAAGCCTGTAATCTCACCAGCGAAAGCTAAAGAGATACCACCATTTTGCAAGAAAGCAATATCTGCAGCATTTTGGGCGATATCAGCTTCATTAAGATCTATATTACCAGCAAGTTTCTGTATAGCAGAATGTAAAGTATCAGCATTAGTAAGAGTTTGATTGCCAGCACCAGGAGTAAATAGACCTGAACCATTACCCTCAGCAAGTGCCATAGAATAAATAGACAATCCATTGATAGTCGCAGCAGCACTAGTACCAGTTACATCACCATAGAGTGGAATAGCTTGATCACCATTAACAATATCGGTAATATCACCATTAAGAGAAGCAATACTAGCAGTATGTGAAGTTAAGGTTGTTGCATGCGACGCCAAACTAGTAGTATGTGAAGTTAAGGTTGTTGCATGTGATGCAATAGTAGCGGCATGACTAGCAATATCAGTAGTATTACTATTAGTATTACCAACCATTTTTTGCAACGCACCTAGCAAGCTATCACCATTAGTTACAGTGCCCGCTCCAGGCGTGAACAAACCATTAGCAACGCCAACTTTAAGTTGTTTAGTGAATAGTGCAACACCATTAATAGTAGCGGCACTAGTATCACCACCAATCTCTCCAGCCAGAGGAATCGCTTGATCGCCATTTACAATATCGGTAATGTCACCATTTAGAGCTGCAATACTCGCTGTGTGTGAAGCTATAGTCGTAGCGTGACTAGCAATACTAGCGGTATTAGTATTAGTGTTACCTACCATTTTTTGCAGAGCCGTTAGCAAGCTATCACCGTTAGTTACAGTGCCAGCACCAGCTGTAAACAATCCATTAGAAGCTGCTCGCTTAAGTAATTTACCGTACATTGAAACGCCATTAATACTAGAGGCATTATTGTAACCAGTTATTTCACCAAGCATTGGAATAGCAAAATCACCATTAGCTATATCACTAACATCACTATTTAGTGAATTAATACTAGTAGTATGCGATGATAAAGTTGTTGTGTGTGAAGCTATAGTAGCAGCATGACTTGAGACTAAAGTCGCTGTAGTAACTATGTCCGCTTCAGTCCTATCAATATTACCAGCAATTTTTTCTAAAGCTCTTATCAGGGTATCACCATTAGTAATAGCTTGACTACCAGGACCTGGCGTGAATAAAGCCAGTCCATTACCGTCTTTCAGCTCTTTTTCAAACAATGCAAAACCATTCAGCGTAACACCATTACTATAACCAACTAAATCACCATGAAGTGGAATAGCTTGATCACCATTCAGCAAATCATTCAAGGTAGAAGTGTTTGAAGTTATAGAACTTGTATGAGAAGTTAAAGTCGTAGCATGAGTAGCAATATCTGCTGTGTTAGTAGCAATACTAGAAGTATTAACGTTAGTATTACCTACGATTTTTTGTAAAGCACCAAGCAAAGTGTCACCATTAGTTACAGTACCGGTTCCAGCCGTGAAGGTACCAGCACTATGACCAGTTTTGAGCTGCTTAGCATACAGAGACAAACCATTAATTACAGCAGCATCAGTCTGACCAGTAATATCACCACCCATAGTAAAACCATTAGCTCCGCTCAGTAAATCATCTACAGAACTATCAAGGGCAGCTATAGCAGCAGTGTTCACATTAGTATTACCAACTATCTTCTGGAAAGCACCTAGTATAGTATCGCCGTTAGTTACAGTACCTGCTCCAGCTGTGAAAGTACCAGCACTATGACCGGATTTGAGCTGTTTAGCAAATAATGATAAACCATTAATAGTAAATGCTGAACTTAATCCAGTAACATCACCATTCGCACTAACTACAAGATTTCCGCTGGCAAGATCAGATTCAATAGCTGCAATATCAGCAGTATTAGTAGCTATATTAGTTGCATTTGTTGCAATATTAGCAGTATTAACATTAGTGTTACCAACTATTTTTTGCAATGCACCAAGTATTGTATCGCCATTAGTTACAGTGCCTGCTCCAGCAGTGAAAGTACCAGCGCTATGACCAACTTTAAGCTGTTTAGCAAAAAGTGCTAAACCATTAATAGTGGTGCCATTGTTTTCTCCAGTAATATCACCAGCCATCAAGACTGGAACACTACCATCAGCCAAACCAGAAACCAGAGAATCTACTTCAAGCTCAATTAAAGCTGTATCCGCTCTATCTAACTGAGCGTTACGTTCAAGAAGAGCTAAGCCATTAATCAAAGTAGTGGCTGTAGAAATCGTTGCTATGCTAGACTGTGAGCCAATTGTATAACCATTTAAAGTATGAGCGAAAACATCTAACTCAGAAATCCCACCTACAGTAGGTACATTCTCCCAACTCGCAAGACCATTAGCATCAGTAGTTAGAACCTGACCAGCAGATGGAGTGCCACCGGTAAAAGCAAAATTACCTGTAACCGTTAAATTATTAATAGTCTTATTCGACATCAGCGATGGCAATTGATTATCAGCAACATTACCCGAGAAAACTGCAATACTTTTACTCGCTTCTACTTCACTACCAAAAGCAAGAGCTTGTCTAACACCATCTACGGTAACAAATAATCTATGACCATCATATTCAACAGCGCCTTCTTGAACGCTAGTCAGTAGATTTGCTCGGTTAAATTTCAATGGTGCATAAGTACTACCATCACCAGCTCCTAACTCTAGAACCGCAGACGGTGCTACTACGCTACCTAAACCAAGATTACCATTATGAGTAAGTACGGCAGAAGCTCCATTATGACCTGGGAACATGAACTCTAATTGATTCAATGGTTCGTTGTAATGTAAAGCTGTGCCATTAGGACTAAGGAAGAAAGTGCCATTACTAACTAAGTTACGCTCAACAGTAAAGCCTTTAGTTGCTCCACCAAGTGTAGAGCCTGTAAACGCCGAAAACTCATTACGAGCAACCGGGAAGGTAATAGTATAGTTACCATCATCACCTTTAATCACGCGAGTACTGATTTGCTTCTGCGGTCTAGCTTCAAAAACTAAACGACTGAAAATATAATCTAAATGACACTCGTCGAACTTAGACCCGTCGCAATTTGCCGCCGGAATTGGTTCTTCAACTGATGACCCTTGAGCATCTAAATTGCTTGCAGCAATTTGCGTACTGTAAGTGTTAACCAACTTGTAGTCAGTATCGTAAAGATCAACTTCGACGTTTTTATAATTAGTATCAAACTTATTGAGATCCATGTAGAATATAGCTGGTTTGCTAGATTTTTTATCTACATTCAAGGTCTGGCTACTAATAAATAAACGATCACCACCAGGCAATACTTCGTATAAATCAGCTTTAAAACTTGCAATAGGATCTTTTGATTTATAAAGTGGTTTAGATTTAACAGCTAAACGAATCTTAGAGCGCTTAGAAAGATCTATAACCTCATCACGGTTATACATAAATAAAGCCAAGTCAGGTAATGATCCATCTCTAAAATCCAAAGCCTGAAATTTACTAGACATGTTAGCAGGCATAGCACCCCAATCCTGGGCAGCAGCAGAAGGCGCTATATTAAGCGTGGTCAATAGCAGTAGTGCTATTAGTTTTATGTTAAGGAGCCTTCTCAAGCTTTAGTTCTCCTTTTCTAGTCCAGAAACACGGGTGTTTCAAGTCTAGGGGTTTTCACCAATGTAGGGCAAGACCTTGGCCTTTTTCCTACTTGTAAGCTACTAACGGCATCAGGAGTCCACAACATTATTAAATAAACTTCATTAAGGCGATTATAATTAGTTTTTATGAGTTTTCCGTATTCTGGACTAGGGGATTTTATTCAAGACTTAGATAAGGCCGGTGAACTTATCCGAGTAAATACCCCTGTTAATATTCATCTTGAAATTAGTGAGATCACAGATCGCATTTCCAAATTACCAGAAGCTAAAAATAAAGCTCTACTATTTACTAAGCCACGTGGACTAGATGGACGCATCTATGATATCCCGGTACTAATTAACAGCCTCGGCTCACATAAACGACTAGAGATGGGGCTAGGGGCTAATTATGATCAGATTGCTGATCGTATCCGTAAGCTAATCAAACCAGAAGTACCAGAGGGTTTAGGCGCAAAGCTCTCTAAAGTATTAGAACTCGCTGAAATGCGTAATTATTTACCGAAACTAGTAAAAAGTGCTCCCTGCCAAGAAATAGTTGTGGAAGCTAATTCCCAAGCTGAACTACTTGATAAATTACCGATTATTACTTGCTGGCCAGAGGATGCTGCTCCCTACCTTACTCTCACTTCTGTTTTTACTCGCGATCCAGATGCT
The DNA here is from genome assembly GCA_964597205.1 of uncultured Gammaproteobacteria bacterium. GTDB lineage: Bacteria > Cyanobacteriota > Vampirovibrionia > LMEP-6097 > LMEP-6097 > CAYUFH01. The sequence goes on from CAZQXM010000017.1 coordinate 7,829, forward strand.
TTAGGTTCTGGGCGTAATGTCGGCATGTATAGATTGCAGAAATTAGACAATGTCACCACCGCTATGCACTGGCATAAACATCATGATGGCGCGCGTAATTATGTCAAAACTCTCAAACATGGCACGCGTATGGAAATTGCTATCGCTATCGGTGCTGATCCTGCTGTGATCTATGCTGGCACCGCACCCTTACCACCGGGCATTGATGAGATGTTACTAGCTGGTTTTATTCGCGGTAAAGCGGTAGAACTGGTGCAATGCAAAACTATAGATATTCAAGTTCCAGCTCACGCTGAAATAATTATCGAAGGCTATATAGATTTGAGTGAAGAACTGGTTACTGAAGGTCCTTTCGGCGATCATACTGGGTTTTATTCTCTCGCTGATAAATATCCTAAATTCCATTTAACAGCCTTAACGCATAAACGTAATCCTGTTTACGCTACTACTATAGTAGGGATTCCGCCACAGGAAGATTGCTATCTAGGTAAAGCCACAGAAAGGATTTTCCTACCTTTATTACAATTAATTTGCCCAGAGATTACTGATATGGATTTGCCTTGGGATGGGGTGTTCCATAACTGCGCCCTCATTAGCATCGATAAACAATACGCCGGTCACGCCCAGAAAGTAATGAATACCATCTGGGGCATAGGTCAGATGGCTTGGACTAAGACAGTAATAGTTTTTGATAAAGAAGTAAACGTGCATGATTATCATCAAGCAACTATGTATGCTTTCGGTAATGTTGATCCTCAGCGTGATATGAGTTTTACTAAAGGTCCTTTAGATATACTCGATCACGCCGCACCGATAATGGGTTACGGTTCTAAAGTTGGCATAGATGCTACGCGCAAATGGGCTGATGAAGGTTTTACTAGAGAATGGCCGGGGTTGATTCAGATGTCTGATGAAATCAAGCAGAGAGTGGATAAGAGATGGAATGAATATTTCTAGTTCTCATGATATGAACATTGGCACGGCTGCCTGAGCATAATCGACATATTGATGTCGATTATGCGCTTTAAGCTATGAGTTATGACTTTTATTCTAACTGAAAATCCAATTCTTAATATCATTAAAAGTAGTCAACGCCATAATACTCAGCAGGAATAATAATCCAGCCTGAATCGCAATCGCTTGAAATTTCTCAGAAGCCTTAGCCCCAGCAATCGCTTCATACAGCATAAACACTAGATGTCCGCCATCAAGCGCTGGTATAGGTAATAAATTAATTACAGCTAGATTGAGGCTAAGCAAAATAGCGAACTCTAAAATCATCAGCCCATTAGCTTGAATATCTTGGCTGATGAGCTGGACTATACCTACTATGCCTTTAACTTCACCAAGCTCGGAGATCGGTTGTTGTATAAAAGGAAATATAGCAGCAAGAATCTTATTCACTAATGCTAGTAAAAGCCCGATGACAGAAATCACCATCGCTATTAAAGTATTCACGGTGAATTTAAAAGCCTCAATAATCCAATCTAATGGATTCTTAAACTTCATATAATGCTTTTCTTGTCCTAGTAATATTCCTAAACCTTCTTCGTATTGAATAGTTTTAGTTAGACGCTCAGATTTGCGCTCTACTACTATTTGCACAGATTCTTTCTGGTGCTTAACTACAGCGGCTTTCAGTTCTGAACCATTATGCAGTTCTGTGCCAGCAAGAGAGACTATCCTATCGCCTGGCTGCAGACCTGCTATGCGAGCAGCAGAAGTCTCAGAGCCAAAACCACTAATAGTATTGCTGGCAACAGCATGCGGCAGACCAATAGTAGCGATCATTACTATAGTGAGTAAGAACGCGAATAATATATTAAAAACTATGCCACCACTAGCAACTATTGCGCGCTGGTAAACCGGGAAAGTCTTAAGTGGTTTTAGTTCAACACCTAATTGTTGTTTGATCTCTTCTTGATTAGACTCGTCACCCAGTTCTGGGATACTAACAAAACCACCAATCAAGAGAAAATAAAATTTAAACTGAGTGCCCCAACGATGGAATAAATTAATCGCTGGACCAAAAGGTAAACCAATACCGAAAATCGGTGTCTGGAAACCAAAATATTTAGCTGCAAGAAAATGTCCAAACTCATGAACAATAATAAGTACCGTAATAACAGCGATACTAATAACTACAAAAAGGGCTCCCATAGGATCAAAGGTCATGCCTAAAGTATAGCAGTCGAAAAATCACCTAAGCGTGAGAGAACCAGCTCTGGCAAGACCATGCGCATACTTGCATCTTCATTAAGTTTACGTTTGTTCATCGGCTTATGCTCGAACAAATCTTCCGCACTCACAGTCTTAAAACCATAAGGACCACTGCGCCGTGGTGAGGTCGGACCATAAATACCCATGATCTGAGTATTGGCTGGCTCAACGGTAGCTGCTGCAATATGCAAAGGACCAGTATCTACTCCAATAACTAAATCCATACTTCTAAAGAAACTTGGTAATTGATTCAATTTAAAATCTTGATGCAAAATCACAGGGATACAACTCTCTTTAAGCTGAGCTAATAGTGGTTGCACTATCTCATCATCATGCTTAGTACAAACTATATGAATATTGCATTTATGCTTCTGATATAGTCTCAACGCTAACTCCACCCAATATTCATTAGGCCAGAACTTAGACTCCCAAGTAGTAGCAGGCAGCAGGCAAAGCTCCTGTATCTTGCGTCTTATTTGGGTTTTATGCTCTCTAGAAGGTTCAGTAGCAACTAAACCATATTTGATTTTACTAGGCTTGTTTGTGACTTTTAATATTTTAAGAGCTGCTTCGGCTAACTTAAGATTATTTTCGATAACATGGTTCTCATTGGAATTCCAGATGCCAATATCTATACTGTGATCATAGAGTAGTGCCGCTGCTGCTTCACGCGGCTGCGCGAAACCTAAGACTCTTCCGCCACTCAGTTTAGCTAGTGTTGCTGTCTTAATTAAGCCTTGCATATCTATCACTAGATCATAATGTTTAGAACGCAGTTGCTGTATCGCATGGATAAGAGAACCAAGTTCTCTATCTTTAAGAGTAATTAATTCATTGATAGCGCTTTGATCTTTTATAAGTGCAGCAAAACCTTGATAAGAAAACCAATCAATTTTTAAATCGGGCACGTTATCCTTTAAGTAATGCAAAGCAGGTAAAGCATGAACAATGTCACCAAGGGCGCTGAGTTTAATGATTAATATCTTCGCCATAAAATAAGAGGCTGATCATATTGAATAATATCAATCTAAGGCTTATAAGCACTAATAATGAGATTAGTATTAACTTAATGGCTCAACTGGGGGCTAAATGCGACAATTAGACCCCGCGTGTCCCGCAGACTCAAGATCTTAATATTAGGCAGACCTAATGTCGGCAAAAGCACTCTGGTGAACCGCCTAGTAGGTAGACGCGTCTGTATAGTCGGCGAAAAAGCCGGCATCACTCGTGACCGCAAAGCTTTGGATTTTGATTGGGATGGTAGAGCTTTTACGGTTATTGATACTGGTGGTTTAACTTGGGATAACGACGATTCATTCGGTCCGAGTATACGCGAGCAGGTATTAGCTGGAGTGAATGAGGCTGATGCAGTAATTTTTCTAACTGATGTAACTTCTGGCATTACTAAATACGATGATGAAGTTGCTAAGCTTTTGCGCAAAGAAGTAAAACTTCCAGTCTATCTTGCTGTCAATAAAGTAGATAGTGCTGATAGAGAAATGCTTATCCATGAGTTCTATCAACTTGGTTTCGAGAAGCTTTATTCTGTTAGTGCTTTGCATGGTTCGCACGGACTCTCTGATATGCTCAATGAGATCAGCTCTGATCTAGACCCCGATATGCTCGCAGCTGTTGGTGAAAGAGGTCCGCAGCCTATTAGAGTCTCCGTAGTAGGTAAACCTAACGTGGGTAAGTCTAGTTTATTCAATAAACTAATCGGTGAAGATAGATCTATAGTTAGTGACATCAGCGGCACCACTAGAGATGCTATAGATATGCGTATCACCCGCCATGGTCAAGACTACGAGCTAGTTGACACCGCTGGTTTGCGCCGTAAATCTAAAGTACAAGAAGACGTGGAGCGTCATTCAAATATCCGCACCACTCATATGATCGCTGCTTGTGATGTGGCGGTATTAATTATCGATGGCTCAGAAGAGGAGATAGTCAGTGACCAAGACCAACGTATAGCTTCTCTAATTAACGAGCGTGGTAAAGGTTGTGTAGTTCTAGTCAATAAATGGGATCTAGTCACTGAGCGCATACTCAAGGATGCCGCTGAAGGTGCTAATCCAGAACAAAATGCTGATTCACTAACGAACGCATACTTGCATAAATACAAACAACAATTAGATTACAAGCTACGTTTCGTAGATTTCGCGCCTAAAGAATTTATCTCAGTAAAAAGCGGTAAGCGCACTGATAGAATCTGGGAATTGATTCAAGAAGTGCAAGCTGAACGTAAAAAACGTATCAGCACCAGCATGCTCAATAAAGTGGTATCTGACATATTGATCTACACACCGCCACCTGTTATTGGTCAAAAAGCTATCAAAATCAAATATGCTTCGCAAGTTGGCACTGAGCCGCCTGAATTCTTATTATTCACCAACTACCCAGAACTAGTGCCAGAACACTATATCAGGTTCCTAGAGGGGCAGTTCCGCCAGTATTTTGGCTTCGTTGGAACGCCGATACGTATTAGGTTT
>CAZQXM010000017.1:12637-15663 GCA_964597205.1 uncultured Gammaproteobacteria bacterium
ATTATTACTATGCTGGCATTTATTATCCGCCGCATCTTTAATTCTATTATTCTCTTACTCTTGGTAAGTTTTATTACCTTTGCGGTGATGAAAATGAATTTCACCATACCTGAAATTTCAGTATTAGGTTTCCATATGCAGGAAACGCGCATAAGTGCTGGCGACCCCCTGGCTGATATGCGCCTCAATCCTTCTATATCTAAAGACACCATTGCTGCTGAAGAAAAACGCCTTGGCTTAGATAAAGGCTTTAGCGAGCAATATTGTGTTTGGCTCGGTAATATACTACGCGGTGATTTCGGTTATTCGCAAAATAATCGTCGCGTCGTAGAATTACTTAAGCCGGCACTCTGGAACACTCTAATACTCAATGTTCTGGCTCTACTTGCGACTTGGGCTATTGCTGTGCCGCTCGGCGTGATCGCTGCTGTGAAACGCGGTTCTAAACTGGATTTGGGGCTGGGGGTTTTGAGTGCTTGCTCTATGTCTATGCCAAGTTTCGTACTGGCGATTTTCGGACTACTTATCGCACTTAATACTGGTTTGTTTCCTATTGGCGGACTTACTAGTACTATGTTCGAAGAACTAAATTGGTGGCAACAATTAATAGATCTAGCTCGTCACCTGGCGCTGCCAGTAATCATACTCACTATATTAGGACTCGCTTCTATACAAAGACAAATGCGCGCAAACTTGCTCGATGTGCTTGATGAACCATATATACGCAGCGCCCGTGCCAAGGGACTGAGCGAAACTACAGTTATCGTGAAGCATGCTGTGCGCAATGCTATCAATCCATTAGTTACTATTCTGGGTTATGAATTTTCTAGTCTTTTCGTCGGTTCAGCCTTAATAGAGATGGTACTCTCCTACCCTGGACTTGGCTACCTAACCTTAGAAGCAGCGCGCAAGCTGGATATAAATATAGTGATGGCGAATTTACTGATCGGAAGTGTGATGCTACTGCTTGGTAATCTTCTAGCGGATATATTGCTTACTAGGGTGGATCCGAGAGTGAGTTTACAGCAAATTTCGTAAACATAAGGGCTAAACTCACCTAACCTAGCAAGACTACAAAATTCACTAATATCAATAGTTTCACTGACCTTCAAGAGTCAGCCACAAGGGCATATTTTATGCATACATCGGTGGGGATTCTTGTTCAAAACCCGGGCTTAAAACGTCCGGGTTTTGCGTTTTTAGCGCCAGTAGTTAGTTACAGCGAATACATACTGCTCAATAAATAGTTTTTTAAAATAACTAAAATCATTCTGCTCATAAAAATACATTAGAGCTTTCTTGTATTCAAGCACATTAACAGTTCTAAACGATAAGGGACACGCTGTATAAGCCATCAAAAGAGCATTAGCAAGCATGCGACTAGTTCTCTTATTACCATCTTCAAAAGCTTGAATATAAGCAATCATCAATATTGCTAGTAGAGATTTATCAAAACATGATTGCTTAGAATTAATCAATAAAACTAGTTTCTCTAATGCTTCATATATCTCAACCTCACGCAGTAATGGAATATAGTTAGTACCAGAAATACCAACAGCTTTAGTTCTAATGCCAGAATAGATATTTAGATTAGCTGTAATACTTTGATGCAGCTCTAGTATCTTAGCTAGGCTCAGCTCAGCAAAATGCTCTGGGCAAGAGGCAATCATATCAAGCGCCTGCTTATGATTAATAATCATATCCGCTTCTTCTTGGGTCTTACCACGCGCCTGTTGCCTATATAGCAACAATGCCTCAGTCTCTAAAACGTCATAAGTATTGCCTTCTATTTGTGAAGATTTCCAGCTCAATTCTATAGTTAAGCGTTCAAACTCACGCTTCATAATTGCAGGTGGTAAATGTTTGATTCGAGTTTGAAAATCAGCAGTTAACCGAGTTAAATCTTCTAGTTCATTATTAGTAAAAATTTGCCTATTAGTGAAATCATCAAAAATCATCCAGTTAAATCTGGGTCTTGGTGCACGCTCATCACGACTGCGCTGAAAATATAATTCAATCTCTTCAAGATTGGTGTGACTAAGTTTATAGCGGGTAGCATGTGAATCTCCCAGCTTCGTAAGTTCACCCTTGGTCACTAGCTGCGTAATAATTCTATTTAAACTACGGTGTGATAGCTGCTCATGCTGCTTATAAAGCTCTTGCACTTCGGCGACACTCAAACCCTCCTGCCCCTTAAAAAGAGCTAATATTAATTGCTCACGATTAGCATTCTTACGCGACATATTTACGGAGTTACGCGACAATTATAGCAGTTGCGCGACAAAAAAAGCTGAGAATAGGCTATTTTAGGCTGAAAATCCTGTCATTAAAACAATCAATGCTATTATCTTAGATGTGCGTCTCAACTCCAACCATACCCCCCGAAAACTTCTACCTCATAGCAAGCTGGTTAAAAAACCAAAACCTGACAGAGGTAACGGTTTTAGCGATAGCGAAAATCGTCAACTTACCAGCCTTGGTCTAGACCCGAAAACTTTAAAGTGCCTTCATCGCAAGGAAGTTCAATTTACTACAGGACAAGCTCAATATAGTTTAGCCCTATTAGCCAAAAAATATCCTCATTTAAAACTACCAGCAAACTTCTATAAAGACAGGCAAGCTCTAGTCCTACTAAATCAAGCCGGATTAATTGATCCAGGAGATAGAAATAAATTAGAAAAAATTATTGATAAAACTTTACGACAACTAAGTGATGATATAAATTTCGAACTTTCTCGTCAAGCTCGAGATGCTTGGATATTTTTTAGCCGACTTAGTCTTGCCTCTTCTAACTCAGTATTAAAATTGATTGAACAAAGAAAACTACCAGTTGAAACTAAAATCTTAGTTGAATTAAAAGAAGCACAAAAAGAAAGATCATACAAAGCCAAAAATCAAAAAAGCACAAAAGGTGGTACCTGTAAATCATTTAGGCAGCATAAATCTCAACCAAGAGCAGCGACTAAACTAGCTGCAGTAAAAGTACCATCTCCTCATTCTGATAAAACTCCAGAAGCAAGAACTTT
>CAZQXM010000017.1:15763-17859 GCA_964597205.1 uncultured Gammaproteobacteria bacterium
TAGAATTAAAGAACAGCCTTCGCAAGCGTAATGGCGATATCTTCTATCTCAGGGATATTAGTACCAGGGAATGCTGTTGTCGTAGCTGTACTTAACATGATGCTGCAATAAGGACAAGCAACACTAACTTTATTAGGGTTGTGTTTATTGAGCTCTTCAAAGCGCATAACGTTAATCTGAGTACCTGGTGTTTCATACCAGATCTGCGCACCGCCACCACCGCAGCATGTGCTCTTCTCACGCTCATGCTCGATGTGCTTAAGTTCTATGCCTGGTATGCTTTCAAGAATAAACCTTGGTGGATCGAAGACTCTATTATAACGACCAAGGTAGCAAGGATCGTGATAGGTAATGGTCTCATTGACTGGCTTCTCGGGCACTAGTTTGCCAGCCTGGATTAAGTCCGCGAGTAACTCACTATGATGCAGCACTTCTATCCCTTCTAGCCCGAAGTCAGCATACTCATTCTTGAAAGTGTTATAGACGTGAGGACACTGAGTAATGATCTTCTTCACGCCGTAAGCTTTCATGATTTCGACGTTCTCTATTACTAGCTCTTGATACAGTCCTTCGTCACCAGCACGGCGGGCGATATCACCAGAAGATTTCTCTTCATTACCGAGCACTGCAAAATCTATGCCAGCTTTAGTGAAGAGTTTAGCGTTGGCTTTAGTGACATTAATATTACGCGCATCATAAGCACCCGGACTACCCACCCAATATAGATACTCAAACTCACCTGCTTCGCGTACAAGCTTAACTTTAATGCCGCTCTCAGACTGGAGTTCAGCGATCCATTTCTCTCTATCATTAGGATCTAGACCCCAAGGGTTAGATTTAGTGCGGATGTTTTTGAGAGTCGCCTGCAGGTTCGCTGGTGCTTTATTGGCAGCGAGAAGTCCGCGGCGCATATCCATAATAGTATCGACGTGCTCGATTAATACTGGACACTCTTCAACGCAAGCATTACAAGAAGTGCAAGACCATAATACATCCGTGGTGATTTCAGCATAGACATCAGAGCTCTCTGTGAGCTTCTTAATATCGAGCATTAGATGTTTAGGTGATAAAGGTTTATCAGTGTTCTGCGCTGGGCAGACCACATGACAGCGACCGCAAGCGGTGCAAGCTTCACTATCTAAGATAGTTTTCCAGCTGAAATCCTCATAACTAGCGACTCCTATAATGAAGTCGTTCTCGTCCATTTCTTTACCTTCAGCCTCAGCTTCCATCATGGAAAGCAGGCTGTAAGGAGTGTAGAGCTGACCGCGCGCGCGACCGCTGCGGAAGAACATAGTTACTGGTGACAATAGAATATGCTGAAACTTAGTATAAGGAATCAGCGCGATGAAGGTGAAAGTCAAAATACTATGGAACCACCAAAGCGTCGCGTGACGCGCTTGCATATCTTGCGGTGTCATAAACTCTACGCATTTAGCAAGAGCAGCACCGATAGGTGCGTAGATTTCGATTTGCCCGGTCGCTGCCATCCTGAACGCCTCAAGCATAAAACCAGTAATCACGAAAAGCCCAAGAAATAAAGGCTGAATCCAGTCGTTCTGGGTATTGTCGAGGTTAGGTGATTTAAAAACGTAACGGCGCAAAGCGAAAATAGTTACACCGATGAATACTAATAATCCACCCAAATCAGCGACAGCGCTTACTATTTTATAAAAAGTACCTTGGAAAAAATATATCCCAAGATGTGAGTGTTCTTGCACCGCAATAATATCAGTCACTATCCAAAGCGCAATGAAGCCGAATAATATCGCCGCGTGCGCAAGTCCCGGGATTTGTTTCTGACGGATCTTAGCTTGTGCTAGACCATAGTGCAGCATATCTCTAATGCGCTCAAAAGGTTTATCGAGACGATTGTCGTTCTTGAGTTGTTTACCGCCAGCAATACGCTTGATCTTAAGGTACATGCCATAGAGAAATATCCCCATCGCTATAGCCGCCAGCGTGTAGAATACGAGCTTAGCGTAAGGCGAGTGGTGAATATTCCACCATAGTTCTCTAGTCTCTAAGACTTGCGCTTCGATAAGAGGAGCGGTTTCACCCGCAGCACTAACTAATAGCTGTGTTTCAGCATCCAT
>CAZQXM010000017.1:17959-21437 GCA_964597205.1 uncultured Gammaproteobacteria bacterium
TCTATATATAGAAGCAGGCTCCAGCTATGAAAAATTCCGATCTTAACGACTTCCTAATTAGACTGAAAAGAAATATCAGCCATTACAAAAAACATGGTGAGTTCGGACTTATTGCTGAAGAGTTTCCAGCGACTGATAACTCTAATGAAAGCGCTATCAAAGATATTCAAAATACCGTTGCACGTATGCGCAGTAATTTATCCATCACTGAAAGTAGAAATGCGAGTTTCTTTTTTGATTTTGATGAACTAGCCTAAATATCTGCGTAGATATGTTTCTCAGCACGCGCCCCAGGATGCGTCACTCCACCTTCAGAAGCAGGACCCACTAGCTGTGCGTATTTCCACAGAGCACCAGATTGAAAATCATTAACACGTGGTTTCCACTTAGCACGGCGGCGAGCGAGCTCATCATCACTAAGTTCCACGTCCAGCCTACCAGTCATAGCATCGATAATCACTATGTCACCATCTTCCAATAGTGCTATAGGTCCGCCGACAGCAGCCTCAGGTCCCACGTGCCCAATACAGAATCCGCGCGTGCCACCAGAAAATCTGCCATCAGTGATTAACGCCACATTTTCACCATGACCTTGTCCGTAGATAGCAGCAGTGGTGGAGAGCATCTCACGCATACCGGGACCGCCCTTAGGACCTTCGTAGCGAATGACTATGACGTCATTCTCTTTGTACTGTTGCTTCTCAACAGCACGGAAAGCATCTTCCTCACAATCAAATACTCTTACTGGACCCTTATGGCTCAATGACTTAAGTCCTGCGATCTTCACTATCGCGCCCTCAGGAGCTAGATTACCTTCCAGAGTCACCACACCACCAGTCGTTGAGATAGGGTTAGCGCAGCGATAAATTATGTCCTGCTCGCCTTCTGGGAATTTCGCGTCAGCACAATTCTCAGCGATGGTTTTACCATTCACTGTCATGCAGTCACCATGGATATAACCTGAGTCGAGCAATTCTTTAATTACTACTTGAATGCCGCCCACCTCATAAAGATCTTTCGCGACATATTTGCCGCCCGGTTTGAGGCTCACTATATACGGCGTGCGGCGGAAAATTTTACCGACATCCGACATAGTAAATTTAATTCCTGCTTCATTTGCAATCGCTGGTAAATGCAAAGCCGCATTAGTAGAGCCGCCAGTCGCAGCTACTATAGTCGCTGCGTTCTCAAGGGACTTGAGAGTAACAACATCACGCGGACGAATATTCATCGCTAGAGCTTGCATCACGGCTTCACCGCTAGCGCGTGCTTGAATGTATCTATCATCATAAGGAGCAGGCGGGCTAGAACTACCTGGCAGAGCCAGTCCTATCGCCTCGCTCACGCAAGCCATAGTGTTAGCCGTAAACTGTCCGCCGCATGCGCCGGACGACGGACAAGCGACTTCTGTGATCTCCTTAAGATCAGCAGCATTCATAATGCCAGCATCGAATTTACCTACAGCCTCGAAAACATCAACGATAGTTACATCCTTACCATGGAAATTTCCCGGAAGAATACTACCACCATACATAAACACCGAAGGCACATTAAGTCTCACCATCGCCATCATTAAACCCGGTAGCGACTTGTCGCAACCAGCAAGCCCAACGATCGCATCGTAACAATGCCCGCGCACGCTCAGTTCAACCGAGTCAGCAATTACATCACGCGAGACTAGTGACGACTTCATGCCTTGATGACCCATAGCGATACCATCAGTCACGGTGATAGTGTGCACGCCGAAGGGCACGCCGCCAGCAGCCTTGACGCCTTCTTTAACGACGATGGCTTGTTTAGGTAAATCAATATTACAAGGCGCTGATTCGTTACCAGTGTCCACCACACAAACCAACGGTCTACGCTCAACTTCGCCGCCCAAACCTTCAGGATGCGCATCAGTCTTAAGGTTCTTGAGCATAGTCAAGCGACCCTCACAGCCATGAACCGTAGTTACAAACCTACTAGGTAGAGTGTTTTTATCGAAGAAAATTTCGTCAGATGACATGAGCTAGTATTCTAGCAGCTTAGGGTTATAACTTTATTATAACTAGGGGCGATGTGCGCGCTCTAAATCTGGACGGGGAATCCTTGCATAGGCTGGTTGAAGTTGATAAGGGTCAAGCAATTGCTGAATTCTATTAAATTTAGACATAAAAACCTCTCTAATCCATGAAAATAAACCATTTTGAATCATAAAGATAATGTTAACAGAGGTGAGGTCAATATGTCAAGCTTTATTTGAAGATTCTTTAAAGCTATACCCTCGCCTGACCAGGGACTGGGGGCTTAGTAGTGGGGTTAAACCATGAAAGCAAAGTTCTAACAGGTTTCGCCGCTAGTTCAGTAGCACTGCTTCTATTTAAATAATCAAACATCGCAGCAGTTAAACGAGATCCATTAGCTAAATCATTGATTTTAATACCAATTGCAGACTCAATTTGATCTAAAAAAGAAGCTAGTTTCATTCGGTCAAAAACAAAGCTTTGAGCTGAAAGCTCATTACTAGCTCCATCTCTAAATTCAAATCTAAGATATGGCTTCCGATCAATATTTCCCTCTCCGCTTTTAAGAACCTCAAATTTGATAGATAGCATAGTTTGATTACTAGCATCGTTGATCAGCCAAGGCCCTGTCCTTGACCTAGGCACAACAACAGTCGCTGCCATAGTGCCATTCCTAAAGCGTGGGGCAACTGGCATATTGTGAAATTCCTCCACAAGATGACTTCTGATTATTTTGCAAGGATCAGCTAAATAGGAAGTCCAATTCATACCTCAAAATAATACCTATATCCCTGCCGCTTTGTCAAGCTTTTCTTAACAAACGCCTCAAATAATAGCATAAACCTGATTACCGCTAAAATCAAATAGTCAATGCCAAGTTTCCTCGATCGAGCCAAAGAAAAAATCATAGTCTTTGATGGCGCTATGGGAACTAGCCTTTTCGAGTACAACCTTGAGGCTGAAGATTATGGTGGACCTCAGTATGAAGGTTGCCCCGAACAACTCAATTTCACTAAACCTGAAATCATCCAAGCTATTCACGCTAGGTTCTTCGAAGCAGGAGCTGACATAGTAGAGACTAATAGTTTCGGTGCTAGCACTATTACTCTCGATGAGTTCGGACTCGGAGCGCGCACTTACGAAATCGCACGCCGCGCTGCTGAACTCGCGCGTGAAGTCGCTGATAAATATCCGCTTAAATATGTCGCCGGTTCTATAGGTCCCGGTACCAAGTTAGTCTCGCTCGGCAATATTAGTTTTGATGATTTGCGTGATTCATATATTCCACAGATACGCGGATTAATAGATGGCGGCGCTGATATGCTGCTTATCGAAACCTGCCAAGACCCGCTGCAGATCAAAGCAGCTATTAATGCGGCTTTCAGTGTTTTTCGCGAGATAGAAGACGCGACTAAGAATCTCAGTGACGATGAGCTACTCAAAAAATACCCGCGCGCAGTTCTTTACTCACG
>CAZQXM010000018.1:0-19842 GCA_964597205.1 uncultured Gammaproteobacteria bacterium
ATTCTTGCAATATCTTCTGGCTTTTCTAAACTCGGCGTACCACCACCGAAATATATAGTATCTAAAACGCCTCTAGTACTAGGTTTACGCAATTCAATCTCATCGAGTAAATGATCAATATATTTAGTGGACTTCTTACTATGCTCAACGGGGCTAATCGCCTCAGAAGCAAAATCACAATAAGGACATTTGGTTTTACAAAAAGGTAAATGAATATAGGCGCTGCGAGCCTTCATAACACTAGTAAATGATTAGCTTTAGCACCGATATTAATCTTCTTCACTAATTGCATAGCTTTTAAATCTACAACCCCAATATTATCGGCGCCTGAACAAGCAATAAGAGCAAAAGCACCAGTCTTAGTAATATGAATAGAACGCGGATCGACAAGATCAGTGCCAAGATCTAAGCTGCTTTCAAGCATCATGGTGACTGGGTTTAGGCGCACTAACTTAGAGTTGCCAGCTACATATATGGAACCAGCATAACTAGTAATCGCCATTGGCTCAAAATCAAGATCTATAAATTGATCCAACTTAGTGCTCACAATATCCATCGCCACTAATTTAGCTCCGCTATCTTTAATACGATCCTGGGCAATAATAAAAACATCACCAGCAGCTACAGCAAAAGCTTCCGGCATTAAACCTTGCTCAGCAATACTGATACGCGAACTGATTCTATGTTCAAAAGTACTAACTAATGCAATCTCAGCATTAGATTTATTAGCGAAAATCATATAATCTGCGTCACTACTACTTGCATTAAGATTAGTAAGTCCAAAAGCCGCAGAGCTTATATCCAACTCCTTAACCGGCTTTAAGCCATCTACCTTATATATAAGAAGCTTAGACTCACGAGCAGTAATTACATAAAACAAAGTACCGTCAAGACTGAAATTAAAATCCTTAATACCTAAATTCTTAGGCAATCGAAGATACTCTTCAAGACTGTCATCAGTTTTAATTTTATAGATAACGGCGTTATTATGATCAGCGATATAAATATCTTTTTTAAATTGTTTGAGAGCCGTAACTAAAGAAAGCTGTTTAGAAACCTTATCAAGACTAGTAATGGTAGTAGTTTCTTTTAGTTCTATAGATTTGATTTTACCTGAACTATGATCATAACTAAGCAAGCTCATAGTATTGGCTTCGTCTTCTTTAAGTCTGCGCCTAAACTCTGCTTCCCTATCACTAGCCAGCTCAACATCAGCAAGTCCTATCGGTAGGTGCCCAGCTAACATCGCTAAATCCCGTGGCAAGAGAAAGTTCGCCGGGATAATAAATTCCGGGATAATAATTGCGGATAATATATTATTTTTGATTTCTTGTGGATAAAAATCATAGCTCTTGATGCTGAGATTATTTTTCTTAGTGACAATTGGCGTGTAGATCCAACCATTGGACAATAAAAGATCGCCATTAATTAATTTAGCGCTTAGGTTCTCTGTTACTTTAGGCTGGGTTGGTACTAACAATAACCAAAGCTTAGATCCTTGTTGTGCTAAACCATCTACTCTAAGTTCAGCGCCTAATTCTTGCTTTACTATAGTTGCAATCTGCGGGTCAATAGCGGCGCTCACTGGCGCAAAAGAAAGCAAAGTGATTAAAAGTAAGATGAAACTGTTGATCATTATAATTTTGTTGTTGCCAGAATCAATAATAGCAACTACTAGTATGCAGGGCTTAGATTGTGCACTCGTGGTGAAGAGCGCAAAAACGTGACTTCGGTCACCTTTTTGCTATCATAGCAAAAACTCTCTCCGAAACCGGCGTCGCCACTCCATATTCTCTGCCACGCCTAATTACCACACCAAGAATATCATCAAGTTCTATGGGCTTATTAGCGATCACATCTTGCATCATTGAAGTTCTGAAATTCTCCCAAATCTTAGTATTGGTGTTGTCGAACTGCCAGGTGACTACATCATCACGAATCATAATGCCTTGAGCGTGAGCAACCTTAAGAGTCTCCTCCATCAGAGCTAATATAGTTTCTTTATGCTGAGCAATGAGTGGACCAACCTCAAGCTTATAAAGTGCACTTAAAGGGTTAAAACCAGTATTCCAAACTAGTTTAGTCCAAAGACTTTTATAAATATCATCAGTAGTCTTGGCGTTAATACCCGCAGCGCGCATCAAGTTCTTAAGTTCTTCAGCGCGATTAAAATTTTTATTCTCTGGTAGTTCACCAAAACTAATTTCGTAGCGACCTTTTTGAATATATCTACCTGGCTCAATATTCTCAGCAGCTACATTAGTTAAACAGCCTAGAACATTCTTGATGCCTAAGACTGAAGCTAGTTTTTCTTCATTCTCAACACCATTTTGCACAGAGACTACATAAGCATCTTTACTAAGTTTTATTGCTTTCGCTACTTCTATAGTGTCTTTGGATTTGACACAAACTAAAACTACATCAGCTGGACTCGGCAGCTCATCCATAGTGGCATAAACATTAACTGGCAGTTTAATTAGATCATCATGCGAGGCTTCGCCTAAATCACTAA
The DNA here is from genome assembly GCA_964597205.1 of uncultured Gammaproteobacteria bacterium. Classification (GTDB taxonomy): domain Bacteria; phylum Cyanobacteriota; class Vampirovibrionia; order LMEP-6097; family LMEP-6097; genus CAYUFH01. Next base: position 2,513 of record CAZQXM010000018.1, read on the forward strand.
CTGCACTGCGCACTAGTTCTATTCCCTTAGTCTTGAGCACCTCTAAAGTTTTAGCTCTAGCAATAAAACTAAGTTGATGTTCTGTAGATAGTCCACGAGCCAGCATAGTTCCGTAGAAACCACCAACTGCACCGACACCATAAACAACTATATGCATCTTGATTCATTTTAGCCTTTAAAAGGTTAAAATTAGAATAGATGCTAAACGACTATAAATGGCTCTTAAACTCTAGGCTCGGTGCTAATACTGTCGAAGAGTTATTAATAGCGCTTGGCTACTTCTTAGGCTTCTATATTGCTTTTAAGATCTTTCGCAAAATTATTCTTGTATGGTTAAAAACCATTACTATTAAAACTCCAGGTAAGTTTGATGACGAGTTAGTCAAAGTTTTTGAAAATATACACCCCCGTTTCTATGATTTAGCGGCGCTCTATTGCGCTGTGAAAACTATTCACCTAGATACTGGTGAACACCGATATCTAGATTTAGCTTTTATAGTCATCTTCATCATTCAGTTAACTCTTTCAATTCAAGAGTTATTAGGATATTTATTATCCAAATTACTTAGAGTAGATCATAGCCAGCCTGAGGATAAAACCGCATTCAATGGTGTCTACATCCTAGTTAAGATCGCTGTTTGGGGCTTAAGTCTAATATTAATACTCTCAACTTTCAGTATTAATATTAGTGCTCTGATTGCTAGCTTGGGTATTGGTGGTATCGCTATCGCTCTAGCTGCACAAAATATACTCAATGATATTTTTAGTTCTTTTAGTATCTATATCGATAAGCCCTTCGCTATTGGCGATCATATTGCTGTTGGTGATATTTCTGGTCATGTGCGCAAGATCGGACTTAAAACTACTCGCCTAGAATCTGTACGTGGTGAGGAGTTAATTATCGCCAATCGTGAACTTACAGCTAGTCGCATTCAGAATTTCCGCAGGATGCAACGTCGTCAAGCACTTTTCAATATCCGCATAGCAGCAGAAACCACAGTTGAGCAACTAAAGACAATCCCTGAGCTGATTAGCCAAATTATCACTGGCTATCAAAGTCAAGGTATCGTCAAACTGGAGAGAGTGAATCTTAAAGAGATTACTAGTACTCATATTGACTATGAGATACTCTACTACCATCTTTCTGCTGACTATAACGAGTATATGCGCCTGCGTGAAGAGATAAATCTCAAAATACTTGAAGCTTTAAACGAACGCAAAATCAAATTATATTTCGCTGCTCTACCTAGCGTGGTCTAATTTCAGCAATAGAAGTTTCTAAATCTAAAGCTGAAGGACGGTTATAACTATTCACTGAACGACGCGCAATCTCAACTGCTGCAATAGGTTCAGCGCCTTGAAGATAGCTAATCAAACCTACTTTAAGCATTTTAAAATACTGAGTTTCTTCACCACCAATATATTCCATATGCTGAGCAATAGGCTGGAAAATCAAATACGAAGCATAGATACCTAACATAGTACCTGTTAATGCTGCTGATACTTTGTGACCAAGTTCAGCTGGCGGACCATCAATACGACCCATCGCGATAATGATACCGAGAACCGCTGCCACAATACCGACTGCAGGCATCGCATCTGCTACACGGTTAATACCACCAGGACCAAGGTGCGCTTCAGCGTGGTGAGCTTCAAGCTCACTATCCATAGCGTTTTCAACATCTTCTGGTTTTGAGTTGTAGTTAATCACTAGCTTTAAAGAATCACAATAAAAATCCAAAGCATGATGATTATTCAAGAAACTAGGATAATTAGAGAATATTGAGCTACTCTTAGGCTCGCTCACGTCTTTCTCTAAACTCAATAAACCACTACGTTTCAAGTTAACGAAACACTCATACATACACTTAAGACCATCAAGAAAAACTGGTTTAGTATATTGATCAGCACCGAAAGGAGTAGCCATGTTAGCTACGATATGCATCAAGATCTTTTGCGGACACATCGCTAAGAAAATTGAAGATGCACCACCAATAATGATGATGTACTCTTGCCAAACCGCAATAATGTTGAAAAGGTTTCCACCCTCAAGAGCAAAGCCCCCGAAGATGCACAGAACACCCATTAGAATAAAACCAGCTGTTAACATTTCCTACTCTTACACCCTTTTTTGTTTTACCCCAAGTATCCTTATCCCTCTATATCTGCAAGCTTAGTCGACTTGAAACCTTGGACCCCTCGTCCGTATGTTGGTTGCTCACCTTCTATGTTTTTTGCAAAAATCTTTATCATGTGATTGATATAATTTGATGACTGTCTTAATAAAGCCATATTAGTCTCATTAAACTTACGACTCTCTAATAAAGCATCTTTCAATCGTTGTGCTGAAGCCTGTATTATTACTTGCTCACACTCTGGAAGATTGGCTATGATCTCGTTGACTGTAATGTCACGGCGCATACCATTCTCTTCTAAGAATTCATAACGCTCAGATTCTAGTTTCAGAATTTGTGCTGAAAGAACTTTCTCTTGCACAGTAATAGACTCAAGAGTCTCAAAATCATTCTCAATTAATGCTTGCTTTTTACGCGTAGCATTCTCTAGATAGTTTTGATAAACATCAGCTTCTTTATTCAGGATATCTGCTAAATATTGCATTGTTTATTTCTCTGTAAAATACTCCGCAAATCCACCTTCTACTAACGCTTCAGCAATATCCGCTGAACTAAAATCTTCACCACGATCAAGCATTGCTTTTACTGAAGCAATAAGATCAAGACGCATGTCTTGAGCTTCCTTAACTATCTCTTTGAGCTTCCCAAGTCCATCTAGACTTACAGAATCTACAGGAACTTCTATTGACGCATTTGCGTCTTGACTGGCAGCTGCGTTAGCGGCTAGATTGGCCTTGACTTGCTCTGCGCTTATACGCAAGGAGTCGAGCGCTGCTGTTTCGTTTGAATTTAGGCGGGAAATATCCATAAAATAAGCCTTATACATAGGTTTATTCCCGAGATGGCTGCTATAGGTATATAGGCCATCTGATGTATTTCTTGATCAAAAGGACTAGGCCATTAGACCTCTTTTGAAACCGTCAAGAACAGGCTTAGCAGAATCGACACGTTGGTGTCGATTCTGCGCTTTAAGCACGAGTGCAAAATCTAATAATTTTGTGCTTGTGAGGGCGAGCGTAACGCAGTTATTGGCGGTTTCAGGAGAGGTCTATTGTTGCGAGAAGCTTCTCGCTGCCTATATGTCCGGGCAATAATTTAAGCACAGTATTCAAGCTAGATTTAGCTGAAACACTGTCAGCAAGCCCAATCTGGGCTTCTGCTAGCTTATAAAATAACTCTGCATCGTGACCTAAGTTATCCTTAGCCCCTTCAAAAATCTCAACAGCGCGCTGATATTGTTTAAGCCCAAGATAAGCTGAGCCAATAGCTTTGCGCAACTCAGGAAACACTGTTTCTAGACCTTGATAGTTAGATAATAATGTTTTGACGTAACGGTCTTTTTTGTTACGAATCATATAACTCACAGTGCTCTCAAGAAACAACCTAAAAGCCATAAAACCCGGTGACCCAATCGGCTGAGCGTGTTGTGGATGCAAGTAATCACAAAGAAATAAACCCCAACGTTTAGCAATAGATTCTGGAGCCTTGTAATAAAGATGACGAGACTCTTGATGCTTGCCATTGAGCAGTGCCACGAAAGCTGCTTGAGTGATGTCATTAGCTTTAAGAAAATGACGTTTAGCTGCTGAAAGTTCACCCAGCTCAAGTTCTGCTTCAGCCAATAATTCATAAGCAGCTTTAAGATCTTCTTGAGAATTTTTTAAGCGGCTGATATATAGATTGAGAAGTTCTCTAGCATCAGTGAAACGTAAATCAACTATCGCCTTCTGCGCTTCAGTAAATAAATCTATTAAATTAGTTTTATCCACTGTAAGTTTAAGACCAGTTTTGGTGAGAACTTTAGATTCACCGGCTTTACCGATCTGCGGTAAACGTAAATAATATGGTTCTAAATCTGAAGCGCTAAGAGCCGCTCTAGGATTATGATTTAGGAAGTCACCGATCTTAATCGTTGCTGATTCTATTGATGTCACCGTAACATTAGCTGGCAACTCGGCGGCATAGAAATTCGTTTCTGGATTAGCATAATTAGTATCAAGAGAAATATAGTAATCATGGTCACTGAGTCGCAAAGCAATAGCTTGGTCACTGCACTCATCTTGAGATCTTAGTAATTCAAAATTATTAATAGCGTAGATCTTAAGACCCCGCGCCTCAGCCATGGTCTTAGCGACCGTCAAGCTAGTGCGAATACCAGTAAAAGAACCGGGACCAATTATTACCGCTAGCTCAGTTACTGCAAGCGGGTCGGGTACTAACTTGGTGAGTAGATTTATAAACTGCGAAGAAGTCCCTCTCTGCTCAGCAGTCGCAACTAGCTCATAGCCAGCGGCAGTCCGCTTAAATAAAGTCACGGATTGGCTTTGCAAACTGGAGTCTAGTGCTAGAAGAAGGCTCACTAATATCATTGTATAATGGCAGATATGTGCTCTTTTGGTGAGATTCTCAACGCCGCCCAAATCGCTAGTCTGGCTCTTATTGCTGGCGGCACTGTTACGCTCGGCGCTTTAGTAGCACCACAATTATTCGGCAACGCCAGCAAACAAGAAGCCGGCAAGCTTATGACCAGCATCTTTAGTGGTTTTGATCAGTGGCTTAAGGCGTCTGCGTTCTTACTACTCGCTACTAAGCTTTTACATCTAATCATCGTTGATAGATTTATATTTATGACCGTGACTGGTTTTCAATGGGGCTTGGCTGTAAGTTCTATTCTAGTTTTAGCTATCGTTGCTATTAGTTTGCACCTAGTTTATAGAACCTCGCCTGAACTAGTAGCAGCCATGCGTGCTAACAAGAAGGAAGAATTCGAGCGCCTGCATCGGGAAAGTGAACTCTTACATAGGGTTAATTTTGGGCTAGCGTTGCTGGTTTTGTTTAGTTTTGCTTAGATAATTGAAGATTTAGCAGATAATATGCTATAAATATCTCTTGCTTTAGGGTATTATTTGGAGTAAATTTTGGCAGGCACAGAACTTATTCAAACAGGACATCGTTATTTCTGGGACTTAAGAAGAGCCTATGAGGTTACAACAGCTAACTTAACCATATTAAGAAATTTGCTTGCTTGGTTTGACAGACTTTTAGGCTCTACATCAAAGCAGCACAAAAAAACAGACCCTGTTCCAGCTATCCCAGTTGAACGAATACCACAGGCTATTAGCCAGAAAATACTTGCTCTAGCTAAGCCAACTACAATAGGAAGTTTCCAAAATTTCGTCAGAGAAAAAATAGAATTTTTTAAAAGTATCCAAGGACGTTGCTTAGCAGATGGAGTAAATGATGTTGGCAAAATCGTAGTTTCCAAAAATGAACAAGATACATTAGCTGAATTACATTTCGCAGAAAGCGAAACTGCAAAAAAAATCGAAGGCGAAGAATTCCAAATAGTAAGTAATCTTGGTCCTACTCTAGAGAAAGGTTCAAAGCTAAGCTCCTCAAATTTAGATAACGAATTTAAAAATCTCAAAGATTTTAGATCATTTCTACTTGGATATTTCGCTTTAATCAATAGCAAGATAAAAAGTAAAAACCTACTACCAACAATCATATCGAGACCATACCTAGCTCAACAATTCTCTTTGAGAGCAATTTTATTAAAAGCTATACTCGCAATAAATAATAACCGCCTCCTTCCTAACAGACAACAATATGAGGCTCTCTCCAAATCTAAAAATGAATCAGATGCAAAATTAAAAGAAGCTGTTGATAAAAAAATCAAAAAGCTAGGTTTTCATAATATTGGTGAATTCCATAGAATCTTTTATGGTGATGCTGATATTCATGAGGAACATCTTCAAAGAGTTGTAGCTTTTCAAAAAATAGATTTTAGACTAAATCCTATGTATACAGTACGTGGAGTAGACAAAATTGAATTAGCTGGCAAAGCAGAATATTTAGCTTGGAAACAAGATCTAGTAACAAAAGATTCTGAGGGTATGAGTTTAGCTGAGTATTTGGCTGATCAAAGCACCGTTCAAGTAAAATATCCTAAAAACATAGTCATTGAACAAAGGATTTAAACGAACTGGCTCAACAACTTATTTTTCCGACCCTTGACAGCCCATATCTATATATGATAGTATATAAGTATGAGCACAGTATTATCACCAAAACAAGAAGAAACCGCAGATGTCATCTATAAGTTGACCAAGAAATTCAATTACCCACCGACTCTCGACGAGATTGCGGCCGAGATGGGCATTACCAAGGGCACTTTGCAGTACCATATGACGGCGCTGCGCAAGAAGAACGCCATCACTTGGAATCCCGGCTCAGCGCGCTCAGTGAGAGTGATTGACGCGCGCTATTTGCGCGACCTAGAAGCTAAATATCCTGAAGCCAGCAGCGGCCGACTACCTAAACCTGCCACTACTAGTAATGAGTTTAAGACTGGACGCAGCCAGATACCAGTACTCGGCAAGATCGCCGCTGGTAGACCACTAACAGTGATGGATGATACCGATGAGTATTTAGAATTAGACACTTATTTCCCTAGTGGCTGTTACGCCTTGCGCGTCAAAGGTGAGAGCATGGTAGATGCTTTAATCTCTGATGGTGACCTGGTTCTAATCGAACCGCGCAATATCGCTCACAACGGTGAAATTGTAGTTGCCCTTATTGATGATGATGGTGCTACTTTGAAGCGTTTCTATAAAGAAGAAGGACGCGTGCGCCTGCAACCAGAGAACCCGACTATGGATCCTATTTTTATTAAGTCTGATCAAGACTTGAAGATACAGGGGATAGTTAAAGGCGTGATTCGGAAGGTATAATGACCGCTAAGCGAACTAAGCAGAATACTTGCAAGAAATTAAGCTCTAAAGAATGGGCTGATCTTTATGAGCGCATAAAAGACTTAGATTTAGCAGCCATGGTTAAGCAAATTACCAAAAAGAATCGACCAAAACTAATCAATGAGAAGCCTGTTGGGCAAGAAGTTTGGTAAAGGCTTGCTTAAAGACAGTTAAATAAGGTAGGATAATATGCGTGTTATCTACCAGTCAACTAAGCAGTCAATTACTAACTATTGGCACAATAGAGGATCCAGCTGCACGCATGAAGTCTCTGGTGGCTTTTGCTAATAAACATTTTGCTTGGGGACTTGATCCTCTCCATGCGCTAATCGGTCCTGAATGTGAAAACGGAAGATTCTGTGGTAGAGAATTAGCCAAAAAAGGTGGAGGCGTACAACCAGAATTTTTAGAACTGATAGAAGCCGCTATAAATTTAAAAGCTATTAAAGATCCAAAATCAGAAGAAGCCACAGAGCTTAAAACAACAATGAAAAAAGAATTTGCTGATGTCTTAATGATGGTTTTTGCTTTAGCCAATCAACTTGGCATTAACACCGATGAATCACTTCATGAAGGTTGTAAAAAAATGATTCAACGCTTTGATAATATATTAGAGTTCGTAAGACAAGGTAAGGTTACGCTTAGTGATCTAAAAAAACCAAAATTGTTTCAAGAGCTTTGGGTACAAGTCAAACAATATGGAGTCTATGCGGCACAACTATATAATGTGAAAAATAAACGGGTTCAAACCAAGACTTGAATCATATTCTATTATTTATTTTAATGCTAGTATTATCCTATGAAAATTAAAGTCAGTATTATTGCTCTGATCCTGTCTCTAGGACTGGGGGCTAGCGCTAGAACTTTTATTACAGGGGTTGTCGATTTTGCTAACTCATTTACATCCGGAGCACTAAGCAGGGATGTAACCTTACTTGATCAATCAAACCATCGCTATGTAATGCTAATCAGACCAGCTTCCCCTAAGGATTTTAGGGTTTTTATTACTGATACTGATTTTAATATCATCAAAGCCTTTCGTATCGATCAAATCTATCTAAATGACAAACTAGCTATATACAACTTCTTTCTTTACCCATCAAGTTCTCAAGAGAACGATAAAGATCTATTACTCTTAGATACTAGCCTTGGAGTTATTACTATAGATTTGGATAGCCTTAAAGCTAAACACCACATTCTGCAATCAGGGTTCTATGATGTGAATTTTGGTAATCTTGAAACTTTACCTAGAACTGAAATTAACAAGGCTTCTACAATTAGGTTACCTGGAGCTTAAAACCAGATTATTACAAAATTACAATCAGATAAGATGCGCAGAGTAAGGCTTATAATTAAACTATGTGGCAACTAATAGATATAGCCTATGTTATCCCCGCTACAATCTTCATCGGCTGGGCAGTAAGTAAATACTTAATGCAAGGTCAGCACTTCACCACCAGCATCATGATTGGAGCACTCTGTGGTTTCATACTCAGCATCTATAAAATCAAACAATTCGCTGACAAGGTCAATCGTGAGACTGCTGCCAAACTACAAAACAAAACTAAATGAATTTAAAGCCGCATGGTCTAACAAAATACTGATGGTAAAATCAGTACGATGAGTAAAGCAACATTAGACAAAACCAGCACCGGCAAAGTTATCCAAGTGATAGGCCCCGTGATCGACGTAGAGTTCCCAAGTGGTAAACTCCCTAATATTTATAACGCCCTGCAAATTCAAGGCAAAAACACTGAAGGCAAAGACGTAGTAATCGTCGCAGAGGTGCAAATTATTCTTGGCGACAACCGTGTACGCACAGTTGCGATGAGTAGTACCGAAGGTCTTAGACGCGGACTTGATGTTATCGACACTGGCGCGCCGATTTCTGTGCCAGTTGGTAGCAACACTCTTGGCAGAATTTTTAATGTGATCGGCGAGACTGTCGATGAGGGTGAAGACTTAAAAGTACAGAAGCGTTTACCAATTCACCGTCAACCACCAGCGCTTAGCGAACAGAGTACTAATATTGAGATTTTCGAAACTGGTATTAAAGTTATCGACCTTCTTGAGCCTTACGTTAAGGGCGGTAAGATCGGTTTATTCGGCGGCGCCGGCGTAGGTAAAACGGTTCTAATTATGGAACTTATTAATAACGTAGCGAAAGCACACGAAGGTATTTCTGTTTTCTCTGGTGTTGGTGAGCGTACTCGTGAGGGTAATGACTTATGGAACGAGATGAAAGAATCTGGCGTTATCGATAAAGTAGCTCTAGTTTATGGACAGATGAACGAACCACCAGGCGCACGTATGCGCGTAGGTCTTACTGGTCTTACTATGGCTGAGTATTTCCGTGACGAAGAGAATAGAGACACTCTATTATTCGTTGATAATATTTTCCGTTTCACTCAAGCGGGCTCTGAAGTATCAGCGCTATTAGGTCGTATGCCTTCAGCAGTAGGTTATCAGCCAACTCTAGCCAATGAGATGGGTCAGCTGCAAGAGCGCATCACTTCTACTAAGAACGGTTCTATCACTTCAGTACAAGCGGTTTACGTTCCAGCGGACGATCTTACAGATCCAGCTCCAGCTACTACGTTTGCGCATTTGGATGCTACTACGGTTCTATCGCGTCAAATCGCTGAGCTTGGTATTTATCCTGCGGTAGATCCATTGGATTCTACATCGACAGCATTGAAGCCAGACATAGTAGGTAAAGAGCACTATGACACTGCGCGCGGCGTGCAAAATATTCTTCAGCGTTATAAAGAATTGCAAGACATCATCGCGATTCTCGGTATGGATGAATTAAGTGACGAAGATAAACAAGTAGTTTATCGCGCCCGCAAAATCCAAAGATTCTTGTCACAGCCTTTCCACGTAGCTGAGATCTTCACTGGTATGCCAGGTAAGTATGTGAAACTTGCTGATACTATCAAGAGCTTTAAAGAAATCCTGGAAGGTAAATACGATGATCTTCCTGAGCAAGCGTTCTATATGGTGGGAACCATTGAAGAGGCGATTGCGAAGGCGAAGGGTTAAAACGTAATCTTCAAATTCGGAAACTTCTTAAACTGCTTGCGTATAGTTTTACGATTAGCTGTCGGTATCGAATTATTAGTAAGTATCAGTTTACGCAGGTTAGTTGTAACTGTAAGTCCATCGACATTAACAAGACTATTATTAGATAGATCCAGCACCTTAAGCGAGCTAGGCAGGATAACACCCGAAACCGAGTCAATCAGATTAGTTGAGAGATTTAGGTTCTTGAGCTTAGCGGGATAAGTCATAGTACTAAAACCAGTGATTTGGTTACTGCTTAAATTCAGGGTTGTAACTGCTTCTGGCCAAGTGATGCCATCTACAGAGACAAGTTCATTATCAGATAGATTAAGAGTAGTTATAGTAGTTGGCCAACTAAAGCCAGAGACTGAAGCAATATCATTGAGTGATAAATCTAATTCTAGAAGTGCTGGAGCCAAAACAAAACCATTAAGGGAAACTATTGCGTTATCAGATAAATCTAAAGTTTTAAGCACTGTTAGAGTAGATAGATCAGTAAGAGTAACAATATCGTTAGCTGAAAGATCTAAACTCTTAAGCTTAGTTGAGAATTCTACGCCAGATAAAGTAGTAATAGCATTAGCAGTTAGTGACAGGGTTTTAAGTGCTGTAGGGAAGGTAGCCGAGCTTAAATCAACAATTTCATTAGAGCCCAGATTTAAAGTTTTGAGTTTAGTGTATTTAGATAGATCACCGATATCAACTATATTATTCGTAGCTAAATCAAGACTAACTAAAGAAGTCGGTAAAGAAATATCACTAATAGAACTAATATCATTAGAACTTAAATCAAGACTAGTTAAGGAACTTAGTAAAACACCTTTTGCAATATGACTAATATTATTAGATGATAAATCTAAAGTAGTGAGCGACGTATTTAGAATCAAACCATTAATGTTAGTCAGATCAGAACCAGTATAGACCAGGGTTTTAAGAGTACTAGGCAAGCTCAAGCGTCTAAGATTAGTAAGCTGGTTGCCACTGATATTAAGGTACTCAAGCGTAGTTGGCAGCACTATATCAGCAGCAGAACTAAAGGCGTTATCTGATAGATATAAATTAACCAGTGAAGTAGGCCAAGTTATAGATCCTAAAGCCGCTAGTTTATTACCACTTAGACTTAGAGTTTTAAGCGTGTTCGGTGCGCGCAGAATAGTCAACGAACTAATCTCATTATTCGATAAATCAAGCACTTCAAGCCCCACAGGCAGTCTTAGAGAATCAATATTAGTGAGCGCATTATCACCTAATAAAAGAGTTTTAAGTGTTCCTGGCAAAAATAAACCTGAGCTAGTAATAGTACTAATATTATTCGATTCAAGATCTAGAAAAGTAATAGTGCTGGTACTAAGATTAAAACCGATAGGATTAATAGTATTAGAATTCAAAAACAAATACAAAACTGTAGTTGGTAGAGATAATGAAGCAATTGAAGTCAAATTATTATCATTAAGGTAGACAGCTTGACAGCCGACAGGATAATTTAAGGTGAGTAAATCTGTATTCTCTAACTCTTTGCTTGAAAAATCTCCAACTAAGCTACTATCAACATCAATGTCAACAAAACCGTCTTCAGCACTGTAAGCTGCATTGAAGCTCAGTAGCAATAGGCTTAGTAATAAACGAAATATCATTATAATTAAATTATAACTTAGAACTGCTCTAAAAATCTCTGGTCGCCATTAAACATATAGCGAATATCGTTGATTCGATGTTTAAGCATAGTAAATCTATCTAAACCCAAACCAGCGGCAAAGCCAGAATATTTAGTCGGATCTATGCCAGCTTTAGCAAGTACATTAGGATCCACCATACCGCAACCCATAAGTTCTAACCAGCCGCGACCGCCACAAGTACTGCAGCCATTACCTTTGCAAAAAACACACTGCGCATCAAGTTCTGCGCTCGGCTCAGTAAAAGGAAAGAAATCTGGTCTAAATCTAGTAGCAAGCTCAGTACCGAAAAAGGCTTTAAGGAATTCACTAAGCACCCATTTCATTTGCCCGAAATTCACGTCCTCATCTATCATCATCACTTCAAGCTGATGGAAGAATGGCATCTTGCGCGCGTTCACTTCTTCATTACGATAGACTCTGCCGTGCCCGATAATGCGAAACGGCGGCTTGAGCCGCTCCATAGCGCGGATCTGGATAGATGAGGTGTGACTTCTTAGTAATATACTCTGATCGCCATCCTGACTCTCGCTAAGCGCCGTATAGAAGGTATCTTGCTCATCACGCGCCGGATGCTCGGGCGGAGTATTAAGCGCAGTAAAATTATAATAACCAGTCTCTATCTCAGGACCATCCACTAGAGTAAAGCCCATAGATTTAAATATCGCTACTATCTCTTGAGTAGTTTGTTCTAGTGGGTGAATGTGCCCTAGCTTAGTACCAGTCGCTGGCAGGGTCACATCGATGCGCTCATTCATGAGCTTGGCGTTAAGTTCGTTAGTTTCTATTTTAGTTTTAGTTTTATTGAAAGCTTCATCAAGTGTGGCTTGTGCCGCGTTGATAGCTTTACCTAGTTTAGGTTTGTCTTCATTAGATACCGCGCGCATGTTTTTACGCAAATTAGTTATATAACTCTTATCACCGAAATAAGTGACGCGTAATTGTTCTAGTTCTTGACTATTAGTAGCACGGCTAAATTCAGCGTCGCCACTAGTGGCAAGCTCTATAAGCTTAGTTTCTATTTCGCTGAGATTTAGGTTATCCACTTGCATTTATAGGGTTCTTAAACATTCTAACCCATTAATATTATCCTAATTCAAAAACTTGACTAGGACTAAGGATCTTAATACCACGAAACTCTTTTAATACCAGTAAATCATCATCACCAGTGATGATTAGATCAGCTTTACCATTAATAGCTAACTCTAGGATTTTGTTGTCATCAGGGTCTCTTGATATAGAAACCTTTTCATTAATCTCTATAAAATGAGCTAAAAATCTTAATGAGATTATAAATTGACGAGCTTCTTCTTCAGAAAAATACTTTCTTAATTTACCTCTTAATAAAATCTCTTCAAGCTCAGCCACTGCTTCATTTGATAACAACAAAATAGAGTTATCCAAAACATATTGGACTAGTTTGCTGATTGTGTTTCTAGTAGAACCACGAGTAATATTGAAACTAACTAATACATTAGTGTCTATCACTATACGTTTGTCCCCTAATTGTCCCCACATAAATTTATATTTGTTTCTTGAGAATTTTTTCTGCTAACTCCTCTGTCATACCGTGTTCATAAGCAAATTTATTCATTTTTTCTGATAGATCCATAACATTATTAATTACAGTTTTTCTTATCGCTTTCGGGTTTTCAGTAAAAAACAAATCTAAAAAACGATTGAGAATCTCTTTATGCTCGTTACCTAAAAGATCAATCTTATTATGAAGTTCTAGATCAAGATTTTCTGCCATAGGGGAGATCATTCTATCATAGAACAGAGGCTTTCATACTATGCACCCTCAAATACCCAGCCCCAGCATCTATAGCTAAATGGTTATAAAGATAGCTGAGCTTATCGCGCAGTTCTAGTTCGTTAGGCTCAGTATCTACAGGCGGAAATTGCTTGAAAAAATCCTCAGCAATTAAATCCTGATCTAATATTAAGCCAGACTCTTCTTCAGCTATCTCTAATAAAGCGCTTAATAAACCGTGCTTATAATCACGCGCGCCCAACTTGGATAAAGCTGCTTCAAACCAATGCATCAAGAATGACTTGCGGCTAGCGCCGACTAGTATTGGCATGCCGAATTCCGCGCGCAATCGAGGTATCAAAGCTAATATCTCTAAACTATGTTTTAAATTCTTAGCAAAGCCAAGCCCGGGATCGAGAATTAATCTACTCATATCTATTTCATGCTCAGTAGCTAAAGCAATACTCGCTGAGAAAAATCTAGCCATATCATCATAGAGACCATCAGTGTAATAATCATCTGCAACATTAGCTAAAGCCGGCAAGCCTCCACTAGAGTGCATCACTATAGCTTTGGCCTCGCAGCCTGCTAACAGTCGAACTAAATCTGGATTAGTAAAGCCACTAACATCGTTGACATAAGCGACAGAATAAGTCTCTAATAGTGGCTTAAGAACCTGATGCCTAAAGCAGTCTAGCGAGATTTGAGCACTAGGATGAGCCGCTACTAAACGCGGTAAAAAATCCTGATAACGTTTAAGTTCAAGAGCCTCGTCTATTAGTGAAGAATTAGGTCTAGTGGATACCGCTCCGATATCAAGAGCATTAACGCCTACATCAAGTAGCTCAGTAGCAAGACTAAAAACTTTTTGGTCAAAACAATTAGTGTCTGGATCATGTGCATAAGAGAAAGACTCCGGGCTGATGTTGACTATGCCGAGAACTTTAATAACTCTGCCAGGTTTATTTTTTGCTTCCAAGACCAAGGCCAAGTATAGCAGCCATAGAAAGTGTGGTCATAGGGTGGCGTTTTACAAAAGTAGAAAATTTCTTAGCGAAATCAGCTAACTGATGGCGGCCGGCCCTGTAGCAAATCATGTCCCGTAAAGATTTAAGTTCTTTATCGCGCTCTTTATTGTCTTCAAGCTCGAATATTGGGTTGTACATTGTCTTGTTCCTTTTATACCCTTAAAACGCCTTATTTAACAAGTTGTTTACGAGTAATACCTATTTAAACTCTGATACGCAGTGATTTTGGTGAGCCTTTCAATCACAGAGCACTTTATTTTGGCGCAGATCAAGGCATTTGTGAGCGAGGTACCGGAGTTGACTGCTCTTGTCAATGAGGATACCGAGCGAACAAATAACGCAGAGATGCGTCAAAAGAGAGTGCTCTGTTAATCTATACAGCCGTTGCCGAAGGTTGAGGCTCCGGATGCAAAAGCTTTACGTAGTAGGTCGAGCTGAGCAACACTAATGTTCCGAACATCAAGCGGATTTAAGCCTTTTTGGGCGGCAGATTTAATAATTCTAGCCATGGCGATAGCTATACCGATGCGCGGCACTGCGGCATCATTGCGCCTAGCTCTAAGTAGATCGCGAGTCTCAGCATCCTCTAATAAAAGATCTTCTAATAAACAATTTTTAGTTTTAGGATAATTTTTAATGCGAGCAACAAAATCTCTAGCTGAAGTCTGGGCCTGCACAAAGCGTTGTAATAGAGGGTCTTGCTTAGGATCATAACTAGCATCAGTAGCACGCTCAACAATAGTATGAGCAGCAGCATAGCAGTTCATATCCATAGTAAATAAACCTTTCTCGAGAGAATCTATTACATGCCTTACTAGCAGATGCTCTTGGCTAGCATCATTGCGCTGATAATAATCTTTGATCTCCTCGATAGTATTTTCTTCAAGCGCAGCAAAACCATAGAAAGATACATGGTTACCACCCACTAAGCTAAACATCGCAGCATAAGGGATAGCGCGAATATCAGCGAGCATACTAAGTATCTCAGGGACCGGTAATAAAGCAGCAAGCTTATCAAGACTAAAATCGTAATCTTTCGCTTCAAGTAGTTCTTTAATCTTAGAACCAGAGCGGCTAGTAGGTCTGCTAGCGATATTGAAATGATCTAAATAGACTAGCGGTGATTTAATTACATGTCTAAAATAAAGTCTCAGATTCGCCTCGTCAACACAGACATCATCAAGCTCAGTATCCATACCGAATACTTCATTACGCAAGGTTTTGCGCAGTGTATAGGATAGGCTATCCATAGTACGAGTGAATTCTGCTGCCGGAATTAAAGTAAAGCAATGCTTATCAAGATTAGCGTCGCGCGACGCTATAGATCTAGTACTCAATTCTAGTAAGCCTTGAATATATTCACGCACCGCTCTGCGTGTACGCGGCGCAGAGCCGAACTGTTGGGCACCGCCGCCCTGCAAAGTACGCTCATAAATAGAACTAGATGCTATTGGCTGAGTGAATCTTACTGTATCCCTAAACTCTAATCCACCACCACGTTCTATCGGCTCACCCCAACCATCAAAATTAACTAATTTAACTCTGCTTAAACCAGATTTGAGCCATAGGACTTTTTCGGCACCAGAGAAACTATCGAATAGCGCTTGAAAAGCATTAAAAGCGGCTTCAGCCACTGGACTTTTATCACGCAGCTTAGTCCAAATAGAAAGTTCAGTAGTATCTTCAAAAACATGAGCTCTAAGAAAAGCATTAAAAATCTCAACGACCAGCGAGTCTTGAAGTTTTGATTTAAACATTTCCCATTGTGCTGCTATAAAACCGTTTTGTTTGCCGCTATCTGATGGTCCGCGCATTTTAATAAAACGACCTTGCTGAGCGATAAGATACTCTCGCCAAGCGGGATTGAGCAAGGCATCAATAGTACACTGATAAGAATTACGCAAATCAGAGATTCGCTCAGTGAGTGGCACTATCTCAAGACTAGACTGCGGCAAAGAACCAGAACGTGTAGGAATAAATAAACCCATACACTTAGCAATAACCAGAGTGTTGAGCATATCTTCAAAACTCTCATTCATACTAATAATTTGTCTCTCGATGCCGCCATAGCGCACAAGAGCAATAAGATCCAAAGTCTGGGTTAGACGTTTAGAGTTCTTGGAAGAGCCGTGTTTAATAGTTTCACGAGCGGTACTGACATAATCTTTAGCGCTGTTGTCTTTAAGTATGAATTCAGTTTTATCATCAAGAGTAGTCAGACCAGTAAAAATCGTCATTAATTCTTGAAGAATTTCCGCACCCTGCCTAGTGTGCCCTTTGGAACCAAAATTACCGAAGATTTCTACCTTCTTAAGCAAGAAATCTATCTCTTGGGTATTGATACCTTCTTTATTTGCTCTAATTAGCTGAAGTGGTCTTAATAATTGGCTTTCAACATCAAAATCTGCTAGCTTACCTTCATAACGCAATTCTTCAATCGCCTTATCGAGTGGATTGAGGACTAGATATTCTAAAACTATCCTATAAGCCTGGTGTTGATTCACCGCATCAGGATACTGTTCTATAAGAGTTAAATACTCTTGCTTAAATTCTGCTGAGCTGAAAAATGTTTTAGAAGGCACCTCAGGATAACTTGAAAAATCATCACTCAGGTTCTGCCAAAGATTCTGCACATCAGTTCTATAGCTAACTAGAATAGTCTCGCGTTCTTGCATTAAGGCTTGTAAATGCAAATCCTGGCTGACAGTAGGATTACCATCTATATCTCTAGCTACCCAACTATGTATTTTGAAAAAATCTTTATTAAGACTAAAATCAGATTTATATTTTTTCTTTAGTTCTAGTTCTAAAGCAGTAAGCTGAGCTGGAATAATAGAACCAGCTTTAGCAATGCTAGTTAAAAAGTTTTTGGACTCATCAACCGCCGTTAAAGACTGCTCGTTATAAGGCTTAGCGCGCACCAT
>CAZQXM010000019.1:0-19776 GCA_964597205.1 uncultured Gammaproteobacteria bacterium
ATGAACGGCAGCCTCAGCCTTAATAAAGAGCAGATATTTGCTGTGCTTAAAGAGCAAAACGAGCTTTTTCACCAGCCTCTGCCTCAGCTGCTTCAGAGATCACACGCAGCAAGGCTTGCTAAAGAACTTACTCGAAACCAAATTACTATTCTAGAGGGCTTGCGTCGCAGTGGCAAGACTACAGTGCTTAGAGAACTGCAAGCGGAGCTAATCAAGAGCTGTCAGCGTAAACAAATTCTCTACATAGATCTTGAGGATCACCGTTTTATTAATTCTCTTAGTCTTGTTTTAATCGAGGAAGCTTTGGCTGTTTACGCTGAGCGAATTGTTGCAAGCGGACAGATTTATATATTTATCGAGGGTATTAATGTGCTGGCTGACGATGAGCGCGCGGGTTTGAGCGAGTGGATGCGATCACTACCAAAAATCAAATTTATACTTAGCTATTCTGGTAAGGGTGCGGCTGAATTCTTCTGCGGAGCCAGTGTGCTTGAACTTTACCCGCTGAGTTACAGCGAATGGGTAAAAGCTACTAAACAGAACTTCGGGGCTTTGAGTTTCGCTGAGTATCAGCAGAAGGGCGGACTAGCACTATTAAATGGTGCAGGCATGGATTATATGGCTTACTTAGATTCAGTGCTGATGCGCGATGTAGTCGAGCAGCACCAGATTCGTAACGTAAATATTCTTAAGCGTTTAGCAATATATTTGATCAGTTCTATCGGTGAGCGCTTCTCGTATAACAAGGCGGCACAGGATTTGGACGCATCGATTAATACTATTAGAGACTATGTAGTTGCTTTAGTTTCTTCTGGGTTGTTTATTCTGCTTGATGAAGCTTCTAGTGCTAAGAACTCTACATCTCAATCTAAAGTGCATGTGGTTGATAATGGTTTAGCACGGGCTTTAAATCTAGGACTAGAATTGGGGCTTTCTGAGAATTTGATAGAGAATACTGTTCTCTTGGAGCTGAAGCAGTCTGGAGTCGAGGTTCATTATCATAAGGCTAAGCGTGAATGTGATTTCGTAATTAAGTGTGGTGGCGTTGAATTAGTGCAGGTTATAGAATCTGCGCAAAGTATACGCAAGGTAGATAGTGATATTCGCATCAAAGGTTTAATTGAGGCGCGTGAAATTTACAAGACTGATAAAGCTGTGGTTTTGAGTGCTGACGGTAGTAATTTGGTTTTAGCGGCGCAGGCTGGAGATATAGCGTTGATGCCGGTTTGGGAATATATTAAATCTTCGCAACTATTGCTTCAAGCTCTTTAGAAATCTTCGCTAGCACCGCTTCATCATTCGCTTCTACATATACTCTGCACATCGCTTCAGTACCGCTAGGTCTAGCTAGGAACCAAGCACAGGACTTATCCGCTTGGCTCATTTCTGCGTTACTTGCTCGCTCGGCGTCCTCATTGACGTTTGAGTCAACTCCAGCGCCTCGCTCACAAGTGCCTTGAACTGAACCAAGCGTCGTCGTCCTGTTATTATTGCCAAGATAGACTTTAGTACCTTCCTTGGTATCGATATGCACTACTTTATAGCCAGCAATTTCGCGTAGTGATGGATCAGCGAAAGTTGCGATAAATTTATTTTTGACATCGCCGTCCATATGCAGGTCGAGACGATTATAGTAATAGTTTTTGCCTACTAGCTCTTGTACTTCTCTCCATAGAGTTGTTAGTGGTTTGCCAGTGACAGCAAGAACTTCAGCCATCATTAGTATTGCGAGCAAACCATCTTTCTCAGGGATATGCCCAAGCATGCTCATGCCGCCTGATTCCTCAGCAGCAATCACCGTAGGCTCGCGGCGCATAACCTCGCAGAGCCATTTGAAACCTACTGGTGTTTCTATACTTTTGCAGTTGTATTTAGCTGCGATCTCATCGAGCAGGTGAGTAGTTACTGCTGTGCGCGCCACTGTGCCTCTATAGCCGCGAACTTCAAGTAAGTATTTAAGAATAATAGATAGAGCTTTGTTCGCTGGAAAGAAACCCCCATCATTACTCATCATCGCAAATCTATCAGCGTCACCATCATTCGCAGCGCCGAAAGCAGCACCAGACTGAATTACAGTATCTCTAAGTTCAGTGAGCAGGTCTTCGCGCGGCTCAGGTAGTGAATTACCGAAACTATAATCCTGAATATCATGGATGCTTACAACGTTAAAACCAGCTTCTTTAAGCAGTTTGTCAGTAAAGCCGCGTCCAGCACCGTACATAGGATCGTAGACTACAGTTAGTTTTTCTTTAGCGTTGCTTTTCTGTAAGACAGAGAAATCGATAACTTTATCTAAGTCCTTGCGGTAAGCCTCATAGGCGCTGATATTACTGTTGGTAGCAGCAGTCGGAGTCTTCCTATAAGTATTTAGGATCTTCACGAGCTCTTCAGTGCTGCGGCTGCCTAGACCATAGATCTCGACAGTGTTAGCGATATTATTGATGCGCTCGAGAATGGCATTAGTGATCTCTAGGCTAGAAGGTCCGGCGTATTCTGGAATATATTTAATGCCCATATACTCAGGCGGATTGTGACTAGCCGTGAATACGATAGCGCCGCAACCAGTTTGCGCAGCATGCGCAATCACAGGTGTTGGACAGTGTCCTAGCTGACTTAGAGTCGGCACGCCAAAAGCGTTCATCAGCTTAGCCGAATAGGCAGCGAAGCGATCCGCCATAAAGCGCGCATCATAACCAAGAACTAATGGAGTACCTTCGGCATATGTATCTAAAATATATGCGGCGAGACCCAAATTGAACAGTGTTAAATTATCCTGAGTGAACTCGCGCCCAATTATTGCGCGCCAGCCGTCTGTTCCAAAGTGAATCTGATGTTTCATGCGAGGTGGTACTTTTGTCCGTCTGCGGCGTTGCACTTCGCCCTCGGTGTCCTCATTGACGAGATCAGTCAACTCCGGCACCTCGGGCTTGTGCGCCTAGCATACGGCGCAAAATTCCCACTTCGTTATTTTAGCAGTTGCTTAGCAACTTAAGTCAAACTCAAGCGCGTTGACGAATAAGAGGCTAATTTTATTAGACCACTCTTCTTTAGTGATATTAAGGTGTAGTCTTTGGATATCTTCCTGTGATCTGTTCCAAATGCTGCTAGGAGTTTTACTCTTATCTGAGAAATCCTCAGCTATGCGTTTTGCGAACTGAACTATGTAATATAGTTCTTTATTTTTAGAGCTAGGCTCATCGCGTCTAATTGCTTCGATAACCATTTCTGGCATGCCTAGATTTTTGAAGAGTTTAGTTGCGAATTGATCTCTGTCGAAACCATATTCAATCAGTTCAGCTTCTTTACGTGAACTACCTTGTCTTACTCTCTCTCTTACTTTTTCTGCGGCTTCAGGATCTCTGCCTTCCATAAGCATCTCTGGAATTTCAGAGATTAGTCCTGCCATATAAGCTAGCTCTACGTGTTGGCTATTGCACCACTGAGCGATATTTTTTGCAATGATAGCTACTTTAGCTTTAACGCCTGAGCAACTACGTTTATATCTGCGCGCTACGTCTTTTTCAACGCTTGATTTAAGAATATTGCGACCAACATTGCGCACCGCTTCTTCTATGCTGCTTTGATCTAAATCAATACCAGCTACTTGCATAATTGTTTGAGTCAGTTCTATATCTCCGCGCATTGCTGAAGCAGTAGAAGCCGCATCGAAATTACTTGAGTTCACTAAGCGCAAAAGGCTTAGTAGATGACTAGAATTACTAGGCAAGCCATAGTTGCCTTGAGTCCATTCCATAAGCTTAGGTGCTGAGCCTTGAGCTTGCATGAATCTAATGTTTTTAAATATATCTAGTACCATTGTTCTCTCCCGTTTTTCCCTGTACAGGTATTAGTAACGGCATGACTGGGATGGGGCTTGAGAGGGATTCTTGAAAATCAACCATTTGGACTAGGTTGATTGGTTGTCATTGCGAGGAGTAGTTCGCTAACGCTCACTACGGGCTCCGCGACGAAGCAATTGACACGAAGTGTCATCCTGAACGAGGTGAAGGACCCCCATACTGCTAATAATGGGTCCTTCGCTTCGCTCAGGATGACGTTTTACTTCGTTCGCAATGACATGCGACAATAAAAAACAATGCCGAATCGCAGCAAAAATAGCGACAATATAGCCCTAACTGGACTAATGGGTTCCGGTAAATCCTCAGTTGGCCGTGCTTTAGCTAGGCTCTTGAGACGTAAGTTCATTGATACTGATGGCTTGATTGAGGAGCGTGAAGGGACTTCTATTAATGAGATCTTTACTGAGAAGGGAGAAGATTATTTCCGAAAGCTGGAAAGCTTGGTGCTGGCTGATGTTTGCAAAGACAAAAGTCAAGTGATCTCGCTTGGTGGAGGCACTATAGTCGCTGATGATAATCGTGAGCTATTGCGCAAGCATTCTAAACTAATTGCTCTAGTAGCTGAGCCTGAAGAATTATACAAGCGTGTTAAACGTCGTAAAGCTAGACCTTTATTGAATCAAGCTGAGGACCCCTTGGAGACTCTTAAACAACTTTGGCAGAAACGCAAGAAAGCCTATATGGATAGCGACTTGCAGGTAGAAACCGAAGGTAAGGATGTTGAAGGTATCGCTAGAGAGATCATTGAAACCCTTCATCTGAAGAAATCTGCTACTTATAAACTTAAAGTTAGTATTCCAGAAAAACCAATGCGCTATTCGATAATTTTCGATAGCATGAATAATTTTGATCCGACGCTTATGCCTATAGGCGAGAAGATTATGCTAGTTAGCCAGAAACCAATTGCTGAGCACTATCTAAAAGATCTTGAAGCTAGGCTTAAAAGTAACTTTAAATTAATCACTCTAGTGCTTGAAGATGGTGAAGATGCTAAGAATTTCTTTTCTTACCAGAAAATCTTACAAAACCTACTTGATAACAGGTTTGAACGTAACGATTCCATTATTGCTTTAGGTGGTGGAGTAGTGGGTGACCTAGTGGGATTCGCTGCTTCTACTTATTATCGTGGCATTAACTATATTCAGATGCCTACTACCTTGCTTGCGATGATTGATTCTTCTGTAGGCGGCAAGACTGCGATTAATGTGCCGCAGGGTAAGAATTTGATCGGGACTTTTTATCAGCCGCGCTTAGTGTATATAGATGTAGCGAATCTGGACACTTTGCCAGAGAAAGAATATCGTAGCGGGCTCGGAGAGCTGGTTAAATACACAGTTCTAGGAGCTAAATGGGATGATCTTTTAGGTGAAAGTTTCTTTAGTTTCGTGAGTAGGCACGCTACTGAGATTCGCGAGAAAGATCCTGAGATCTTAGTAGAAGTGATAGAGCATTGTCTCAAGATTAAATCTAATATAGTTGCTCAAGACGAGAAAGAGCAGGGAATTCGTGCGCACCTGAACCTTGGACATACTTTCGCGCATGGCATAGAGGAGTTAACTCAGTATCATCGTTATAGTCATGGTGAAGCAGTGGCGATGGGCCTTGCTTGTGCTTGCTACCTTGGTGAAGAACTAGGCGTCTTTAAATCTCCAAGCACCAAAAAAATCTTGGATCTGATGGATGCTTTAGGCTTGAACTATAAGATTCCTGCTGATCTCAAATCCAAAGACATCATTAAGTCTTGTTCTTACGACAAGAAATCTGAAAAAGGTAAGCTGAAATTCATAGTGCCTAAAGGGCAAATTGGTAATGTCGCGATATTCCACGATATTGATCTAGACTTGATTTCAAGAGCTATCGACTCTAATCGCTGATAATGCGCTAGAATATATATTTTAGTGGCGCGTCTAATTTTAGAGGATGGCAGAATATTTAAGGGTAGAAGCCTAGGAGCCGAGCTTCTGGGACTTGGGGAGATAGTTTTTAATACCGGCATGACCGGTTATCAAGAAATACTTACTGATCCTAGCTACGCAGGTCAGATTATTACGCTCACTTACCCTGAGATCGGCAACACCGGTTGTAATCAAGAAGATATAGAATCATCTCTCTATTGGGGCGCTCATGGTTATAAGCCAGTTCGCTCGGTGAAAGCAAGTGTTGCGCGCGGACTAGTGATTAAGAATTACAGTCCTATCGTTAGTAACTACAGAGCTGAAGAAAGTCTCAATGATTTTTTAGTGCGTGAGGGTATCCCTGCGATTATGGGTCTGGATACTAGAGCACTTACTCGTCACTTGCGCGATAAAGGTGCGATGAGGGCAGTGATAGCACCGGATACTATGGATGCGACTAGCGATGCGGACTTGCTTAAACAGGTGCGGGAGTCGGTTTCTATGGAAGGACAGGATCTTGCTAGTACTGTTACTTGTTCTAAGCCTTATGCAGCGCAGCGTACTGATAGCAAATACGACCCCGACGGGTCGTATTTGCGCTTTCAATCACGAGTGCAAAATCTCCAACAGGGCAGTTTGCATAAAGTCGTTGCCTTCGATTTCGGCATGAAACAGAATATCCTTAACTCGCTTATCAAACATGGTTGTGAAGTTACTGTGGTTCCAGCTTCTACTAGCGCGGCTGAAGTCATAAGTATGAATCCAGATGGGATATTTCTAAGTAATGGTCCTGGTGATCCAGCGGCTGTAACTTACGCGATTAATACTATTCGCGAGCTAGTCTCTAAATTCAACAAACCTATATTCGGTATTTGCCTTGGGCACCAACTGCTTGCGCTAGCTGCCGGCGCTAAGAGCTATAAACTTAAATTTGGACATCGCGGTTCTAATCAACCAATCAAGAATCTTGATAATGGCAAAATAGAAATCGCAAGCCATAATCATGGTTTTGCAATAGCTGCTGAGGGATTACCTAGTGAGCTAGAAATTACTCATTTAAATATCAACGACAATACTGTTGCTGGTTTGCGTTATAAGTCTAAGTCAGTATTCTCAGTGCAGTATCACCCAGAAGCTAGTCCTGGTCCTCATGATAGTGATTATCTCTTCGCGCAGTTTACTAAAGCTATGAACGGGCAGCCGGCGGTAGCTGCGCTTGCCAAGTAGTAAAGGCTGCTTGTAGTTCTGGAGATGCTTGTAGATATTTCTGAATTTTGTCTTTTAAAGCAATGCCAAAACTTGGGGATTCTTTAGTAAAGCGATCTACAGCTGCATCTAGAGCAAATACTGTGCCGCCCATAAACTTACTTCTATCTATCACGTAGTCTGAATATCTAGCGCAACCTTGAGCCACATCATTATTGCGCAGTACTTGTAGGAAACCTGCAAACGCGGCTAACTCTGCACTATCTTTTGCTAGGAATATTCGTATGACGGTGTTCATCTTTGTCATCCATGGAACAAGTTCAGGATCAGTTATTTTAGGGAATACGGTTTGTGTGAAGTGTTCGCAGGCTCTTTCAGTTGATTTCCTGAAACCGGGATCTTGCATGCAGGTGCTAACAAAATCAGTTAATCTTTGGTTAGCTGAATCATTAGAACTTGCGTTTGGACTTTCATCAAAACCGCAGAGTAGAAATTGGACAAATCTTGCTTCTTGCCTTGTCAGTAAATTTGGAGGGATAGATAGATTAATCAGAAATTTTTCTGGAGGGATACTTAAACCAAGCGCAGCCCTGACTTCTGGCTTGAGTCCTCTTAGCCAGGTGTCATAGTAAGTACAAGTTCCGACTGTTGGAAATAAAGTCATCAATTGAACAATTAATATAACATAACCCGCAGGGATTACTTAATTTTACTAAGCTCATGCAGCAGCGCCAGCGCACTTAACGCCACTTCCGCACCTTTATTCTCATGGGCGATACTTGCTCTAGCTGAAGCTTGCGCTTCATTTTCGCAGGCTAGTATGCCATTAAGTATAGGCACGCCAGTTTCGGTAGCGACCGCCATAATGCCGCGAGTAGATTCGTTCGCGACTAGATCGAAATGCGCAGTCTCGCCGCGTATCACTGTTGCGTAGCAAAGTATCGCATCGTACTTGCGCGTCAGGCTTTGGGTAAGGCGCTTGCAGAATACTGGCATCTCGAAAGCACCAGGGATTTCATAGACATCTATATTAGTAATTCCGCGCGACTCTAGAACTCCGCGCGCAGCTTTAGCCATCTCTGAGTTGAATTCACTATTCCAAGTCGCGTGCACAATTGCTATGCGCAGTTTACTGTGATCTGTTTTGCTTTCTTCGAATTTTGGTTTACTGGCGCGCATTTGATTAATTATATTACTTACCTATGCAAAATCTCGCAAAAATATTATCCAATAGCTCTTCAGTCAGCACGGCACCTGTAATCTCACCCAGATCAGCGATAGCTGATTTAAGATCTATAGTCCAAAAATCCTGAGCAAGATTCTGTGCACTTAGTGAGTGGCTTAGATGAGCGCGAGCACGGCGCAATAGATCAGCTTGGCGTTCGTTGATTTTGATACTATTACTTGGCTGCAGTAGGGCGCGCTTGTAGATTAGTTCTTTGAGTTTAGCGATGTTAGTTTTAGCTAAAGTAGAAATACAAAGATCATAGGCATTAGACTCGCTAGACTGTAAATCTAGTTTAGTACCTACTCTAATTAGTTTTTCAGAGGGGATAGTTTCTAGAGCTGATAATTCTTTTTCTAGTACTTGGATTGCTTCGCTGTAGCGTGGGGGTCCTTCGCGGAGCCTGTAGTGAGCGTCAGCGAACTGCTCGGGATGACGCGGGATTGCTTCGCCTTCGGCTTGCAATGACAGATCGCTCAGCACGAGAACCAAATCCGCATCTTTAATCGCTCGCTCACTACGCTCGACCCCTAGCTGTTCGACAAGATCTTCTGTGTCGCGAATACCAGCAGTATCCATAAGAACCACAGGTAGACCATTAATAGAAATAGTCTCTTCAATAAGATCGCGAGTAGTGCCAGGTATATCAGTTACTATGGCGCGCTCGTCTTCAAGCAGAGTGTTAAGCAAACTAGATTTGCCAGCGTTAGGCGCACCGACAAGAGCTACTCTGTAACCTTCGCGCAGTATGCGTCCTTCACTAGCACCAGCTAATAACTCGTCGATGCGCTCTATAACTTTAGTGCAGCGTGACTTGAATAAACCCGGATCATAATCACCAACTTCATCAGGAAAATCTATACCGGCGGTAAGCGCGCCCATAAGATCTAATAATTCTGCGCGCAGTTCGGTGATAGCCCTACCAAGCGTACCTTCGAATAATTTAATCGCGTTAGCACTGCTTAGTTTAGTGCGCGCACTAATTAAATCCATAATAGATTCTGCTTGGCTAAGATCTAGTTTGTGATTCAGGAAAGCACGCTCAGTGAATTCACCAGGCTTAGCCAGAGTAGCGCCAGCTTCTAAACAAATCTCTAAAATGCGCTGAGTGATATAAGGTCCGCCGTGGGAGTGGATTTCAATAATATCTTCGCCGGTATAGCTGCGCGGTGCTTTAAAAGCTAGTACTAATACTTCATCTATTCGCTCTTGGCTCGCAGGATCTATGCACCAAGTGAGTTTCATAGTCCAAGCTTGCAGATCTTTATGTTCTAATATGCGACTAGCAATAGCCCAGCTATCTTCACCGCTAATGCGGGTGATAGATACAGCGGCGGCGCCTGGCGATGTGATTGTTGCGGCGATGCTTTTCATAGGAACTTGTTTATTTTAGCAAAGCATAATCGACACCGACGTGTCGATTATGCGCTTTCAGCCATGAGTGCAGAGTTTAAGTTTTACTGTTGCAGGGATCCTTCGCGGAGCCTGTAGTGAGCGTCAGCGAACTGCTCAGGATGACGAATTAGAGCTCTAGTGAACTACTCGCCCCATTCCTGCCCTTAGCCTTAGATAGGTAGAGAGCCTGGTCAGCCTTCCGCTTCAATTCTTCATAGTCATAGCCATCATTAGGCGTGCCAGCGATACCGATACTGCAGGTCAGCTCTCTATCCCAACCCTTAGGTTTAACTTTCTTGAGATTAGCTGTAATGCGCGCAGCAGCTTTAATAGCATTTTCTAGGCTGGTGTTCGGCAAGAGAATCATATACTCATCACCACCATAACGTCCGACCACATCTGAGATACGACTACGAATCTCATCGACAGGAGTCTGTCTAACAGTGTTCTCAAGCACTTTAGCCATCATCATAATCGCTTCATCACCAGCATCATGTCCGAGGCTATCATTGATTTCTTTTAGGTGATCGAGATCGAGCATCATGAATGATATATCTCTTTTTTCTTCTTCAGCTTTAGCAATTTCGCGTTCAGCTACAATCCTAAAATATCTACGATTGTATAAGCCCGTATCTGGATCCATCTTGTTGAGCCTGTCTATGGTCTCGAATAATTCTGCGTGCTCGATGGCAATAGCAGCTTCTGAGCCGACTCTAGTGATGAATTCTATTTCTTCAGGTAAGAAATTACGTTCTCTATCGCATTGATGGATATTAATAGTACCGAGCACTCTGCCGCGGGCGATCAAAGGAATCGCCAAATAACTTTTTAGTGAAATGCTCTCAGCGATTCTAGCTAAGCTTGAATTTTCTTTTTTCAATAATCCTTTCACGTTTGGAATAGAGATGTATTCGTTCAGGCTAGTAAGACTGTTTTGAGCAGAGAGCTTCTCTATCCAAGCACGTTCGAAGCCGAACATGATATCGGCACTAGGACTAATATTAGGAGCGGTGAATTCTTGCTCTGTCTTAAGAACTTTATTATCGATAGAAAGCCTGCGCACGAAGCATCTACTTAGTCCCATTACTTCGCCAAGATTACTAGCGATTTGACCAAGCACCACCGAGATATCAAGACTATCTCTAATATCACTACTGAGTTTGTAAAGCAAAGCCATTTGTCTTTTGGTTTGCTGCGACTCTTGATAGATAGCAGCTTGCATTAATGCCATCTCTACTTGTTTAGCGATGGATTCTAGTAGCTGCTGCTCTCCCTGAGTGAATTTGCGGGTTTGGCTATAGAGAGCTATAGAGATTACACCGATTAATTCTTTGCCGCTATCACGATAAAGTCCGCAAGCTAAATATGATTTAAGTCCGAGTTCATTGGAGAAGAATTTAGCTACATCAGCTTTCTCGCTACTAAAATCTCCGACGTTGATGCTTTGATTGTCAAGATTAGGCGCATAAATAGTGCCCATGCTTTCTTGCAGCAGGGTATTCATCTTATCGCTCATGTCTTCAGTTGGTGACCAGACCGATTGCTGGTCTTTGCCTTTCATGCGGCGGTTAAGAATAATGATGCCGCAAGCATCCACGCCCATTACTTGTGCTATTTCTTGAGCAGCGATTTTTATGATTTGATCAACATCGAGTGAGTCGCGAATGGTAGTAGTTACTTGGTTGAGCAAGAATTCACGCTGAGCCATCGATAAACTCTCGTTGTGTAATTCGTTTTGGTTGAATACTGTTGCGATTTGTTCAGCGAAGGGTCTGACTAATGAACTGTGCAGGCTGGTCCATTTGCTAGGCTTGGCCAGAACCATAAGCCCCCAAACCTTGTCTCTGACCTTAGCTTCGAAAATCTCAGGTTTATAATTCTCGGGTAAATAATCGTAATTTTGAATCTGTTCATAGCTCCAGAGTTTTGGAGAACCATTCTCTAAAACTGGGCTTGGGTAATAGAGTTCGTATCTACTTCCACGTCCATCATCACCAAGTTTGCGAAAGAAATGTAATTGTTCGGTGCCAAGAAATTTATTCATGGCTTTAGAGATTTTTTCTAGTGCTAAATCTGGTCTTAGAGTTTTGCGTAGCTCTGAAGTGAGACCGCTAATTAATTTGCCGCGCTCTTTAATTTCGATACTATACATGAAGACTGAGAGGAACATCACTATCTCAGACATCTCGTCAAGAATCGCTCGTTGAGAGTATTTGGCTGGGAATTTAATGTAGAGCTTGCCCCATTGTTGCAAGTCCCAGACTTTAAGATCACCATCTAACTGAGTGAGATCATGCAGGGAAATACCCTCAGCTAATTTACGTCCTAAACTAAGATCTTCATCGAGATCACAGCTATTAATAAAAGCTTCGTCTCGGTAGTGTCCCATGACTGCAATATTGGCACCTGTGCTGTGAAAAACGTGGTGAGAATCGTTACTAATCAAGAAACTATAGTCAGCTGCAAGTTCTCTGGTTACTAGGTCAAGGAAGCTAGCCAGTACGTCGAAAGGCTCTAGGTTTTCTACGTAGAAAAACCTACTGAGCTCAGCTAAAAGGTTTAGTGAATAACTCTCTTTCTTAACCAATCGATAACCTTTTTACAGTACTTTATCAATATGCCCGCATTCTTCAATAAAAACTACAATACCGTCCATGATGCCATGAATTCCAGCATTAGGAAGCTTGGTGTATTACAGATGAATTTGGATAATATAGACACCATTAGTTATAAGGCGGTAAACCCAGATGCTGTGCTGTTTTCAGAGACCCTTAAAGATATGTTTAGGGACTGTAGTCAAGGTCAAATGATGAATACAGGACGCGATTTAGATTTATCTTTAACAGCTCCAAACGCTTTTTTACTAGTAGAAGGTGAGGATGGACCAGAGCGAGTTCGCGATGGTAGCTTTTATCTTAATAATAAGGGCGAGATTGTTAATCATGAAGGTAAAGCCTTAGTAGTTATTGATCGCAACGTTGATGAAGAAATCAAACTTTACCAAACTAGCGAGATTAAAGTTAGTGCCAAAGGTGAAATAGTTGCCGATGGTAAGTACTACGGTAGATTAGCGATTGACTATGATCATCGTGCGCCTGGACAAGTAGCTTACGTAGCTCAAGGCAATCTTGAAGCATCTAATGCTGATATCAATACTACTTTTATGAATATGGTGCAAATCAAGCGCCATGTAGATACTCTTCAAGGAATCATGGCAATGGAAATGGTTCTTGATAAGAGCATTATGGAGACTTACGGTAAAAATGTTTAATCAATATTCTAGAAACAGCATGAGTACTATAAATCGCCAAGTGCGCTCACTTGGTCATTCTGCTGACAATATTAATAACTATTTCACTACTGGCTATAAATCTAAGTCAACTAGGTTCTATGACACTATGCACGGCATAATTAGCCAAGAGACTAAGAATTTTAGTACTGGGATTCCACGCAAAACTGATAGAGAATTAGATTTCGCTATTGATGGAGTCGGTTTCTTTGAGGTGATAATGCCAGATGGTACTTATGCTTATACTCGTGATGGATCATTCCAGCTAGGACCTAATGGTGAACTGCAGTCTCCGCATGGATATCCGATTAGTAACACTTCTACTAATAATCTAGAAGATACAAAAATCTCTTATGAGCAGATTATGGAGGGTAAGCTAGATGTTGGTCTTAAATCTGAGAGTATTAATGTGCCAACCGGTGCTGGCATAGTTTTGCAAGATAGTGGTGTTCTTGAAAGTGCTGAGGGTGAGTATTTAGGTAAAGTCGCTTTAGTTGCGTTTCCTAATGTAGATGGTTTAAAAGAAATAGGTAATGGTTTATATTTGCCAACAGAAAGTTCTGGTAGACCAGAAGAAATAAAAACAGGTGAGATGAATGGTCAGACTCATCTACTTCAAGGTTATATAGAAGCTTCTAATACTAATCTAGTGCAGGATATGAACCGCATCGTTGAGATGAACAGTTCTGTTAAAGCACAAATGAAAGTTATAAAACTTCTCGATCAAATGCAAGAAGGACTCAATTCAACAATTACACGTAATTTATAAAGGAAAAACATATGACTGCATACGGCGACTATTCATACTCTGGTAACATGGGCACAGCCTTTTTAGATAGCAATATGCAGAGTGCTTTTGCTGCGCAAAATTCGACTGGATCTAGCTTTGGAGCAGTGATGTCTAATCTCACTGGTAGCATTAATCAAAACGCTAATATGGGAGTTATGCCAGGTGCTAGTAATGGCAATATCACTCCGCAGCAGTTAGCAGCGCAGATGCAGATGGGTGGACCTATGAGTGTGCTGCCATATTTAGGCGGTGGTAAGGTTCAGCAAATGATATTCCCTATAGCTGGTATATGGTCTATGGTAGATGGTGTTAAAGCATATGGTGAAATGAGACGAGATGCTAAGAATGAGTCTCAGTCTTATAAGCGTTTTGATGAATCTGAATTAAGTTATAACAAAGCGGCTGCTAAGTACGACAATATGCAAACCGAAATGAATTACTACTAGGCTATAATGGTCTATCTGTGTCAGAGAAGATTAAAATAGGAATAGTAGGTCTTGGCCTTATAGGAGGCTCAATAGAGAAGCGCCTTAAGCAGAAGCCTGAGAAGTTTGAGGTTTTAGTAGTTAGCCATAGCCAGGCTCAAGGTCTTGATGGGAGTGGTAATCGCCGCGAGCTTAAGGATCTTGCCGATGTTGACATATTATTTTTGTGTTCATCACAGTCGCAGATACTTAAGCAACTTGAAGAGATTAGCTTGATCATTCTTCAATCTAGCGATGAAGGTAGAACTTCAGAAGAGAAGCGTGCTTTTGCTCACACTATTATTAGTGATGTTGGCAGTACTAAAGAGCGTATTTGCCAAGCAGCGGCTGAGTTAGGTTTGAGTAGTTTTATTGGTGGACATCCGATGGCTGGTACTGAGCATCAAGGTTATGAAGCTAGCTTCCCAGAGTTGTTCGAAGGTGCTACTTGGATACTTACAGAATCTAGTGAACGTACAGAATTATTAGAGCAAGTAATTAAACAGGATTTAGCTGCGGCGAATTTAGTAGTGATGGATGCAGTTACTCATGATCAATGCGCTGCTGCTATTAGTCATGTACCTTTATTATTGAGTCTTGGTTTAGGCAATCTTATTCGCCAAGTACCGACGGCTAAGAACATAATTGGACCAGGTTTCACTGGTATGGCTAGACTCGCTAAAGGCAATGAGCAATTGAGTTCTGAGATTATTAAAGCTAATAATAAGAACATTAAAGAGCTTTGGCAATTATATAAACAGCAAGTAGATAGTTTATTAGAAATTTCTGGGGAGAGTTTAGTTGAGGAGATGGGTGCTATCAAGCAAGCCCTGACGGTATAGATGTTTATTGATAGAGCGAAAATTAAAGTCGCCAGTGGTAGAGGTGGAAACGGTGCGATGACTTTTCATCGTGAGAAATATATTGCTCATGGTGGACCTGATGGTGGTGATGGTGGTAGAGGTGGCAGTGTCTATTTAGAAGCTACTAAAGACATGAGTACTTTATTGGATTTTCAATATAAAGCTATTTTTGAAGCGACTAGTGGTGAGCGTGGCGCTCGTAATAACTGTTACGGACATAGTGGTCAGGATATAACAGTGAAGGTGCCTTGCGGTACTATAGTGCGTGATCCAGTTGCTGGTATTACCATTGCAGATCTAATCAATGAGGGCGATAGAGTTCTGGTTGCTCAAGGTGGGCGTGGTGGACGCGGAAACGCTAAATTTAAATCTAACAAGAACCGCGTGCCGAACTTCGCTGAGCCTGGTGATGGCAGTATAGAGCGCGAACTAGAGTTAGAGCTTAAAATGATCGCCGATGTTGGGATTATTGGTTTTCCTAACGCTGGTAAATCTACTCTTATAAGTCGTATCAGCGCAGCTAAACCTAAGATTGCTGATTACGCCTTCACTACTATTAGTCCTAATCTTGGTGTAGTGAAAGAAGCTTCTGGAGATGCTTTCGTAGTAGCTGACATACCCGGTCTTATTGAGGGTGCTAGCAGTGGTTCTGGGCTTGGTTTTGATTTCTTGCGTCATATTGAGCGTTGTAGATTATTAGTGCATCTTGTCGATGTTTGGGGTTTGATGGGTTCGAATGTAGTTACTGACCCGCGTTTAGATAGCACCAATAAAATCGAAGCTTATGGCTTTGAAGATCCTGTTGAGAATTTCAAGAAGATAAATTTAGAGTTAGCTAAATACAGCCCTAAGCTTGCTGAGAAACCGCAGGTTCTGGTTTTGAATAAAATCGAAGCTTATCCAGAAGATGAGCTTAAACTTCTAATAGATCGTTTTACTAAATTATTCTCTGGTGAAGTTCGTGAGTATGGCGTCGTAATTAAACCTCTTAAGCTACTAACGATCTCGGCAGTTACCGGTGAGGGGCTCGATGTGATGAAACAGTCTCTCTCAGAGATTCTTAAAGATATACCGAAAGATATTGAACAAGCTCAATTAGATGAGGATACTGTTGCAACCAACCATGATGATAGTGCTTTCACTATTAATAAGGTTTATCAAAAAGGTAATGAAGTTCCAGTTTGGATGCTAAGTTGTGGCAAGCTAGAGCGCATTATGCGCATCACGGATTTGCGTAACCTTGAGTCGCTTAATCACTTTTTTAGAGTGGCACAGAGCTTAGGGGTTTTTCATGAGTTAGATGCTCTGGGGGCTATGCCTGGTGATCTTATTAATATAGATGGTGTTGAGTTTGAGTTGAACGACGTTGTGCTTAAGAATACGCCGGCGAATAGTGAAGTCTAGAGGGTGCACTCGCTGTGACAGCGCAAAAACGTGACCTAAGTCACGTTTTTGCTGTACTAAAATAATTTATCCCCATCGCCTTCTTAACTTCCGCTAGGGTTGCTTGCACTACTGCACGTGCCTCTTGGCTACCACGTTTGAGGATTTTCATTACTTCCGCTGGATCTTTAGCGAATTCACGACGACGCTTGTGAATCGCAGCGAACTCGGCTTCAAGTATCTCGAATAAAAATTTCTTCACTTTCATATCACCAAGTCCACCACGTTGATAGTGATCTTGCATAGCAACTACATAACTGCGTTTATCAGTCGGCGCGAAGGCATCTAGATAGGTGAACACTACATTACCTTCAATCTTACCTGGGTCTTCCACTTTAATATGATCTGGATCAGTGTACATCTGTCTAACCTTGTTCCAAAGCTCGTCTCCTTCGTCTTTTAGATATATAGCGTTGCCTAAAGACTTACTCATTTTGGCTTTACCATCGATGCCGATTAAGCGAGCATGTTCGCGCGGCACTAGACCTTCACACTCGCGCAAAACATCACATTTATAAACCTGATTAAATTTACGCGCGACCATATTAGTATCTTCGATCATTGGAATCTGGTCAGCGCCAACAGGCACTAGATCAGCGCGGAAAGCTAATATATCAGCAGCTTGGCTAACTGGATAGATAAAGAAACCTGCTGGAATCTTCCCCTCGTAACCCTTCTGGCGAATTTCTTCTTTAACAGTAGGATTACGCTCTATCTGATTAAGAGTCAGAAGGTTGAGCAAATACATAGTAAGTTCTGAAATCTCAGGAATCTCTGACTGTATAAAAATAGTACTAAGGCTAGGATCAATGCCAGCAGCTAAATAATCGATAGCGACATTGAGTAAATTCTCGCTAATTACTTCAGGGGTCTCAGCGTTGTCGGTGAGTGCCTGCATATCAGCGATAAGAATATATGGTTTGTAACGGTGTTTGCCGGTGGTAGCATCTTGTTCGTTTTGCAAGCGAACCCGATTAGCTAATGAACCGACATAGTGCCCGAGGTGTAGTGGACCGGTGGGTCTATCGCCGGTTAGTATGATGCGTTGGTTGAGTGATTTAGCCGCCATCTATATTCAATTCTACACTAGGCTTCTTCCTTGATAATAAGTCGCCTCTACTCTAGTAACCAGATCTTCGCGCGGCAATGAAAGTAATTCTTCAAGTATAAATTCAGGTTTCTGCTCTAGATTAATCCCCTCAGCATTAACAACAACAAAACTATCATCAGTTTGTTTATGACCTAGTATGGAGCAGCCGCGCAGGGTAGCTCTATATAAGGCTTTAGTTACAGTGGCTGATTTTTTGCCTTTATGTTCAGTAATAAAACTTTTCATCACATCTAACATCGATAAGTAAGGTCCAGCACCGATATCACTAGCTAGAGCCCAGTCTATACCTTCAGCTTCTGCGCGCTGGTAATCAAATAAACCAGAATCTAAACCCTGATCAGCTGAATTTGAGCTTGGGCAATGAGCGATCTTAGTACCGCTCTTGGCAATAGCTCGCCAGCCTTTCTTGTCAAGATAGAGACAGTGAGCAAGGATAGTCTTAGGACTTAATGCTCGAGTTGCTTCTAATAAAGTCCAATCAGATTCAATAGGGTCTTGAGTTTCAGCTAAATGTGTTTGCAACCAAGAATTATTAGCAATAGCAATTTTACTTAATTCATCAAGCAATTCTATAGATACTGAAGGTAGAAATCTTGGACTGACAGCATAGAGTTCTTTATATTTCTGAGCAAGTAATTTAGTTTTACTAATACTCGCCTCTACGCTTTCTAATAAATAATCAGGCACTGCCGTGACCATATTTGGTGAGCCAACTATAAAATTTGCGCGTAGAGCCTCTGGCAGCGCTGCGAAAAATTCAGTTACAGTTTCTGGGTGTAAACTACTATAAACAGCACCATAAAGTGTGCCGCTCTTAATTAATTTAGGGATAAATTGTTTTAGGGTGCTTTGGCATTTGTTAGGATCAGAGAATTGTGCTTCAGTTGGATAGGCAGAATTAGCTAGCCAATCAAAGAGATTTGATTTATTAGCAAGACTAATTTCATCCTGCACCCAGTGAAAATGTAAATCGCAGAAGGCTGGAAGTATTATTTTATTGACTGGACTTGCTATACCAAGATCAAGCTCAATATTAGAATAAAGTTCTAATTTGTCATCCGAATTAGCGCAAATTTTTTTGATTTTTTGTTGCCTTTTTGTCAAGAAATAGGGGTTTCCCCTTTGTAATTCTATCTTAACCTGCTCTTAATAAAGGTTAGATATACAGATTACAGGTTGGGGAACCTAAATGGGAGAAAAGATTAGTATGAGTAGGATATTTGCTAGTTTCTTGGTTGGGCTTTTGTCTTTGCAGGCCGTTAGCGCAAGGGTTATGGGCGATGTGCCAAACACTGTTGTTGAAGAAGAATTCTTAGTTCTTAGTGGTAAAAAGCTTGATACCTCAGTGAACCCAGTCAGCGTAGTTGTGAAAACTGCTGATGGTACTACTACTACTCTCAGTCCAACGATAGTGAGTAAAAATAAAGTGTCAGTGCAGATGCCATCGGTTTCTGCTGATACAAAAATTCTAGTTCAAATCAGTGGTGGCAATATTCCTAGTTCAAGCCCTGAACAATTTGTAATTTTAATTTTAGACAGACCGAATATAGCTGGTCTCGATACTCAAAGTGATAGTGCCGTAGTTCTGCCATCTACTGTGTCAAGTGATTTTCATGCTAGTACTGCTGATACGGTTACTAATGCTACTCAATCAGTAATCACGACGCTTCCATCTCTAACTTTAGTTGGTACAACTGGTGTAGCGACAACCGTTAAAGGTAACTTAGTAGTATCTGGATCTATTGTTGGTACTGCAAGTAATGCTCTTATCGCGAACAGCGCTAACGTAGCAACTAATTTTACTGGTGGTCTTGCTGGTGATGTAACTGGTACCCAAGGAGCTACTTCTATAAGTGCTACCACCGTTACTGGTAAAGCTTTAACTGGTTTTAGTGCTGCTGCTGGTACTGTAGATGCTACAGATACTATTAAATCAGCATTTGAGAATCTGGTTGGTAATTTGGCTCTAACTGATACAACTGTTTCTGGACATACTTCTACTCTTGCAGGTCATACAACTACTTTAGCGAATCATACAAGTTCGATTACCGCTAATACTACTGATATAGCTGCTAATACAACAGCAATCGCAACTAATACATCTAATATTTCAGCGAATACAACTGCAATTAGTACGCTTAATAGTGATCTAACTGCACTCAATGGCGAAGTATTCGTAATTAATGGTGATCTAGTTACACTTAACGGTGAAGTAGCTGTACTTAATGGCGATCT
>CAZQXM010000020.1:0-19728 GCA_964597205.1 uncultured Gammaproteobacteria bacterium
TAAACTTCACAAGCAACTCTACCTTCTGGATCTTGTTCAAGAACTGCGTCAAGAATAGCGTCAGAAATCTGATCACAGATTTTATCTGGGTGTCCTTGGCTTACTGATTCTGATGTGAAAAAATAATTTGAATTTGTCATTATGGCTCTAATAATAGCAAAATTAGACCCGACCGTAATCGTCAGCGTAGCGCTCGATATCATCTTCACCAAAATAGCTTCCACGCTGGATTTCGATAAAAATTAAAACTTCATTAGTAGTGGCATTTTGGATGCGGTGTTTAGCTTTAACAGGAATGTGGATATAGTCTCCAGCCTTTAATTTATGTATGCTTCCATCTAGTGTTATTTCGGCCTCACCGGCAGCAATAAACCAGTTCTCTTCTCTCTTCTCGTGGCTTTGGTAGCTCAGTCTCTGTTCAGGTTTTATTAATACGCGCTTAACCTTGTATAGCGGCGTTTCATCAAGTATTTGCCAGCTGCCCCAGGGAGCTTCGACTGTTGGATAGACTGTGCTTAGTAAATTCACGCAAATACACTTATACAGCATAAACGTGACATTTGTCACGTTTATGCGCTGCCGTGGGCGAGTGCATCATGAATAGCTTCGCTAAACCCCACAATGCCTAGCCCAAATGGTGGAGTTTAAGGTATCTGGATTATGTCAATGAGACTAGTAGAATGCGTAAACAGAACCTAGACGAATTAATTACCGAAATACTAGTTATTAAGGATATTTATGTATGTGGCAGGCTAAATCAGTCCATCTGTGAAGCCGTTAGCCTTAGTGGCTCTAAGCCTAAATGCTCTCGTACTAGTTGGGAGAAATACGAAGGTCTTAGCCTTGCTTATCGTGATGATTCAGTTTGTGAAATTGCTGAGCGTGAAACTGTACTTCTAGACAGAGTTGAAGAATCTGGATTAATTAGTCTTGAATCAGTGTTTAACACTACTGCTGTGGATTTTGATGAGGAACTGGTTAACGATATGATGCGTGATTTTTACGGTTCTAAAGATAGTTTGCATTTTGCTCAGTCATACATTAAGTATGCTGAAGATTTCAATGCGATACTAAGCGAGTTTACTATTAGTGAGACCTACTAAGTACGAAATTTGCTAGATCTTTTAACGCTGTTTTATACTCTGAATTTTTTATAGAATCTAATGCTGTTATGGCTTTGGTGATATATTCTACCGCTATGATTTTTGACTTATTAATAGCATCTGCTTGGTTTATATATGTGAGCGCTTGCTCTAAAGTATCCTCACCTTCGGCAAGCCTGCGGATTAGTTCAGTAAATTTATTTTTATCAGTTCCAGTTAGTGACTCAAGTGTAACTAAAACTGGGATAGTAACTTGCCCGTCTTTAAGATCAGAGCCAGCAGGCTTACCTAAAGCTTCTGCGCTAGCTGTGTAGTCGAGTATATCGTCGATAAGCTGAAATGCCATACCCAGCTCATAGCCGTAAGTTCTTATTGCTTCTCTAGTACTAATATCCACACCGAGTAGCACTGCTACGGACTCAGCAGAGGCTTCTATTAATGATGCGGTTTTTTTGTAGGTCTTAGTGTAGTAATAATCCCAATTAAGTTCAGTGTCGTATTTATGCTCTATCTGTTCTATCTCGCCAGCACAGAGGTTTTCAAGCACGCTGGCGTAGAGGCAGACTATCTCATTGATATCGAGTTTACCTAGATTCACCGCAGCTCTGGCGAACATAAAATCTCCGCTCACAACAGTAATAGCGTTATTCCATTTACTATTGAGAGTCGGCATAGAACGGCGCACTAGTGAGTTGTCGATAATATCGTCGTGGATTAGAGATGCTGTGTGTATTAGCTCGCTAATTTCAGCAATTAAGTAAAGTTTCTCATCTTGGCTTGATGATTCACTTAGGGCTTTATATACGAGGAAGGATATTGCTGGTCTTAGTCTTTTGCCTCCAGCCTGAAAAATATCCTGCACTATAGTAGTGAGTGATCTAGAGTCTGGGCTTATTTCATTGAGAAGTCTTTGCTCGAGTCTCTCCAATTCTGGCTTAATAGGCTCTAGTATTGTTTGCAAATTAAGCTTGGGGATAGTCTGCACGAAGATCTATAATAACATTTAGCTGTGAAATCTCACGAAGACTATATGCGCATATTAATAGAAAGCGCAGCCAAATCTAATGCTGCTGAAGTGCCTGTAGCGGCGATGGTGGTTAAAGATGGCGAAATACTAGGACAGGCGCTTAATGAACGCGAAAGCCGTAATTCTATATTGGCTCATGCTGAATTATTAGCCTTAGAAAGAGCCGCAGCTAAGCATGGTGATTGGAATCTTAGTGGCGCTACTATCTATATCACCCTGGAGCCCTGCGCTATGTGCGCTGGTGCCATTATCCAAAGTCATGTAGGGCAAGTGGTCTTTGGTGCTTATGATGCTAAATCTGGAGCTTTCGGTTCGCGCTATCAATTAGCAACTTCTAAGCTTGAAATTATAGGTGGAGTTTTGGAGCAGGAATGTTTGAAACTATTGCAAGATTTTTTTGCTAAATTACGTTAACTAATTATTGTTTGAGGTCTGCCAAGTTTTTGTACAAAATATTCTGGTTCTTGTAAAATACGTTTAAGTCTTTCTACTGAAGTTTCTTTATGTAAGCGTTTAATAGAAGCTTCATCAATATTGCCTTTAAGTAAAGCTGCAATTACCAATATCACTCTAGGATTGGCGCTATCTAGGTTGCGAGTATCGATACCGAAATAATCGTAGAGCTGACCTAATCTTTGCTCTACTGTTTTATTGGATATTTTAAGCATTTTTGCTATTGCTTGAGTTGATAAACCAATAGCAGTTAGTAATAAAGTTTGTTTAAGGGTTTCGGTTAAATCTACTACTTCAGAGTAATTGCTCTCGGTGTAGTAGCTAGCCATATCATCAGCGATTAATCCAGAAATTATGCGCAAGCGTGAATTATATAATTCGTCTCTAGTGCCGAAGGATTTATTAAGTTCAGTGAAACTTTGTTCTATGGCTTTAATGGATACTCCGAAAGTCTCGGCTATATATTTATTGCTGTATCCAGCGCTGATAGCTTCTAATAGTTTGGCTTTATTGGGACTTAGCTTTTCGCTAAGAGACTCAGTTATAGTGATAGTGAACTCTAAATCTGCCATTTACTTGTTCCAAAATTGCCTATAACTGCGTTACGCTCGTCCTCACAATGCTCACATATGTTTTAATATGCTCCGCTTGCTCGGACTCGCAAGCCTTGTTCTAGACAATTTTGGAACAAGTCTTACTAAGCCCTATAGAGGTTATCTACCCCAAACAACCTAGTTCTAAACCCCTAGCATCTTATGTGAACAAAAACGAGCCATAGGGCTCGTTTTTGTGCTTTCCACGGCGAGTGCAGAATCTTAGCCTTACAATTACTGAGTAATCATGACTTTAACTAGGCATCCCCTCAAAGTCCACAGTGAATTCGCCCCAGCCGGCGATCAGCCAGTGGCTATTTCTAAGATCTGTGGTTTTTTGCGTGATGGGGTTAGCCGCCAGACTCTCCTAGGTATTACTGGTAGCGGTAAAACCTTCACCATGGCAAGTGTTATTCAAGAGTTGCAGAAGCCAGCTCTGGTTTTCGCTCATAATAAAACTCTTGCTGCTCAGCTGTGTAATGAGTTTAAAGAATTTTTCCCAGAGAATAAAGTCGAATATTTTATTAGTTATTACGACTACTATATGCCTGAGAGTTATATACCTCACACTGATACTTTTATAGAGAAGACAGCTAAAGTGAATGATGATATCGACAGGCTAAGGCACTCTACCACCCAGTCTATATTCGAGCGTGATGATGTGGTGGTGGTTGCTTCAGTTAGTTGTATTTATGGTCTTGGTATTCCAGAATTATATTTCGAGGCGGCTCTTCCTCTTAGTGTTGGGCAGCATATAGATCCTAGGCAGCTGGCGAAAGATTTAGCCGAGATACAGTATTCACGCAATGATATAGAACTTACGCGTGCGCGCTTTAGAGTACGCGGTGAGATCTTGGATATATTTCCGGCTAATGAGGAGCGTGTTCTAAGAGTAGAATTCTTCGGTGAGGAGATAGAACGGCTCAGTTATGTAAACCCGCTTACTGGCGAGGTTCTAGAGTTACCTGATGCTGTTAAGGTTTTTCCAGCGAAGCACTATGTCGCTGATGAGGATGAAACAGAAAGAGCTGCTAAGCAAATCGAGACAGAATTGAGCGAAAGAGTCAATGAACTTAAATCCGTAGGTAAGGATCTTGAAGCGCAAAGATTATCTCAGCGTACTAAATACGATGTTGAGATGATACGCGAGCTGGGTTATTGTTCAGGTATAGAGAATTATTCACGGATACTTGAAGGGCGCGAACCTGGTTCGGCGCCTAAGGTTTTGATAGATTATTTCAACCGCCGTTACGGGGATGATGGTTGGCTTTGTTTTATTGACGAGTCGCATATGACTTTACCGCAGCTCTACGCTATGTATCATGGTGACCAAAGTCGCAAGCAGGTGCTAGTGGATTATGGCTTCAGATTACCTTGCGCTAAAGACAACCGCCCGCTTAAATATGAAGAGTTCAACTCTAGAGTGCGTAATATTATTTACGTCTCGGCAACGCCGGGCGAAGAAGAGCTAAGAGTCTCTCAGGATCATCTCACTGAGATGATTGTAAGACCAACTGGCTTGGTAGATCCGGAGCTGGAAGTGAAGCCTACTAAGGGACAGATAGATCTACTGATGTCTGAGATTGCTGAGCGTATTAAGCTTGGCGATAAAGTGATAGTAAATACCCTGACTAAAAAAATGGCAGAGGATCTTAGTGAATATCTAACTGAGCATGATGTGCGGGCTAGATATTTGCATTCTGAGATTAAATCCTTAGAGCGCATAGAGATATTAAGAGATCTTAGGCTTAATCAATTCGATGTGATAGTTGGTGTAAACCTTTTGCGCGAAGGTATAGACTTGCCTGAAGTTTCACTGGTCTGTATTATGGATGCTGACAAAGAAGGTTTCCTCAGGAATTACCGCACGCTGATACAGATGATAGGCAGGGCTGCGCGTAATAGTAGCGCTAAGGTTATATTATTCGCTGATAGGATCACAGATAGTATGGCTAAAGCCATGGAAGAGACTGAACGTAGGCGCGCTCTGCAATTGGTTTATAACGCTAAGCATAATATCACGCCTAAAACTATCCATAAGTCACTCTCTAACCCTATTCTAGATGCCTTCGCTAAAGCTGAGCGTGCTGAAGATATGTTAGTTGATTCTATAATCTCAGATGCTTTCGCTGATGGTGACCCTGCTGTTCAAGGTAAATTATCTAAGCGAGAACTGATTAAAGCCATAGATAGATTACAAACCGAAATGCACGCTTCAGCTAAATTATTAGATTTCGAAAAAGCAGCACTTTTCAGAGATCAGCTTAAATCACTTAGAGAAAAGTTAGAGACTGTTTAAGCAAAGCTAGTAAAGTTAGTATTTCTTGTTGTTGTGCTTCCAGTGCTTGTGCTGGAATTATTGTTAGTTGAACCATTACTCCTAAGTCCATCTGGGTCAATCGCTGTGCGATGCAAAATAGCATTGAGGTCTAAAGGATTAAGGTCATTTTGTTCAGACTCTGTAGCTAATGGTTGTAATAGTTTATAAGTATCACTGCTAGAGCCTAAGCCTACTTTATCGAACGCTGCTTCTGCCTTGGTCTTGGCTATATTTTTCCAATCTGGATTGCTTTTGTCGACATTGCCACCGGACATCTCTTTAATAGAAACTTTTTCACCGATGCCTTCATTCTTCGCCCAATCCCATTTCTGGAAAAATAACTCTTCACCTTCTTTGAAGTATTTTAGTGGTGGTGGGTTTTGACCAGCTGCATGTGTTATTGCCGCAAACTCTTTAAGATGTTGGGGATTACTAAGATCAAAAGTCCCAGCACTTATTTCACCGCTATTAGGATCTATAGTTATACGTGCTAATGGTGGTTGCGCTGCTTTTGGTGGCGCAGCGTTAGGATCAGCTGGAGTTCCAGTGATCATATCTTTCATCTGGTGCATCACAGCGAAATTTAATTTTAGTTCTAAATTTTGATCATCGCTAAGAGCTGGTCTACCTTGTACCGGATTGTTAGTGTCAAGTTGTAAGCGGCCAACCGTATCAAGTTGTGGTTTACCGTCTGAGCCAGTAATTACATTAACTTCAGCAGGATTACCGTCAGCATTAAGCATGAAGTATCTAGTGTCAGCTCCATCCTTAAGACTCATGATGCCATTGTTGGCAAGAGCGTCAGCACCAGCATCAAAGGCTTTATCAAACATGCTTTGACCGTTTTGTTTAAGCTTGTCGAGTTGTTCAGGACTTAAATTTTCACCAGTTGAACCTTCTAGTTGACCACTGTTTTGTAATTCAAGCATGGTCGCTTCTATCATCTGAATTTTACTTTCGAAAATTTGTGATCTAATCATTTCTTGATTAGCGACTTTAGCCTGTTCTTTAGAAATAATGCCATCTTGAGCAGCTTTAGCTAAATGACTAGTTCCTTTTTGGATATTTTCATTAGCAGACGCTAGTGTAACTACGCCAGTTCCGACCATCGTAATACCTGAGGTGATCATGCCTACGCCGATAGTTTCCATGGTTTTGCCTGTGGCAATTAGTGCAGTCCCAGCTCCAGCTGACATTAGATTTGACGTAGCTCCTGCTGTTTGCATTGCCAGACCTTTAAATGTTAGGCCTCCACCGACAACACCCAATCCAGCTCCCATGCCAACTTGCGCTTGTCCTTGTGCTTGCTGAGCCGAGCCAGCACTCATAGCACCAGTACCTGCACTATTATTAGCTGCTTGCCTAGCTTTAGCTGCTTCAGCAAGGGCTTTAGTGTTAGGAATATTAGCTTTTACCGCTTCATTCTCAGCGCGAATACTCTCTATGTCTAGAGAGCTGCCGGGTGTCGCTAAGTTGGTTCCAGCTCCAAGATTTCCTACCATGGTGTCCCTTTTTGATTAAGCGAATCTACTTAGTGTATTTCTATTATCGAATACGCCAGTTCCAGTATTAGCACTGCTACTACTGTTATTACTTCTAAGTCCAACTGGATCGAGGTTGGTTCGATTGAGGATGCTATTGAGATTAATAGGATTGTAATCATTTTCTTCAGACTCTGCAGCTAGTGGTTGTAATAGTTTATAAGTATCACTGCTAGAGCCTAAGCCTACTTTATCGAATGCTGCTTGAGCTTTAGCTTTGGCTATATTTTTCCAGTCAGGATTGCTTTTGTCGACATCGCCACCAGACATTTCTTTAATAGAAACTTTTTCACCAATGCCTTCGTTTTTTGCCCAATCCCATTTTTGGAAAAATAACTCTTCGCCTTCTTTGAAGTATTTTAATGGTGGTGGGTTTTTACTTGCAGCGTGTGTTAGTTCCGCGAACTCTTTAAGATGTTGAGGGTTGCTAAAATCGAAAGTGCCAGCTTTTACTTCACCAGTATTAGGGTCTATTTCGATGCGTGCTAATGGTGGTTGCGCTGCTTTTGGCGGTACAGCATTAGGATCAGCTGGAGTCCCAGTGATCATATCCTTCATTTGATTCATGAGGGCAAAATCAAGTTTGAGCTCTAAATTCTGCTCATCGCTAAGTGCTGGTCTGCCTAGTACTGGATTATCGAGATCAACTTGCAGG
The DNA here is from genome assembly GCA_964597205.1 of uncultured Gammaproteobacteria bacterium. Classification (GTDB taxonomy): domain Bacteria; phylum Cyanobacteriota; class Vampirovibrionia; order LMEP-6097; family LMEP-6097; genus CAYUFH01. The sequence continues at coordinate 7,693 of CAZQXM010000020.1, forward strand.
CGTCCAGCAGCATCTAGCTGAGCTTGACCGTCCGCTCCAGTCATTACATTAACTTCAGCAGGATTGCCATCAGCGTTAAGCATGAAGTATCTAGTGTCAGCTCCATCCTTAAGACTCATGATGCCATTATTAGCAAGAGCGTCAGCACCAGCATCAAAAGCTTTATCAAACATGGTTTGACCACCCTCTTTAAGCTTGTTGATTTGTTCTTGAGTTAGATCTTCTCCTGTGGCACCTTTTAGTTTGCCATCTCTTTCAAGATCTTGCATAGCTCCTTCGAGCATATTAATTTTTGTTTGAAATATTTGTGATCTGATCATCTCCTTGTTAGCAATGCTTGCTTGTTCTCTAGAGATAATGCCATCTTGAGCGGCTTTAGCCAATTGTGTTGTACCTTTTTGGATGCTCTCGTTAGCTGAAGCAAGTGAAACAGCACCGGTGCCAACTGATGTTACTCCAGAAGTGATCATTGCTGTGCCGATTTTCACTCTAACAGCAGACTCTGCAGGTGACCCGATAAAACACATTGCTGTACCGATAGCGATTAGCCCTGTTCCTAAACCTATCTGTGCTTGTCCTTGAGCTTGTTGTGCAGCCCCGGTAGCCATTGATCCATTGCCCGCAGCATTATTGGCAGCCTGCCTAGCTTTAGCTTCTTCTGCTAAGGCTTTAGTATTGGGAATACGAGCATCTGTTGCAGATTTCTCGGCACGAATAGTATCGATGGTACTGCCTCTATCGCTAGTTGCGACGTTTCCTGCTTCACTTCCTAATCCTAATGCCATATATTTCTCCTTAGATTAATCCTTCGTTGCGCATAGCGCCAGCTAATGTTCTTGCGTTGTTAAAACCAGTCTCTTGCCAGAGAAAACCATATTTATTTTGGTAATCTAGGAATAGTTTACGATAAGCTCTGATATGCCAGATTACTAATCTTGCAGCACAATCCTGAGTAGGATTAGCTAATGGTATATGTTTGAGTACGTAATCATCTTTAAGTACTAACTTGGCATGTTTAAGAGTCTTGATGTCTTTTAAGTCAAGAGCAACGCAGTTTGAATGTTCTGTTAATAATACTGCAATTTGCTCTTCGCTTAAATTTTCTTTGCCACGTAGATATTTTGCGTTAGGGTGAGTGCTGATAGTAATTAGATAGCCAGCTTTATCGTGGTTTTTATAAACTACCGTGCCGTGTTCTACCTCAAGAGTAATAGTCCAAAGCCCATTTTCTATATCGGCTTTCATGGTGATTACATCTTCATTGATTTTGACGCCTTTTAACCATAGTAGTTCTTGATCTTCAGCGTGAAGTATTACTTCACGAACGATTTCATCTTTGGCTAATTTATTTACTAAGCTTGATACCATAATTATTAACTTCCTTGTCTGTCTGATGCTGCGCCTGTAGTAGTATCCTTCTCTTTACCAGAACTTATTTCTGAAAGAGTCTGCATGAATAGTTTTACTGACTCTTTATCGGTTACTTTCGCACTATCTATATTATTGGTCTCATCATTATCACTGTTATTTAGTGCTATTGCGAAGGTGTCTAATCGTTCTTGTAGAGCTTCTTTGTTTTTTACGTCTATTTTTTCGAGTTGACCTGGATTCATTGAATTAAGGAATTCGGTGAATGAATCTACTTGAGCTTGCAAAGTCTGATTTTCAGATGCTGTTAGTGTGCTAACACTTTCGCTTGCTTTTTGTTCATCAGTAGCGGAAGCGCTTTCTGTGCTGCTTTCGTTTACCTTTGCTTGCGCGTGTTGTAATTTAGCGCTGGCATTACTAAGCTCCTTGTTGATTCTTGCTACTTCTCTTTGATCTACTTCGGTTCTAGAGCTTTTTCCATCTGGAACTTGAATAGTAGGTGGTGGACTTAACTCACTTCTTAAACTATCTACTTTTGATTGGCTAGCTGAAACCATAGACTGGGCTATTTGTTGCTGTGATCTCGCTGCACTGGCTCTAGCTTCGGAGGCAGCTGAAGAATCATTGCTGTTATTAATGGTGCCGGTGTTAGAACTAATAGTAGTGTTGATACCGCTAATTGCAGCTGCTACGCTTGGACGATCTGTTGACATAAAATAGTACTCCTTTGTTTAGGCTTACTATTTAATATCAGATCAAGGTTAAGATTTGGTTAAGTGACCAGCTCTATAAGCCCGATAACTGCGTTATGCTCATCCTCGGCATGCTCATTGACGAGATGAGTCAACTCCGCTGCCTCGAACTCGCATGCCTTGTTCTCGGGCTTCTATAGCTGGTCACAGTTTTAGGCTAACTTTGTTTCGCTGCCAGCATTAGCAACAGACATTCTATCCCAATCCTGCTCCATATAAGGGACATCATCTATAACGTCTTCTAGGGCTTCGGTGATGCTAGGTAAAGAATTCTCTTCAACGATTTTAATTTCAGTATCTTTCTCGGCTGAGATTTTGAAGATAGTTGAATCCGGTTGAGCATAGCTCTTAAGAGCCAGAATTAAATCAGCTTCATCGATAGTATTAACTGCCTCGAAATCGAAATCCACAACAGCAAAAGCACGTTTAAGTAATGACTTGCTGATCGCATAAGGATAGATAGCAATAGTAGTACCGTTCTTAGCGTAAGGTACACCTTCGAATACTTCTGGTTCAGCAGGGTCCCTAGCCGGTTCAAGGATTTTAACTTCATCAGTGGTTTTATCACGGCTGCGAAGCTCGGGTTGAATAGTCCAGCCACGCAGAACACCATCAACACTATTAGCCACGTTCTTATGAACGTTAACTGTGTATCTATCAATAATTTCTACGCAAATATCGAAGGTAGGTCTTGAACCTCTCTCCAGTACTGTCTTGCGCGTGCCACGTTTTTTAGCTTCTTCGTCACCCAGTGTCACAGTCTCTATGCCACCGATTAGATCAGATAGGGTCGGGTTCTGAATTAAATTCTCTAGATCATTACCATGAGCAGTGCCGATCAGGGTCACTCCGCGCTCAGCGATGGTGCGTGCTGCATCAGCTTCCTCTTCTGTGCCGATCTCATCGACAATAATAACTTCAGGCATGTGATTCTCTACAGCCTCGATCATTACATCGTGCTGTTTTTTCTCGCGTGGCACTTGCATGCGACGTGCTCTGCCGATGCCCGGGTGTGGTACATCACCGTCACCAGCTATTTCATTAGAAGTATCTATGATTACTACGCGTTTTTCTTTTTCTGTAGAAAGATAGTGTGCGATCTCTCTAAGCATAGTTGTTTTACCTACGCCTGGAGGTCCTAATAATAGTACCGACTTCTCGCCATCAAGCTGATCTTTCATGATCTCGATACTACCGAAAATAGATCTGCCAATACGCATGGTTAGTCCCACGACTTCTCCAGTGCGGCTTCTAATGCAGCTGATACGGTGCAAAGTACCTTCTAAACCAGCGCGATTATTATCACTGAACTGGCCAAGGTTAGAAACAACTTCATTGAGAACTTCACGAGTAACATTACGATTACCTAGAACTATAGTTTTTTTCTTAGAGAAACGCGCTTCAGGAATGCGTCCTAGGTCGAGTACGACTTCGATTAGTTTTGATAAATCGTGCTCATTAATAATTTCTACTAAATGATCAGGAAGTAAACTTAGAATTTCCTGAATATCATCTTTGCGAATATCTATCATTTATGTGGGGTTAATACCTCTAAGTCCATTGTACCCGAGATTAAAGTTCGGGCAACATTCTTAAGATCTCCGCTAGCCTCGTTTAACTTCTTGCGAGCATAGGAGCCAATCGCCACGCCAGCAATAGGAATGCCTATGGCATGGGCTTTAGCGAGACTGCGCTCAGTGCTGCCACCAGAGATCTGCACGTAGACTGAATCTCTAAGCCCAGCTTTATCTAGAGCCTCAATAACTATGCGCGCGTTCTCAATGCTAACTAGATCTTTATTATCCTCAGCTTCTAGCTTGTAGCCAGATTGCTCTAGAGAATATAGATCACGAGCACCAGAGAGTGGTATGCCGTCGGTTTGCAAGACTAGCGGATGAGTGCCTTGATATTTATCACGTACTGTTTTAACTATGGTGATAGCAGTGTCTATGAGTTGCTCGGCGTCTAGTAGCCCTGAACCAATAGAGAAACTTTCTAATATTTTATTGTTGGCTGGGAGTTTAGAGTAGAAATCCTTGAAAGCTTCTAAATCTGGAGATAAATGTATCTCGAAAGCAGTGGCGCCAAGCGCGATCAGCTCGCTGATAGTCTCTGGCGATGAGCTATTCCAATTTTCAAAACTAAGTGCGTCGTAATTACAGTAGGGAAGACAGTTGGAACAGCCATAACAAAGATTGGGTTCATAGTTAAACTTGTCGTGTATAAGTGAAAAGGCATTCGCTGGGCAACTAGGAATACAGAGTAAGCATTCTGTGCAAGTATCAGTGTTAAGTTCTATGCGCCTGAAATGCGGATCTTCACCGATATTAACGCTAACCATAATTAAGGGCTTTGATAGTTCGGGATTTTCTGTGATTGCTTTTGCGATACCTCGTTGAGTGGAAATTAGTGATAAAGGAAAAGCTGAAATATCAATAGCGTTGGCTTGAGCGTGAGTGAATAAATAAGCGTAATTTTCTATACTCTCAAAGTCTTTAAGTGCAGCACCGATTATTAGCTTGTGGTAGTGCTTATTCTCTAGGGATTTTAAGACTTGGGGCTTGGTTGTAGGCAAGAATAATATTTTAGCTCTTCGGGATAATATGCTATATTATCTTTTGTGAAAATTCTATTCTTGAACGACTCGGGACTCTCTGATCAAGGGAGTAAGAAAGCTCAAAGAGCTATTTTTGATTTAATTAGAGCCACTAGTAAGATTGCTCCAGAAAAAATTGTGAGCACTTGTGAAGGATTAGATGGTCTGCGAGGAGCTTTAACTCAGGTTGCTAAAGGCGAAAATATATTGGTCATCTCTCCTACCATTATTGCTGCTCCAAAGAAACAAAGTTGGTTAAGTAGAATGGGTGTTTGTGCTGATGATGAGCAAGCTAAAGTTCCAATGAGAGTTGATGAAGCTATTGCAAAGGAGGTTCGTGATCGAAATTTACGTATATTGCATGTTGCAGAAGCAAAAGAAGTTGAGGGTAGAAATTATCAACTCAGACGCTTACAACCTAAAATGCTTTTTGATGAAATTCCAAAATTGGGAGCAGAGTCGGTAATAGCTATAGATCCAGATTTTGCTAGTACTCCCACCTGTAGGGCAATGGAAGATTTTACTGCTTTCATAGAAGGATTGATTACAGTATAACTTGCCCCGGAACCTGTGTCGCCACCCCCGGCGGGCACGGCGCCAGCAGCTCGGAATTAATAGAAGCATCTTTACCGTAGAGTAAAAAAGCTGTGCGTGGATCTATGCTTTGCTCAGGATAGATAGGTTTAGAACTGCTTTGTGTACTGAGTTCTTCTGCGCCGAGCTTATGATAGTTAGCGGCTAGATTGCGCGAGATTTTTGCGTAGGCTTTATTCAGTTTAGAAATATCTTCTTTATTGGCAAAAGGATTTATAAAAGCTAAGACCGAGTTCTCTGAATATTTTTCTAAAGCTATACCTTCAGCCTCGAAAAGATTGAATAAATATTCGCCGCGAACTGGATGATCAGGAATATAAATATTAGCTCTAAGCGGATCTTGATTCGCCGCAAGAGGAAAATCGATTCTGGAGCTTAAATCCAATGCTCGCGCAATTATAGTCTCACCCTCAAGCGCGTATAATTCTGCTGTCGATGAGAGGCTTTCCATTAATAAATAACTTGGACTTGTAGTTTGTAATAGCCTAAGTGCTGCAGCTACAAACGCACTATTAATAAGGCTTTTATGACTGACATGCAAAATCCCAGTCTGAGTTAGTGAACCTAGAGTTTTGTGCCAAGATTGCACGCTAATATCGGCGCCAGATTCTAGTGCGGTCTTAGGAAGTGCTGGTGAGAAATTATAATGTGCACCATGAGCCTCATCTACTATTAGTGGAATCTTCAATTCAGGTAAATTAGAATGAAATCCTTCGTAAGTTGGGTTGCTTAATATCATTCCGCAGTATCGCTCAAGATTTTGCACTCGTGATTGAGAGCGCAGAATCGACCCGTCGGGGTCGATTCTGCTCAGATTACTTAAATCGCAATAACGGTAAGATCCTAGCTCCGAATTCCAGTCCGGCTCAAACCACTCGACATCAAAACCAGCAAGAATTATTCCAGCGATTACAGACTTGTGAACATTGCGCGCAACTAGTAGTGGCTTATCGTCATGCGATTGCATGCGCAGAGCAAGTAGAGCTGCCATAATACCGACACTAGCTCCATTCACCAGCATGAATGATTGCGCAGCACCGAATAATGATGCGATCATTTCTTGAGTCTCAGCAATTACACCGGAAGGGTATTGCAAATCATCCAAACCTGATAGTTCAGATAAGTCGCGCAAGTCAGCGGAACCGTTATGAGCAGGACTATGAAAGCGAGCTAGATTACGCTTGAGATATTTATCTATAGCGGGGCTTAGCATCTTAACTAATTCTAACGTATGTGGGAAGTTATAAAATACTTCCAGCCGTGGTACATTCTTATATATATGGAATACCTAAAACAGAGTTCAGAGATCAAAAGCATTATCACTACAGGCACTCAGATGTACGTACCGAGCGTGATTGAGAACACCCCGCGCGGTGAGCGTAGTTTCGATTTATTTTCGCGTTTGATGCGTGAACGCATTATATTTTTGGGCACAGAAGTTAACGACATCGTTGCCAGCATTCTAGTTGGACAAATGTTATTGCTTGACTCGGAAGACGCTAGCAAAGATATCTATCTATACATCAATAGCCCAGGCGGTTCAGTTACTGCTGGTTTGGCGATTTACGATACTATGCAGCACGTGCGCGCAAATGTAATGACCATCTGTATGGGTCAGTGCGCAAGTATGGGTGCGTTCCTACTTAGTTCTGGTGAGCCTGGTAAGCGTATGGCTCTGCCGCATTCACGTATTCTTATTCACCAACCACTTGGCGGCGCTCAAGGTCAAGCTAGTGATATCGAGATCCAAGCTAATGAAATTCTACGCATGAAAAAGATGCTTAATGAGATCATGGCTAAAAACTGCAAAAAGCCAGTTGAAGTGCTTGAAAAGGACACAGATCGTGATAACATCATGACTCCAGAGCAAGCTAAGGCTTATGGTTTGATAGACCAGATAATCACCAAGAGACCTTCTGCGCTTGATTCGGAAACAAGTTCGAGCTCTTTGTAATCATATATATAGTTAGATATGGTTAAACGTGAAAATAATAATTTGCTGCAATGTTCTTTTTGTGGCAAGACTCAGGACCAAGTCCAAAAACTTATTGCCGGGCCCGGCATCTACATCTGTAATGAGTGCGTAAATCTCTGTAATGAGATACTCGGTGAAGATCATCATATTCAGCTTGAAGAAGAGCTGCTAGCTCAGCGTGAACTGGCTGGTGTTATTGAGGGTAAATTACCGACGCCTCGCGATATCAAACTTATATTAGATGAGTATGTAATAGGCAATGAAGAAGCTAAGAAGACCCTTAGTGTTGCGGTTTATAATCACTACAAACGTATCGCTCACAACACTGTTAATAAAGACAAGAAAGACGAAGTAGAAATTTCTAAATCTAATATTCTGATGCTAGGTCCTACTGGTAGCGGTAAAACTCATATAGTTGAGACTCTTGCTCGCTATTTGAAAGTACCTTTCGCTATTGCTGACGCTACCACTATTACCGAAGCTGGTTATGTGGGTGAGGATGCTGAAAACATCTTGCAGAGACTATACCAGAATGCTGATTCAGACATAGAAAAAGCACAGCGCGGCATTATATATATCGATGAGATCGACAAGATCACTCGCAAATCAGAGAATCCTAGTATTACTCGTGATGTTTCTGGTGAAGGTGTACAGCAAGCCCTACTAAAACTTATAGAAGGCACTAAAGCCAATATTCCAGCTCATGGCGGTCGCAAACATCCACATATGGAAATGATAGAGATTGATACCCATAATATATTGTTTATTTGTGGTGGAGCTTTCGTGGGACTAGAGCAGACTATTGAGAAGCGCCGTAATAAATCTAAATCACAGATCGGTTTCGGCTCAGCTACTCTTACTGATGATGAGAAAGCTAAAGTACTAGCTGAGTCATTCAGCCATGTTGAGCCAGAAGATCTAGTGCATTTCGGATTGATTCCAGAGTTCGTCGGTAGAATGCCGGTGGTGACTAGCTTAGATGCTCCTGATCTTGAGACACTGAGATTAATATTAACTAAGCCTAAGAACTCGCTAATTCGTCAGTATCAAAAACTACTCGAGCTTGATGGCGTGAAACTAGAATTTAGTGATGATGCTCTAGATGCTATCGCTAAAAAAGCTCAAAAGCGTAAAATGGGTGCTCGTGCTCTGCGCAGCATAGTAGAGAATGTAATGAAAGAGATTATGTTCGAAGTGCCTTCACGTGATGATATTAAAGATGTTCTAATCACCTCAGAAATGGTGGAAAAATCTAAGCAACTTGCTGATGTGGTGGAGTTGAAGCCGAAGAAGCAAGCTTAGCAAAATTGACCCCTACGGGTTGATTTTGCGCTCTCGTGGGCGAGTGCATATTCCTAGTAACTAGACTTTTCTTGGTGAGAACCCGGGTATTGGTCTTTTGCTAGCTGATTTGCCAGGTTGAAAATGGTGCAACTTCTTTAAGACCTCTATAGGATTCTCGTGACCTGGTATTCTTCCCTTAGGTGGGGAAACGCTTAAGCCCAGATCTTGTGATCTAATAGCTTCAGCTACTAAAGTTAGATTCTTATCACCAGGCTTTAGTAAGCTTAAACTAAGTACTAGTAGTGGTAATAAATTAGTTTTACTCATCGTTTAGATTTTATTACAGCTTAAGGTGCTTGTTAGTTAAATAAAATTTATTTTATTCCATAGCCACCAGCATCTAAACTCTCATAACTAAAACTATCCAATCTCATCTTGTTGCTGACGCAATCTGGCATAGTAAATCCCTGCTGTTTAGCAGCTGCACTGGCTTGGATAAGTATAGGATGAGTGCAAGGACAATCTAGACTTAGAGAGTCGCCGCCGGTATCGTTGAGACCTAAGTCTCCTGTGTATAAAAAGGGGTCGCCAGCCGTGATAGAGGAAGGCTCGAAAAAGTTGTGCCGGGTCATGATGTTGTCAGAGAGACCACAGCTGGCGAGGGGAAAGATTTTCGAGCTTTGATTATATAAGAGCACGGACTCGGGAGATTTGACATGAATTTGCTGAATTTTTATAGGACTTTTAAAAGCCTTCTTAGACAGGTAGCGTGGCTTAGTTGGGCTATCAAGGTATATCTCCTGACTATAGTCGCCGTTAGTGCTGTGACTGTAGTCACTAACATCGATTAACATAGGAGCCGTGCTTAGACTAAGACGCACGTTATCACCAGTGTCAGGCTCTGTATTGATGATCTGACTAGGCAAGCTCAACTCTAAACTGCTAGGGCTAAGTTTGCGCCTGACCATAATGCGTGTGCCATCTAGTTCTAATTCTGGATTAATGGCAGCTTCTGGTAATAGCATCACGCTTAGTTCGCTGCTAGGCATGCTGAGATAGCCCTCATCATAGTAATGAGCTGAAAGTTTATTTACTCCTACGCTAAGTGGATTTAGCAATTGATAAATTAATTGATGTCCATCACTATCTTGTGCTGGTAAATCTAACTCATCAAGATTTTTATAGACATAATCATTAGTTAAAGTGACTTGAGCTGCTATTGGTCTAACTTTAGCTTTCTCTGTGCTACTAGTGATACGGCTTTCAAGCCACTTAGTTTTAAGTTTGACTGCGATTTGGTAATCACCGTAGCTAATATTGCTAGGTATATTGGCTTTTAACTCTGTAGCGTTAGAGTAAATGGGCTCTAGTTTAATTTTGTGCTCGTTGCGCAAATAAATAATATGACCTTGCGGATAATTATTTATAAAACCCGTACCCTTAATACTAAGAGTATCTCCTTGAGCCATTAGACTTGTAATGCTATTAATAACTGGTGCTGGAATCTCGCGCCGATAAGCGGCATGCGCTCCAAGAGCAGTAAATATTATTAAACTAAGTACCAAAATATTCTTCATATATCCCCCTTTGATATCTTTTTTCTAATTCCTTTGTGAACCAAGCTCCAGTTCTTGCATCGATTTGAGCAGTGTATTCGGCGAGTTTCAATTTATCTTTGAATAGTTGCTCAATGTCAATTGCTGGCTTGCTTTTAGCTTCTACCACTACTGTGTCTACCTTAGCTTTGGCAGCTAAGGTCGTTTTCTTTGCTCCTTTTTTCTTGTTTGTTTTGCTTTCTGCTTTTACTGCTTGAGTCTCAGTATCTATATTTTCTGTTTGGCTTGTATTGCTTGTTACTAAGTCTGTGCTATTATCGCTGATAGTTTTTATGGAACTTCGTTTTTGAGCGAATATCTCGCTAAGTATTTTATATTGCAACTCTCGTCTAGCAAAATATATTTGTGTTAATTCAGTTAGTAAATTCTCACGGATATTACTAACTATGCGTGCACTATTATTAATATCGTTAATTTCTGGATCGTAGATAAGGTTACCTAGCTGCCAGTTAGCTCTAAGACCGGTAGTGAGACCATTATTATTGCGGTTTTGACTATCTCTATCGTAACTACTTACTAGTGAACCAGTACCAGAGTTGAAATCATCTCCACCGCTAGTATTGATGGCTATTAGGTCTTCGGTGTTACGAGTGCTAAAACTCTCAAAGTTAGGTAAAAGGTTACGCAATCGAGCTTGCCTTCGATAACGTCGAAAATCTTGACCAGCAGGAAGACCGGCAAAAGATAGAGCGATAGTTTGCAGCTCTTGCACGCTTGGCTCTACGCTGAGTAACTTGCGTATGAAATCCAAACCTTCCATTCTAGTATCTATAGGTTTTAGATCGGTTATATTGAATATCTCACCATAGCTAGTACCAACATAGAGTTCAGTATCTTTGCTAAGTAAACTATAGATATCTATACTGTTGTTTTCATTGCTGCGTGCTTGTTCTAATCGAAGTTTTTGCCAGTTTATTTGCCCGCTATCTAGCTCATTGACGGCTGCATAGTATAGCCCTTGACTAGTAGCAAGGAAAAGATCATTGGCATGTATAACTAGATCTCTTAAGTTGTGAAACCCATCAGCATTGGGTTCTAGCCCCATAATACTGCGCTGCCAATTCAGCCCTTGATCTTTACTGTGATAAATGCCTGAGCTTGTGGTTATCAGTAGATGATCTTCATAGCAGAGTATTTTTCTAAAGCCATAAGAGTCCGTGAAATCTTTTCTAAGTCCAGCGTTACGTTGCAGCCAGCGTAGAGATTCTGAGTTGTAATAATAGAACCCCAAATTACTAGCGGCATATTCTAAGTGACCACTATCATCAAGATGAATAGCAACTACGTCTATTGGACTTGCTTTAACTAGTGTCCATTTGGGATCTTCAGTTTTGCTTTTAAGAGCTTGATAGATGCCAGTTTCTGTTGCGATATAGATTTCAGTTCTAGTAACTTGAATTTCTCTTACTGAACCTTTGTTGAATACTCGTTTGTAATTTTTGAAAAGCCCAATACTTGTGGCTAGCCAAGTATCTTCCCCGTCTTCTAGGATTTGGTAGATTTTGCGTTCATTGTTGCTGCTCGGTTCTGGCATGGCCCCGATAAATGAGTTGATCAAATCTATGCGTTTAGTACCGAGATACAGGTTCTTAGTGTCCGAGTAGATAAGTTGAGTGTCATAACTCATAGCTTCGATAGGACTTTGGTAATTACTACGGCTTTTCAGCTCAGAGACGTATTTACTTTCTATTGCTGCACTAACTTCTCTGCAGCTTATAAAAGAAACACAAAATATCACTAATATGACTGTATATATGCCTCGATATATAGTATTCTTTATTTGAGTTTGCGCTCTCTGGGGAGTCGCCAAGTGGTACGGCAGCTGGTTTTGGTCCAGCCATTCATGGGTTC
>CAZQXM010000021.1:0-17295 GCA_964597205.1 uncultured Gammaproteobacteria bacterium
GCTATTACCCAATAAGGTTAAATCTGCCAAAAGCTCTTGATTATTCGTGTTCACGCTTTAGCTAATCTTATCAAAAAAGTGCTTGTATAAGCAAGGCTTAGATTGTGCGCTCGTGGTGGAGAGCGTAGAAACGTGATCAATATCACGTTTCTACTTTGATAAGCTTTCCAAACTTCGCATCTATCAGTTTCTTGCCAGTAGGCGCCGGAAATTCAATATTATAAAGAGCTTTATCACCGCTACCTAGAACTTGATTAATTAGACCATCACCGAATTTAGGATGTCTAATTTTATCGCCAGCTTTATACAGTGGTGCTTTAGGCGTGGTGTCTACGAACTGTGAGCGCGGTGAACTGAGATTCGTAGGCGTCACAACCTTAGCTTTCTTAAAACCAACTACAGGCTCGGTATCATCATAGTAAGTCTCATGCTCAGCGCCTCTCTCATTGCTTTGTGATTGACCGTAGTATCCTACGAGTAATTCGCGTGGAGCTTCAGCCAGGAAACGGCTTGGCATAGTGTAATCAGACTGCCCGAATATTCTACGGCGGCGCGCATGTGTAAGGAATAGTTTGTCTTTAGCGCGAGTAACCCCCACGTACATCAGTCTGCGCTCTTCTTCTAATTGTGATCCATCTTTGCCTTCGAGGCTGCGTTGATGAGGGAATATCCCATCTTCCATGCCCGCGAGGAATACCACAGGAAACTCTAAACCTTTAGCCGCATGAAGAGTCATTAGAGTTACGCTCATGCGCAGATCTTTCTTCTGCGTTCTATCATTCTCGCCAAGTAAACTGATTTCAGCAAGGAAAGCTCCTAGGGATCCATCTTCAGCATTAAGTTGGAAGTCAGTACCGACGCCGATTAATTCATAGATATTTTCTACTCGTGATTCAGATTCAGCATCAGAAGAACCGCGTAACATTTCCATATAGCCAGTTTGGTGCACTATCTGGTCGATAAGATCACCGATACCAGTGGATTTCTCGGCTAGGCGCAAAGCCTCGATTAGCTGAGTAAAATCTCTGATCTTCTTAGTAGCTGAATCACCAAGATCAGGTACATCATCTATCTCAAGCATGGTACGGTATAGCGAATAGCCGTGTTGCCCCGCGAATTCTTCTATCTTAGTAACAGTAGTAGCACCGATACCGCGGCGCGGCTCATTAATAATACGTTTGAGACTTTGCCCGTCACTTGGGTTGTAGAGAACCTTTAAGTAAGAAACTATATCTTTAATTTCTTTACGCTCATAGAATTTAAAGCCACCGACTATCACGTATGGAATATTTTTGCGCAGTAGACCTTCTTCTAGTACCCGTGACTGCACGTTGGTGCGATAGAGCACCGCGAACTCTGAGAGCCTAGCGCCCATAGAGACTCTGCGTTGAATCTCAGAGACTATATACTGAGCCTCTTCCAATTCATCCTGCGCTTCGAAGACTGTAACTTTGTCACCGGCAGATTTAGTAGCGATGAGGGTTTTCTCTATACGCTCTTTATTATTAGCGATAATGCCATCAGCGACAGCAAGTATATTACCAGTGGATCTATAGTTCTGTTCAAGCTTGATTACTTGAGCTTTAGGGTAATCGTTTTGGAAATCGAGAATGATTTTAAAATCAGCACCGCGCCAAGAATAGATGCTCTGATCGACATCGCCAACGACAGTTAGCGAGCTGCCACCATCAGCGAAACTCTTATCCATGCTAATTAATCTAATCAAGTCATACTGAGTTCTATTGGTATCTTGATACTCATCGACTAATATATGCTGGAAGCGACGAGCATAATAGGCACGTAAATCTTCATTGTCGCGCAATAATTGAACGCTGTATAATAATAAGTCATCGAAGTCTAGCGCATTGTTGCGCGCCATCAATTCTTCGTATTTAGCATAGATATCTGCGACTTTTTCTTCGCGATAATTCAAAGCACCATCATTGAACTTCAAGGATGAGCGCCCTTCATTCTTAGCTGAGCTGATTCTATAGCGCACACTTTTAGGTGCGTAAAGTTTAGGATCAAGATCAAGAATTTTAATTGCTTCTTTAACTACATTTACAGTATCGGTCTCATCGAAAATCACAAAATTACGAGTCCAAGTTCTAATACGGCCATCTGGAGCCGTGACTTGTAAGCGCTCGATCTCGGCTCTAAGCAGGCGGGCGCAGATAGCGTGGAAGGTACCTATCCAAGCGTTTTTTATTTTGTCGACGCCAGTGAGATGTCCTATGCGCTCCTTCATTTCTTGGGCAGCTTTATTAGTAAAAGTTACGGCTAATAATGAATGGGGATCCGCGCCCAAATCCAGTATATGAGCGATTCTGTGGGTTAGAACTTTGGTCTTACCGCTGCCAGCTCCAGCGAGCACCAGGAGCGGCGCGCCCATAAAAGTAACAGCAGCTAGCTGAGCGGAGTTGAGACCTGCTAGAATACTAGGGTTGCTTTTTGGCAGCTGGGCGTTAATGTCCATTGTTATATTATTTTAGACGATGCAATTTGGAGCTTATTACGAAGGTGGATTTGGTGGCGGTGTAGCGACACCAGTGTTTAATGATACTGATATCCCTACTTCTACGCTTGATTTAAACGAAGAATTTAAGAATATTCAATCTGAAGGTTACAAGCAAGTAGCTATCATCGGTAGCCGCGATATTTCTATGAGTCACATGAAAGTCATAGAACTTATTGCTTGTGGTCTTAGTATTGGTGGTAACACTATTGTTACTAGCGGTGGTAGTTGTGGAACTAACTATGCCACCATCAAGGGCGCGCTTAGAGGTAACCCCGATAAACTTAAAGTAGTGCTGCCGCAAACTATTGCTCAGCAAGCTAAAGAAATTCAAGATCAGCTTATAGGTGTTAAACACATTATCGAGCATAAAGATCGTGAGAACATGCTGCTGGCTGATGCTAGCCGTCTCTGTAACCAAGAAATTATTTCAGAATGTCAGCAACTTATATGCTTCCTTTACCGTGATAGTAATACGCTATTAAAAGCATTAGATTTTGCACACTCGCTCAATAAAGTAGTCACTATATTCTATTTAGACTAAATTAATCAATATAAGAAGCTGATTTTGCTTAGCTTAAGCAAATCTAAGTCAATAAAAATCTGTATTACAACCTTATCTATTCATAATTATGCGCTCGGTTAATAAAGCCAGAAATCAGTGCATAATAGATAAATAAGGACCAAAATCCCCAGATGTTCGAAAGATTCACCGAAAAAGCCATAAAAGTCATAATGCTAGCCCAAGAAGAGGCTCGCCGCTTAGGACATAATTTCGTCGGCACCGAGCAAATTTTACTAGGTCTCATCGGCGAGGGCACCGGGGTTGCAGCTAAAACTTTAAAATCAATGGGCGTAAATCTTAAAGATGCTCGCGTTGAAGTAGAGAAAATCATCGGACGTGGATCTGGTTTCGTAGCTGTTGAAATTCCTTTCACTCCGCGCGCTAAGCGTGTGCTTGAACTGAGCTGGGATGAAGCTCGTCAGTTCGGACATAACTATATCGGTACTGAGCATTTACTTCTAGGACTTATTCGTGAAGGCGAAGGTGTTGCTGCTCGCGTACTTGAGAATTTAGGTGTAGATCTAGCTAAAGTTAGACAACACATCATTAGATTATTAGGTGAATCATCTGGCGGCGCTGCCGGTACAGCTGTAGGACCTAGTGGTACTGCTAGTTCTAGCAGTGGTGGCGCTAGTTCTAAATCTAGTGCTAGTGGCGGACGTACCCGCACTCCAACTCTTGATGAGTTTGGAACTGATCTTACACTTGCTGCCGCTGAAGGTAGATTAGATCCAGTAATTGGTAGAGCTGAAGAGATAGAAAGAGTTATTCAGATTCTTGGTCGTCGTACTAAGAACAATCCAGTGTTAATTGGTGAACCTGGCGTAGGTAAAACTGCCGTAGCTGAAGGACTCGCTCAGAGAATAGTTTCTAGTGATGTACCAGAAATTCTTGAAGGCAAGAAGTTAGTGATGTTAGACCTAGGTCTATTAGTTGCTGGAACCAAGTATAGAGGCGAGTTTGAAGAGCGCCTAAAAAAAATCATGGATGAAATTAGATCAGCTGGCAATATTATGCTAGTGATCGATGAGTTGCATACACTAATCGGTGCTGGTGCTGCTGAAGGTGCTATCGATGCTGCTAACATTCTTAAACCAGCTCTTGCTCGTGGTGAACTCCAGTGTATAGGTACTACGACTCTTGAAGAGTATCGTAAACATATAGAACGTGATGCTGCTCTTGAACGTCGTTTCCAACCAGTAGTTATCGATTCTCCATCTGTTGAAGAGACTATCGATATCATTAGAGGTCTTAGACAGAAATACGAAGAGCATCACAAGCTCATCATCACTGATGAGGCTATAGAAGCTGCGGCTAGACTTTCAGATAGATATATATTCGATAGATTCCTTCCAGATAAAGCTATAGACCTTATCGACGAAGCATCTTCTAGAGTGCGTTTAAGAGCTAATTCATTGCCACCAGAAGGTAAAGATCTAGAGAACGATCTACTTAAAATTTCACGTCAAAAAGAAGAAGCTATTCGTAATCAAGAGTTCGAAAAAGCATCTCAACTAAGAGACGAAGAGAATGAAGTGCGCGAAAAAATCCGCGACATGCAAGAAGAGTGGAAAAAACAACAAGAGAAAAATAAACCAAAAGTTTCTCCTGAAGAAATCGCCACTATAGTTTCTAGTTGGACTGGCATACCAGTGGGTGATCTTAAACAAGAAGAGAATGAGAAGCTCAAAAATATGGAAGGTTCTCTGCATGAACGTATCATCGGTCAAGATGCTGCGGTAACTGCGGTTTCCAAAGCTATACGCCGTGCTCGTGCTGGACTTAAGAATCCAGAGCGTCCGATCGGTTCATTTATATTCTGCGGACCTACAGGTGTTGGTAAAACTGAGCTCGCTAAGGCTCTTGCTGACTTCTTCTTCGGTAACGCGGAGAATATGATTCGAGTGGACATGTCAGAGTACATGGAAAAGCACACTGTATCTAAACTTATAGGCTCACCTCCAGGTTACGTTGGTTACGGAGATGGCGGTCAGCTTACTGAAGCTGTACGCCGTAAACCATATAGCGTGGTGCTTTTCGATGAGATCGAGAAAGCTCACCCTGATGTCTTCAACGTAATGTTGCAGATGTTGGATGATGGACACCTCACTGATAGTAGAGGACGTAAAGTTAGCTTTAAGAACACTATCATTATCATGACTTCTAACGTCGGAGCTCAGAAGATGAGCGGCGATGCTGGTATCGGATTCTCACACTCAGATTCTCAGAAAAAAGAAGACGAAGATCTTTACAAGCGCATGAGAGACATGGTCGTCGAAGAGTTGAAACGCTCATTTAGACCGGAGTTCCTCAATAGACTTGATGATATCGTGATCTTCAGACACTTAACTCGTGATGATATGCGTAGAATCGTAAATATCATGATCAAGGAGCTTGAGCTACGCTTGAAAGAACGTGGTATGTCTATTCAACTTACTGATGAAGTGAAAGACAAGATTTCAACCGAGGGTTACAAGAAAGCCTATGGTGCTCGTCCGATGAAACGTAGTATTCAGAAGCTTTTAGAAGATCCTATTTCTGATCAGCTGATTGGTACTCAAGTAGCTGATGGCGATAAGATCGAAGCTTACCTAGAGTTCAACCCTGAATTCCCTAAAGAAAAAGACTACGGTTCTATGAAGCCAGAGGATGTAACTGCTGATCTTAAAGACGCAGATACTCGTCAGGCTTTAATTAAGGCTGATGTTAAATTCCGTGTAATTGGTAAACATACAGAAGAAGAGCAAGAAGAACTTAAAAAATCGACTATTAAGAAGAAGAAAAAGATACTTAGCTTAACTTCTAATGGTGGCGCAGGCGCAGGTTCTAAGGAGCCAGCTGGTAATAAAACAGCCTAGACTGGTTCAGGAATTGCCAATAACTGCGTTACGCTTAGCAAAAATGTGACATACGTCACGTTTTTGCGCTTCAAACGATAGTGCACGATCTTAAATTTTGCACTTGTGGTTGGCAGCGCAGAATCGACACGTTGGTGTCGATTCTGCTATTCTTGACAATCCTGAACCAGTCTATCAAGATGACACTATTCACCTTGCGTGAGATAATATCTATGTGAAGATCCTCATCCTAGGCTCAAGTCCGAGCGTTCATAGCATTATTTGGAAACTCTGCCAATCAGAGAAGCATCCTATACATATAGTTCTAGCACCGGCCAATCTTGAAATTATCAAGGATCTTAGGGCACGTGGCACAGAAAAAACCATCGAGTGTCTTGATGCCAATATCTATGATGTCGAAAGATTAGCTGAGATCGCAATGGTGCGCGGCATAGATTTAACTATTCCTTGTGAAGCAGAATTATACGAGCTTGGCATAGTCGATAAATTCCGTGAACTAGGTTTAACTATATTCGGACCCAAGAAAGCTGCAGCACATGTACAGTCCTCTGCGTTCTTCGCGCGCGAGCTGATGTATGAAGCAGATATTCCAGCGCCTAAATATGCTGCCTTCGATAATATTTATATGGCAAAAGCTTTCTTGCCATCGCTTAAGTTTCCTTGCGTGCTGAGAGTCGATAATCCACTAGCTGCTGAAAAGTCCTCTGTGATTGCAACCCAGCTAAGCGAGGCGGAAGAATTCGTTACTGAGTATTTTAGTAGTCCGGAAACTAAAAATAGACGCATTATCATGGAGGAGTACCTTGAGGGGCTCACTTATACTATCGCTACTATTTGTGATGGTGAGATAGCCTTGAGCCTGCCACCGGTGCAAACCTACAAAGAACAAGAGACTGACTTAGGTGGTTATGCGCCAGCTGCTGAACTTAGTGATGAACTGCTCTATATGATTCGCCAGGACATTATTAACCCTTGTATCGCAGCCATGCATTATAAGCAGATACCCTATACTGGTTTATTGACTTTCGATATCATATTGCGCTCAAGTCCAGCTAGCAGCGAAGAGAGTGAAAGTGGTGGAGTAGCAACCATGGTGCGCAATGTCGATCTAAGGCTATTACAGCTGCGCAGCCAGCTCAGTGACACTGAGGCGCACGTAATACTTCCATTACTAGATGAAGATCTTTGTGATGTACTGAGTGCCTCTGCTAGAGCCAATCTTAGTTATTTCGAAGGTGGTTTCCACCGTTACCCAGGTGCGGCTTTAAATATAAATCTTAGACAAGGTGAAGAAGAGATTATCGAAGATAAGGATTTTAAAGAAAAAATCCAAAGCTCCATAAAAGAAATGAGCGCCTCGCTAAATGCGGCGGCGCTCATTTTTGAAGGATTATCAAGTTTAGCTAGTAGTACTAAGTTAAGGAAACTAAGCACTAATATTAGGCACAGGCAAGGAAATAAAATCCTTAGCACTACTGCTGTCGCTGAAAATCTTGTTGATGCACAGATACTGGCTTATAAAATGGCCGAAACTGCTTGCAGTCTGCGTCCTGATATATTATACAAGCGCGATATCGGTGATCAAGGAATGCTCTAGGTGATTAGCCTTTAGCAAACTCAGCAAGATCCTTACGTCTAGCTTTTTCTTCGTTAACTTCTTGGTTCCAGTGTTGCTCTTCAACACGTAGTTCACCTAACATTGCACGAGCTTGGTATAGAATCTGACGGATAGCAGTTTGATCTAATACCTCATCATTGATACTCAAGTTATCACTGAAATCGAAGTTCTCAAGGAAAGGTTGAATCATGGCATCATAAAGATCATTACCATTACCATAATCATTCTTACCTTGTGGACCTGCGATTCCTCTCAAAATACTATCAATGGTTGCAGCACCTGCTGGTCTCACACCACCGCTAGGTGATGGGTTAGCACCGAACTCACCGAACACTTGTCCGATAGTAACTGTGTTATCACCCAGAATCGTCTTCTGTAGTTCTACTTCTAATAACGATACGATTTGTTGTTGAGCATCGATCTTAGATCTGATGTTCGCCAGCTGTATCGCTGAATTGATTGTTCCCATTTTAGTTTCCTCCTGTTTTTAGTTTCCTGTACTAGTAAGAATTAGGGATTAACTCTTACTCAGTATATTTAACAAGTATTGGTTAAGCTGAGGTTAAGGAATTAATATATTTTCAAGATATTGTGAGGATAAGGGTTTTGTTAGGTGAGATTGCCTAGAGAGGCGGCGTTGAAATGGTTAGCATAAACGTGACCAATGTCACGTTTATGCGCTGTAACAGCGAGTGCACAAATCAGTCCTCAAACCTCTAGGTATAAACCCTCAGCGCAATTAAGAAATGTAAAACTTAGCCCTTCGCTAATTCTGTTAAATCTTTACGACGAGCTTTCTCTTCGTTAACTTCTTGGTTCCAACCTTGCTCTTCAACGCGTAATTCACCTAATAGTGAACGGGCTTGACCAAGCATGTTTCTAAGAATGTGTTGTTCAGCCATTTCATCGGTGCCAGTATTATTACCGTTAAGATTTAACTGGTCATTGCCTTTCTTAAAGGCAGCAGCTAGAATGGCTCCATCTGGAGCTCCTGTATATAGAGTCTGAACATCGGCAATAACGGAATCTAATGTACCTGGAGTACCACCAACTATAGCTTGTTGCAAGTAAGATTCGAGTTGCGAAACAATCTGTTGTTGAATATCAATCTTGGCCCTAATTTTGGCCAGCTCTCTGGTGCTGTTAATTGCCGCCATAAGTGAATTTCCTTATACTTATTAATACAAGCTCAAGGTTAACGACTGGTTAAGAAAAACCAGATATCTTATTTTTATGCCCAGAAAACTAAGCCGAATATCCTAAATAAGGCGCGAAAAAGCAAAGCGAAGACGGTGCACTCGCTGTGACATCGCAGAAACGAGCCGTCAGGCTCGTTTCTGCTAACTTGGGAATAACATATAAGGTAGGGCTTTAGCGCCCTCAAGCATGTCATTGGATACCCACTACCACCAAGAGCTAATGCAGATTTTGGAGAAATCAGAGGATTTGCCTTGCTTGCCTATGACCTCTATTAAGGTCTTTAAACTTTGCTCTGATGAGAATGTTGACTCAGGAAAACTAGAAGAACTGCTTAAATCCGACCAAGCTTTAGTCGCCAAAATACTTAGAACCGTCAACTCTGCTTTATACGGACTAAGAAGAGAGATTACTAGTATTCGTGAAGTGATTAGCCTACTAGGTATTCAGGGTATCAAAAACGTAGTTTTGCAAGCATCCACTGCTGATCTTTTTAATTTCGAGGGTGGCAAACAACTCTGGCAAGATAGTATAGAGGCTTCACTTATCATCGAAGGCTTAGCTAAGCAACTGAGACGTAGTAGTGATGATACTCAGTTCCTTACTGCTCTATTACACAATATAGGTAGGTCTATTTTCGCTAAGCATTTCTCTAAGATCTACGCACCTATAATCGCGAACTGCCATAACTTAAATGAGATATACCTGGCTGAGGAAGCACTTTTCGCCATGGATAACCGCGAAACTGGTGGCATACTGGCTTGCAATTGGGAACTGCCTTTAGACGTAGTGAGCGGCATACAGGGCAATCATAGTTCTATGAGCGAAAATAATTTAATAGATCTCGCTTTAACGCTGACATACTCTAGCCTCGATGAGATTCAAGAAAAAGCAGACCTAAAACAATTCGCCAAAATCAAAGAAGAAAGCCTAGAGAAAATCAAAAGCCTAGCAGCTGCGTAAATAAGCTTCGATAAAAGCATCAAGATCCCCGTTCAAGACAGCCTCGACATCACGAGTCTCGTATTTAGTACGGTGGTCTTTTACCCGACCTTCGTCAAGCACGTATGAGCGCAAAGCATTTCCCCAAGATGCTGAAAGAGACTCACCCTTAATGCGAGCTAGCTCGCTGTGACGCTCATCTTCACGTTGTTGTAGAAGTTTTGAGCGCAACATCTCTAAGGCTCTATCCTTGTTACGTAGCTGGCTTCTATCCTCAGAACATTTAACTACTATGCCTGAAGGAATATGTTTAAGGCGCACAGCTGTTTCTACCTTGTTCACGTTCTGTCCGCCAGCACCACCTGAGCGCATGGTGTCGATCTCAAGATCAGCATCATTAATAACTATAAGTTTAGAGAGATCAGGAAATACCGGACAAACCTCTATGCCCGCGAAGCTCGTTTGCCTGCTATCAGCACTAGATTTGAAAGGAGATTTACGCACTAGGCGGTGCACGCCTTTCTCGGCACTCATATAACCGTAGGCATAAGGACCAGAGATTCTGATAGTCGCGGATTTAATTCCAGCTTCTTCGCCAACTGACCTATCGAGAAGATCAACAGTATAGCCCTTGAAAATCTCTGCCCAACGGCTATACATCCGAAGTAACATTTCAGTCCAATCCTGCGCGTCTGTACCACCAGCACCCGCGTTAAAAGAAACGATCACATCAGACTTATCGTAGGGACCAGACATCATGCGTCTAAAATCAAAATCATTTAATTCACGACTCAGTTTATTAAGATCATCATGATAAAGAGTCTCAAGTTCTGTGCGCTCTTCATTATGGCTAGTAGCGATCATCTCTTCGAGCGTTTCAAGATCAGCTAAGCGAGCTTGCCAAGATTGATACTTAGTCAGTTCAGATTTTTTCTGTGAGAGTTGGCGCGAGACTGTGGTGGCTTTCTCGTTATCATCCCAAAAACCAGCAACTAAAGTAGAAGCTTCTAAACTATCAATATCGTGCGCAAGACCCTCTAGGTCAAAGATACTCCTTGAGGGTATTGAATTTATCTGCTAGTTCGCGAAGTGATACTGTCATCTGCTTTAATTTTAGCTTACTGAGCCGGCACCGGTCTCAGCACAAAGCCCGCCTGAGTCTGACTAGATTTCTGCCGCGGCGCCCCCTCGAAAATCAAGAGCTGCGAGACTGAGCTTAGAGTGTATTTGCGCTCCAATTCTTCAAGCTGATCTTTGTGGGCACTTGAAACCGCAAAGCGCAAGAATGAATTCTTCTCGAAGCTCAAGTTACGCTCAGCGAAAGCTTCTATGCAAGCAGGAATACAAGAATTATGCGCTTGATTAGTAATAAACTCGAAAGAATTACCTACAGTGTCAGCTTTAAAAGCAAAAGCTAAAACTTTAGAGAAATCCACCGAATCAACGAAGACATAGTAATCAGAAAGCTTGTCTTTAATGTACCTCTTGGTAGCAAAAAGATAGTCTCTATACTCAAGAGCCTGGGAGCTGCAATCTAGCTCCATAATCTGCTCAACATCCTCGTATTCAGCTTCCCTACAAATGATTTTGACTTCATTTGTAGAACTGAAATTCTCCGCAGCTAGTTCATAGTAGTAATTACGCAGATAGCGCTTAAAGCCACAACGATTCACTAGTGCAATATCATCGACACCAGTTTTTTCATCAAGCTCGACAACAAAATATTTGATTTTGTATTTTTTGCTGTAGCGTTCAGTGAAGGTCTTGAGCAGCTCATCACTCTTAGTATCTAGCCTGAGTATTTCAATACTATAATTTGAGCCACGGTAACTACTAAACAGAATGCTGCTTTCAAGTTTGCCGCGCGACAGAGATCCGTAGTAATCCTTACCCCAAAGTAAGTCTTTGCGATGCAGTAATATATCGAATATATTTAAATCCCTAGATTTATTCATTATTGAGTCCCCCTTAGTTAATGTAACGCCTGCTTTCTAGGTATGCAAGCAAGGCAAGGTCTATTATATACTCTTTATATGTCTTGTTTCCGCATATTTTTTGCTTTAGTCTTATCTGCCAGCTGTCTTAGTGTCAGCGCTAGTATGCCGCATGCTGATATTAAATACACGAATCTTAAGGTAGAAAGAAAACTAAAAAAGCAAATCAGTAAAGACTGGGCAGAGTTCCTTAAAGCTAAACCCAATATACTTTATAAAACTGGCAAAGACGGCAAGATAGAGGCGTATAAAAGCGATCAGGTCTGTGTTTTCAACGGTGAATTGCTAGAAACGGGTGCCCTTAGTCTAGATACTCTTAAACTAGAAAAGCATCAGCAGAATTTTAATTACAATATAGCGATTATAGATTTTCTTAGACAGGGAGATTATAAATTCCCGTCTGGTAAGAAGAAGGCTGATCAGAAACTTAAGCTTGAATTTAAATACTATTCGTTTTAGCAAAATCGACACTGACGTGTCGATTTTGCGCTGTCACAGCGAGTGCACCAGCTAAGGCGTCTCTTCTTGTGCCTTGGTTAATTTTAAAAGCTCTTCATAGAGCTTCATCTCCTCAGCACTAGGATTATCAGGGATCTTAATAGTGATGTGAACATAGTGATCACCGAAAATACCATCTTTAGTAGATTTCAATCCTTTAGAACGCAACCTAAGTATCTTGCCGTTCTGAGTATTAGCTGGTATCACCAGCTCTAATACGCCTTCAAGTGTAGTTATATACTTGGTTCTACCTAAGAGAGCCTCTTCTGGCTTAAGCACCAGCTCAGAATGGATATCATCACCTTCAATTTTGTATAAAGGATTTTCTTTAATACGTACCTTGAGATAAAGATCACCATTAGGTCCGCCGAACTGCCCGGGTTTACCTTCGCCGCGGATTTTGATTTTGTTAGTGTCTCTAACGCCAGCAGGGATAGTAACTTCCAGCCTGCGCACGGCGCGATTAGCACCAGAGATTTCTATGCGTTTAATAGTGCCAGCATAAGCATCTTCTAGGCTCAGTTCTATATCCATCTCATGATCATCACCGCGCACTGGTAATTGAATTTTAGAACTGTCGCTAGCTTGCTGCTCTTGTTGTTTACCGAAAAGCAATTCGAAGAAATCACTGAATTTAGGATCTTTCTTGTTCTTAGGCACTTTAGGTTTAAGCAATTCTTCTTCGGCGTATTTAAGGGTTTCGCGCAATGAATCGAAACCAGTAAAATCTTTAGCGGCAGCGTTTTTGTATTTAAAAGCTTCGCTTTTGGATTTGACCATGCTCTCGAAATTATTACGATAACGCAGCATCGAATCGTATTTAGCGCGTTTAATTTTGTCTTTAAGAACTTCGTGGGCTTCTGAGATCTCTTTGAAACGCTCTTCATTGCCGGTACTGGCGTCTGGGTGATGTTGCTTAGCAAGTTTCTTGAACGCGTCTTTAATCTCAGCATCTGTCGCTGCCTGTGCCACTCCTAAGGTCTTGTAGTAGTCCTTAAAATCAACCATTATTTATTCTGCCTATAGATCTCCGCTAGAATAATTCCCGCTGCCACCGAAACGTTAAGACTCTCGAACTCACAAGGTATGTGCACCACGAAATCTGAGTGTTTAATTACTGCTGGACCTAGACCCTTATGTTCGTTACCCATTAAGATCACAGATTTAGTATCGTATTTTACTGAGCGAAAATCTTCACTTTTATCACCGCGCACATCGGTTGCGTAAATCCAATAGCCGAATTTCTTGAGTTTCTCCATGCAAGTTTGAGCATTAATCACTCTAACTATAGGCATGGTCAAAGCCGCTCCAGCACTAGCTGATATCACTACAGAAGATATGGTAGCTGCGTTACGACTAGGAATGATTACAGCGTCAAAAGCAAAAGCATGGGCACTGCGAATCAAAGCACCAAGATTATGCGGATCTTCAATGTTAACAGCGAATAAAATCTTCTTGTATTTAGCATCTGCAAGTTCATCGATCTCATATAAGCGAGTAGCTGCTAACTCAGCAGCGATATTATAACTACGCTCCTCACCCTCAGCGATACGATCAAGCTCGCGGCTATCAACTTTAAGCACAGGAATCTTGAGTTTGCGCGCTTGGGTTTCTAATTCGAAATATTTAGCAGAGCTGTTCTTAGATAGCCAAATCTTAGATATGCTCACACCTTTAGCGAGAGCCTCTTCGACGCTATTCCTGCCAAAAATTAATTGCCTGGACATTATATGAATTATTCCACGTTGATGCGGAAGTTCTTAGGTTGGGGGATTATCTCTACGCGCGGTCTGTAAGGCTTAGGAGCAGGTTTATCAGATTTAGAACTCTCTTCAGAGAGTGCTTTGATGCGCTCGTCAGTGGAGCTAGCTTGCTGCTCTGTGGTCGAATAATATTTGCGCTTAGACTCGGACTCAGCTTGATCGCCTTCTTTATTATCTTCAGAAGCGTCTTCGTCCGGATCAGGAGAATACTGGGTAGGTTCTGTACCTGGCTTGAATCTTTGGGCCACTGGGTTCGAGGTGCGATCAGTCGCGAGAAGTCCAGTAAGCGGATCAACCATCACTGTAATATAGTCACTAGCAAAACTAAAACCTCTAACTGGTCTTGGACGCTCGCGTAAATATTCAGTCATATATTGATGCCATGACCAAGCAGGCACACCGCCACCAGTTGCGCTCTTAGAATGTACTTCTTTATTCATCTCATTACCAGCCCAGATAGTGGTAACAGTATCAGCAGTAAATCCAGTAAACCAAGTATCTCTGCTGCCATCTGCCGTACCAGTTTTACCAGCGATAATGCGACCAGGAATATTAGCCGCCGCACCTGTACCCATGGTAACTACGTCTTTCATGATCTCAACTAGCTCAGCTACATGCCTTTCAGGCAGTGCGTTACGTGGAATAGCTTCATTTTTCTCAAGAAGGTTACCACGCGAATCAGTGATCTTGCGAATCAGTATACTCTCCATATGAACACCACCACGAGCAAGTGTTCCATAAGCAGTAGCAACTTCAACTGGTGTAAAAGCACAAGCACCAAGAGCAGAAGGTAAATAAGGATCTATAGGGCTCTTGAGTCCAGCACGATGCGCAACTTCAATCACGTCTTTAATGCCAGCTTTCTGC
This sequence comes from uncultured Gammaproteobacteria bacterium, assembly GCA_964597205.1. Taxonomy (GTDB): domain Bacteria; phylum Cyanobacteriota; class Vampirovibrionia; order LMEP-6097; family LMEP-6097; genus CAYUFH01. The sequence goes on from CAZQXM010000021.1 coordinate 14,818, forward strand.
GCAACCTTAACAGCAGGAATATTTCGCGACTGAATCAGAGCAGTGCGCACTGTAATAGGACCTTTATACTGTCCATCGAAATTCTTCGGCACCCAATTACCAAAATCCGTCGGCTCATCAACGATAATAGTATTAGGATCCACAACCCCTTTCATAAAGGCAGTTAGATAAACGAAAGGCTTAAAGGCACTACCCAAGGTATGCGGGTTAATAGCTCTATTGAATTGGAACTCCCAATAATTACCAACACCACCAACTAGCGCGCGAATCTCAGCAGTTTCTATATCTATGCTTACAAGCGCCGCTTGGTTAATTCCAGGAGGCGCATTCTGAATACCAAGATCAAGAGCACGAGCTGCAGCCTCTTGAGCTACAGGATCTAGACCGGTGTAAACCTTAAGTCCAGTCTTGCGCAAATCTTCTGAACTAAAACGTTTACGCAATTCTTGCTCAACGTAACTAAAATAATAAGGATACTTAGAAAGGTTGCCACCACCAGGTTTGAAAACCATCTTAGCTTTAGTCGCTGCTTTATATTCTTTCTCAGTGATGTAACCGTGTTTGTACATCTGCTCTAGAACATAGAGCTGACGCTTGTGAGCTTCAGCAAAATGCGTAGAAAGATAGCTAGGTGCTGTTAATAGTCCAGCTAAATAAGTAGACTCTAATAAAGTGAGTTTACTAGCAGGCTTAGAAAAATATCTCTGCGCCGCACGCTCGATACCATAAGCTCTGCTACCAAAATAAACTTGGTTAAGGTAGATCTCAAGGATTTTCTCTTTGTCGTAGCGGTCTTCAACCTCAATAGCGATAAGTAGTTCACGGATCTTACGCGAGAAGGTACGCTTATAACGCTCATCCTCGTTAATGAATAAGTTCTTCACCATCTGCTGAGTAAGAGTACTGCCACCCTGCACTATGCGCCCAGCCATCAGGTTATTAGTCACTGCCCTGAAGAGCCCCATAATACTAAAACCCTTGTGATGGAAAAAATCATTGTCTTCAGCAGCCAGAAGAGACTGCTTCATATAAGTAGAGATTTGACCAAGCTTAACTACTTGTCTGTCTTCTTTACCTTGAAGTACACCGACGAAATTATCCTCGAAATCATAAATCTCAATACTACCTATAGGGCGGTAATCTTCAAGCATCGATAAATCTGGTCTGCCGAAAACAGTATTCACTAAAGATAGTGATGCTCTAAAAATAAAAGGTAAAAGTACTAAGGCTGCTAAAGCTGCCCAGAAAATCATTATTATTTGCTTGCGACTAAATTCCACTTATATAAGCCTACCAATCAAATAATATCATCATAAGTGACAAGCTTAAACTCACCCGAGCGCAGTGCGCCGAGATTGAGTTTGGCGACGCGCAGGCGCGTCAGCCGAGAGACCGGATTGCCTAAGGCATCTGCCATACGCCGTATCTGTCTATTGAGACCTTGTTTCAATATAACTTTGAATTCGCGGGCGTTAATTCTAGTAACTGCGCAAGGAAGAGTTTTTTGCCTTGTATTGTCGTCCAATTCTATTTCAATACCAGCAGCGAATTGTTTAAGGAAATTATCATCAATGCCGTTCTTAAGTTCGACATGATATTCTTTCTCGTGCTCGAAACTTGGATGGGTGAGTTTATGAGTCAAGCCACCATCGTTAGTTAGAATAATCAAACCCTCAGAGAATTTATCTAAACGACCAACCGGAAATAATCTAAGCTCGTTAAATCTCGCAAGAGCTTTAGGGTCACCAGTGTATTGAGCCTCATTAAAAAGAAAATCAATAATATTCTCAGGGTCATTCTCAGCACAAGTAGTACTAATGCCCGTAGGTTTATAAAGAGCTATATAAACCAATTCATCGTTAGTCTCTTCTTTATAAGGATAGCTACGACCATCACATTCTATAACGTCCCCAGTGACTAGCTTATAACCAGCTTGAATCAGTTCACCATTAACCTTAATGCGATCTTGAGCGATCAGCTCATCAACTCCGCGCCTAGAAGCCAGTCCTATATTAGCTAAGTATTTATTGATGCGCAAAATTAATTAATAGGTAGAGCGACGTTAATTGGTCCGTGTCCTACTTGTATTCCTCTAGTAAGTGAGATCTTCTGAGTAGCAGCGACTTCTTCAAGCACCCTATAAGCGAACTCAGCATCACGCGGAGCACCGACTAGAATACCGCGCGCACCCTTAAAAACACCAGCGAGTCTAAGTTGCTCGAACATCCTATCTATCTTATAAGCTGGTTCATTACAATCTTCGATTAGTACGTATGCGCCTCTAAAGCTCGGCATAAATTTAGTGCCAGCCAAAGCCGTCATTAATGATAAATTACCACCCATAATACGCGCCTTCTTAGGAAGCTTCATAGAGACTGGGTTCTGCTCAAACTCTGCTATGCGGGGTAACTTCTTATCACTAAGCAGATTCAATAAATCTTTAAAACTAGCAGCGGTAAGAGCAGACATAGTACTAAG
>CAZQXM010000022.1:0-13980 GCA_964597205.1 uncultured Gammaproteobacteria bacterium
ATCATCTCACTTTGCTCCGGGTAACGTTCATCAAGATCAAATATTTTATGCCCTAGATACTTCTCCAAAGCAACATATATAACCTTAATTTGTGTACTAAAGTTGGCATCAAACCTGCCGCCTTTGGTCTCTATGATACAGCTACCCGGCTCAACTGTCTCGTCAGCTTCAAAATGCAAGCTAACCTCCTCGTCAAGCACCTTAGATAAAGCCAATTTAAGTGCTTTAGCATGCTGCATATCAGCAGATGCCAGTGATATCTTGACCAACCCTTTGCCACGAACTACTTTATTAACAGCAGCACGAATCTGCCTAGTAAGAAGAGCTTTAGTACCTTTCTCACGTTTAATTTCAGAAGCTAACAACTTTTCAGCGACATGAACAGCAATGCTGCCAATCTCTTCCTCTGCTTCTCTTAGAATTACTAATTTAGCAGCTTGGAAACTACTAAGTATTTTCAAGAACTCATCTTTAATTTCTTCGGCTTCAGCAATACCAAGATTGTAAGCTTCCTGTTTAGTGGTTTCACGCAAATAATCAAGCTTAGATTTTTCTTCAGCAACGACTTGCATCTCTAACTTAGCAGCATTAATTAATTCAGTAGCCTGAGCTTGAGCATGAGCAATGATCTCAGCAGCTTGTCTCTCAGCATCAATACGAGCAGCATCAATAATGCTATGAGCCTCTCTCTGAGTGAGTTCTAAGCTCGCAGGATCCAGACCATCACCCTGATACTGATGTTGCTCAAGTATACTTGGATTATGAGTTCTAGCTCGTATAATTTTGCCTTTAATTAGTGCCATGATTATACTCCTACAAATTTATCAATAACATTAGTTAAAGCACTGCTAAGTTTTGGTCTGTCACGTTTTGAACCTTGTTTATATTCTAAATACTCACGAACACGACTACGCTCACGAGCAAGCATACTACTAAACTTAAGCTTAGAGCCATCATTACGTGCTGAATGAATCATCTCAGCAAATTCAGGCCAAGAGGCTATAAAATTATTCCAATCAGCCTCACTAAGAGTATCTTGAATATTGGGATCTACAGCTGCAATACGCTCAACAGTAGCAATAGGTAAACGTTCATAAATAATACGTTGTGCCGCTTCTGGCAGCGAACGCAATACAAGAGCTAAAGTTTTAATTTTCTTAGACACCAAACCCCTACCCTCTCAATTTAATCTTCATCTAACCAAACTTGGATCTTCTTGGCTAAAATATCAGGTTGATTTTGTGCTGTTGATTGCAAACCATTTAATAGACTATCAAATTCTATTTGTTGCCCAGAGACATTAGATTTAGTTTCAGTACTAGGAGCAGGCTGAGTCATTTCTTTTAATAGAGCCTCTTGCTGAGCTAAAGCTTGCTGTTCACCAAAATCATCATAGGCATAAGCTTCATCAGCTGTAGTTGGGAATATATCCTCATATTCTTTACCCAAATTAGCATCAGTCTCAAGCTCTGTATTAGTGCGCCCTGCAGCACCTACTATATTAAGTCCAATAACTGCAGCAATTAAAAGTACGAACAAGATGCCAATACCAGCAAAAATTTTAGAAACCCAACCCCAAACACCACCTTGACTAAATACTGCCCAAATACCCTTAGGTTTCTGTGCTTCAATAATTTGGTCATCTTTAGTATAAAGATCAACCACTGAGAGTTTAATATTCTCAACCGGTATACTTGGTCCGACTATAGCAGCTACACTTTCGCGTAATTGTTCTAATGACATAGTAGCTGGAATAGATTTATCCACGGCTAAAGCCACAGTTACATTAGTCACTCTGCCCGGCAGATAAGTAACATTTTGTTGTTCAAAATTTGGATACATAGTTTCAGTTTTAGAGCTCTGCTTGTAATCTTTACCAGCATTCGCTCCAGAATTAGCCTTCATATCTTCTTTATTAATTTGACGACTACCAACAGCACCAGCACTATATCTAGTTGCTTGCGTTTCTATCTTCTCGCGAGAAATCTTAGCGCTAACGCTAACTTTGTATTTATCGTGACCAAGAACATCATCTAGGTAGGTTTCGATACGTTTAGAAATAGATTTATTTACACGCTCAACTTCATCGAGGTAATCTTCAGCATCAGAATCATCATTTGATTTGAAGCTACTATAGTTATGTCCTTGAACATCAACTATTGATATTTGATCTTTAGCAAGATTAGGTACATAACCACGTAGTATGTTAACTATACTCTTCACTTGAGCTTTAGAAAGCTCATCACCATCGTTCTCTAGTTCTATTTGCACAGTAGCGGTAGTAACAGCCTTAGTATCTGAAAATATCTCTTCCACTGGCATGTTCACTCTAACTATCGCTGAGCGCATACCCTCCATACGGCTAATAATGCGAGATAGATCACCATTAATAGCGCGGGTCAGCTTAATACGCTTATCGTAATCACTGGCAGCCCAATCGTTTTGATCGAACAAACCATAACCCTCATCCTCTAGCAAATTAGTTCTAGACAAAGCTAAATACGAAGATTCAATAGCATTCTCGTAAACAGTAACTGAGTACTCACCCGGTTTTTCGCTTGGAGCAATTTTGGCATCGATATTAACTGATTTAAGCTTCGCTACAATTTCAAAAGCACGTGATTGATCTAACTCTTGAACAAGAACAACAGGCTTACCTTTGTTTTGATCATCACCAGAACCTTTACCAAATAAAAACATCGAGCCAATAACTAAAGCGATAATAAGAACAGCTCCACCGATTAAATAAACACGCTTCTGAGGATTAGTTAAAATATCTGAGAAAAAATTAGCAGGACTATCAACGGTTTGCTGCACCGTGCCGGGAAGATTTGCTTGGTTAGTATCTAATAATTCGCCGCCCATTTAATATTTTTATTCCCATATTCTCCATCCCCCATCGCTAACAATAAGTATCACTGATTATATTTGCATACTAGTAAGCTTATCTACAGCTCCCACAACTTTTTGCGTTACTGCAGTTATTAACTTGAATGCTACTTCTGACTTACCAAGAGCAATCATAACTTCATGAATATCAACATCACCATTAGTCACAGCACGTATAGATAAATTCTCTGGCTTGGATAAAGTTTCATTGGCCTTACCCAGCATTGATAACATAGTTTCGCCAAAACTGCCGCCTGCAATTTGATCGTTACTAACATGGCCTTTGAGACCAGGATTCGACATACCCGGTACTTTCGGGATTTGACCATAAGCTTGAGCGTTAAAACCTTGCATAGATATATAAAACAAGATGAAAGTTATGCTTTGGTTAAGAAAAACTATTAGCTTCTGATATAATTTGAGCGTCCCTAGAGGGGTTTTTACCCACAAGGACTAAGAAAAAAAGGAAAAGGTATAACAAAATGGCAGACATCCAATCATTTGACACATTAGGCTACGCAATAGGCGCTGGTATAGCGGCTTTAGGAGTAACAGGACCAGCTATCGGAGTGGGTAATATCGCTTCAAAAATGCTTGAAGGTATGGCTAGACAACCAGAGCACAGTGGTTCACTATTTACCAACGCAATTATATTTGCTGGTATGTCAGAGGCACTTGGAATTCTGGCTTGGTTAGTATCGTTCATGATCTACAACAAAATTGGCTAAATAATGGTTGAAATCAACTTCACAGCTTTAGTGTTCACACTAAGTTTCATAGCTTTCTTGGGCTTAATGCAGCTGGTATTTTTTGCGCCAGTTGCTACTAAGATCAATCAGCGTGAAAGCGAAGTTGCACGTGATAAAAACAAAACCAAAACACTAATTCAAGAGATTGAAGAGAAAATTAGTAAATTCAAAGACGATCCAGAAGTCTTAGCAGCTAGAAAAGAAGCAAATGATCTAATCAATGCTGCTAAGACTGAGGCTCACGAAGCTAAGAATAAACTAGTAGCTGAAATCTCAACTGAGCTTAAAGAACGCAAAGACACTAACGCTAAAAATCTGCAACAAGAACGTGATCAAATTATCAAAAATCTAGAAGGTCCTATTAAAGAAATCACCAGTTTAATGGTCTCTAAATTGGTCTCTGGAGCAAGCATTAAGCTTAAAGAGGAGCTAGTAGTATGAGTAGCGAGATGACTAAATTAATCCTCGAGAGTAATCTAATCAATTTCAGCGTAGCTGCTTTGGTGATAGTTTGGGCATTGGTCAAATTCATCCCACAAGCAACTCTTAAGCAATCAGAATTGATCCGTAAGGAGATTCAAGAAGCAGAAGCTGCACGCAAGTTAGCGGAAGCTAGCTTTCAAGAACTTGAAGCAAAATTACAGGAGTCTAAAATTGCAGCTAAGAAGTTTTTAGAAGAAGCTAAAACTACCGCACAAAAACTTAGAGTACAGATTCTTGAAGAGACTAAAGCTGAAATTCAACAAATGAAAACAATTGCCGAGAATGATCTTGAGCAACAAAAAGTTATAATCATGCAATCTATCAAACAAAAAGTTATAGATGCTGCTTTCAAGTTAACCGAAGAATCAGTTAAGTCTGACGATAATCGTAGGCAAATAGAAACTAGTCTTAAAGCTAGTCTCGAAAAGAATCTAGGAGCGATCACAATATAATGAAAAGTAGCTCAACACTTAAAATAGCTAGAAAATATGCTGAAGCACTCTCACTCCTTAAGCTTGATCAAAGTTTAGTAAATGAATTAGATTCAGTATCAGAATGTTTTAAATCTGGATCCGAATTAAGCAAAACTCTCAACAATCCTGGACTTAAAATTGAACAAAGATTAGAACTAGTTGATAAGGTTTTTGGCAATAAATTACAAGCCGAGACACTTTTACTCTTGAAACTACTTATCAAACGTAGAAGATTAGCTATAGTAGAGCATCTAGGACAAGCTTACAGAGATGCATATAATAGAAGTAAAGGGATTACTGAAGCAAGAATCTCTTCAGCTACTAGTCTAAGCAGTACTGAATTAGAGTTGATCAAGACTCAATTAGAGAGAATCTTTAAACAAACAATAGAAGTTACTAGCACTGAAGATACTGCATTAATCGCTGGTCAACGCATCAATGTTGCTGGCAAGGTTATAGATAGTAGTATTAAAGCGAAACTCAAACAACTTAAACAATTGCTCAAATAATGAAGAAGCTTATAGCTATCGCTGCTGACCATGCCGCTTACCAGCTAAAAGAGCAACTAGTCTCTCTGCTTAAAGAAAATGGCTATCAGGTTGAAGATCTTGGTTGTCATAGTGAAGAGTCCGTGCACTACCCTCTCTATGCTCAAGAGCTAGCTCGTTTTGTGCTTGCTAATGATTGCCTAGGCATATTAGTTTGCGGCACTGGTATTGGCATGAGTATAAGTGCTAACCGTTTCAAAGGTATTAGAGCTGCACTCTGCCATTCTGTGGATTACGCTAAACTTAGTCGCGAGCACAATAACTCCAACGTCTTAGTTTTAGGTGCAAGGTTTACTAGTTTAGAAGAAGCTAAAGCTATTACTGATACCTGGTTAAATACCGAGTTTCTTGGTGCTAGGCACGGGGACAGAATCAAGTTAATAGAACAAATGTGACTGACGTCACATTTGTGCGCTCTCCACCACGAGTGCACAATTCAAAGCTGCGCCATATTACAGTTATAAAGCCTGCCAACAGTGGTACAATTCATATCTAAACAGTTGCGACTGTAATAAGTGCTCACCTTAGCGGAACCTAAGATAGAGGCTTAAGAATAATAAGGCTAGATGAAAAACGTCCTGTCCGTTTTAGTTGAAAACGAATCCGGTGTGCTTGCGCGCATAGCTGGTTTATTCAGTCGCCGTGGTTATAACATTGAAAGTCTTACAGTCGGTCCCTGCGAAGCAGAGGGACTTAGTCGCATCATTATAGTAACTAATCTTGAAGATTCTGAGCAGATCCAAAAACAGTTACATAAACTTATTAACATCATTAAAATCACTAATCTCTCAGCGTTGAACTACGTAGATAGAGAATTAGCAATGATCAAGGTTTCAACCAAAAACAATAGACGCGAAATTATTGAAGTCGCAGACCTCTTTAGAGCTCGTATTATAGATGTGGCTGAAGATTCTGCAATTATCGAAATTACCGGAGATAGCGAAAAAATCAACGCTATGTTGCAACTTTTAGAACCCTATGGCTTAAAAGAGGTCACTAGGACTGGCTCTGTAGCCATGGCTAGGGGTAATCAGCTAAATAATGGCAAATAACAGCTTCGCCTTAACTTCTACTTAACCTTCACTTGATTTTATAGACCCATAGGTGGAAAACTATGGATCCTAAAATAGAACAATTAGCAACACTAAGTCAGTTTGGTACAAATTTGGCCAAGAAACTCATGGGCCAAGATGACGAAACTGCAGTAGAGAATCTTATACAGAGTCTAGTCAAGAAGCTGGATATAGCTCCTGCTGAAGTCGTAGGTTTACGTAAAGAAGCTCAAAGTTTAAATCAAGTCGCAGACTTCTTAGAAAAGTTTGCTAATGAAAAATCAAAAGATAATCGCAAAGAAATCAAGAAAGATGAAATAAACAAAATCAAGCAAGTATTAATGGAAAGCTTAGGTATTAGAGCTGAGATGGTGGATTTATTACTTAAGACAGCAAGTCCTGATGAGCTTAAAGCCGTAGCAGCTAATATTCGCAAAGAAGCTGATAAACGCAGTTTAGCCGCAGAGGGAATGGCGCAAAAAGATAGAGAAGATACTTTGCGTAAAATTACAGATTTAAAATCACTGCAAAACAATCTAAATACTAATCATATGGATCAAGTGTCGCTAAATAAATTTATAGCGCTTAAACGCGAAATTATCAGAGCAGAAGCAGACAGACCAATAAAAGAATTATGCGAAGAAATGGAGGGTAGAGCTAGTGGCTAAAGGAATCAATCCATCAATTGAATTAGCATACTGCGAAAATATCGCTGAAGAATACAACGCGCTCATGACCAGCTTAGAGAGCGACATGGGTGAATTGGTCGCAGCACCACAAGATGACGATGCCATACGTGAGGCTACCGCTGAAGTAAGAACAAGAATCAGTAAAGTAAGAGCTGCAGTCGGATTTTGGCGTGGTGAAGCAAGTTACTGGAAAAATGAATTACAAGAGAATAAAACAGCTTTAAAAGAGTCGAATAATTTATCCAAATCATCATAAAAGATAAATCATGGCAGGTGGTATAAACTTAACTCAAGAATTAGCACAAGTCAGCGGAATGATAGAACTGACTCAGAGTGATATTGCTAGTTTAGAAACAACGATGAATACCTTGTTGACTACGCCAGCTAGTCAACAATCAATGGCAGAAGTACAAGTGCGTATAGCACAGCTTAAGACATCATTAGGAGCCCTAAGGGGACATGAATCACACCTTAAAGATGAAATTAACGAAGAGAAACAAGGTAGAAAGAATCAAAACGAGTTAGCCAAGGGTTAATCAGCAGTTTATAAAAATGACATATAATAGATAAAAGTATGGTGAACAAACCACTACTTTTAGTTACAGGCGCTAGCGGCTATTTAGCAGCTAACCTATTAAATTTTGCTGCAGAAAAAACAGGTTTTCTCAACAAGTTCTCACAGGTCATGCTTACAGACCGCACCCTGAAACTAGAAAGACTATCAGAGAAATTTAAAGGCAATACTAGATTGGTACAGGTAAACTTGTCCCAACAGGCACACCTAGACAAGTTAAGAACTAAACTCAAAGAGATAATAAAGCCAAACCAAGAAATCTACTGTATTCACGCCGCTCGAACTGATGATACAGAAGCTGACAAGAACCTCTTCACTCTACTTAGAGAAATAGCGCCGACATACCTAATCTACTTCTCCAGCTCGGCTGTCTACGGTGAGTTAAGAGACGAGAGCTCTGCCACCAAGCCAATTTCAGAAGATGAAACACCTAGTCCAATCAGCAGTTATGCTCAACAAAAACTTGAAATAGAAAAAATAATAGAATCAGAATTCGAGAAGTATTTAATACTAAGAATCTCAAACCCTTACTCTAGAGAACCAAGAGTTAAAAGTGTTGTAAGTGTATTTGAAAATGAGATTCGCAAATGTCCCTATGAAACCGTAACCTTAGTGATAAATGCTGATAAACCTAAGCAAATCATCAGAGATTTTATTCATATTGATGATTTCAGCGCTGCATTAATAATGTCAATTAACAAAGAAACAAAAGGCATAATTAATATAGGTAGCGGCAAGGGGGTCACCTTAGAAGAGTTAGTAGAACTACTTAGAACTAAGTATAAGAAGTATGCAAACCTTCGTTATGATGGTGCCCTGTATGATGATATTAAAGTATCGATTTTAGATAATACGAAATTGAGGGCTTATTACAAAGCTCCTTTTACAAGTATTGAGAGCATATTAAACTAAAATGCAAACTAAGATTTTTGTGTTTTAATTTAATAGTCTATGACAAACACAATTGAAAAGCTATTAAGCATTAAGAACGCAATCATTACACTGATAATTGTTTCAGCCTTAACATGGTGCAGCAGTATTACCCCAGAATTTACTGGCTACGATGACGTAAAACTTATTGTTAATAATGAACGCATTCATAAAGGTCCTATATATACCGCCAAATTCTACGGCAATATAGTTTCTGATAGTCATAACGTAGCTTGGACTAATTACCCTACCGTTATATACAGACCACTAGAGTGGTTTGGCTCATCGGTTGGATATTCTATCTGGGGTCCCAATGCCATACCTTTTCATATATTTTTTAATATCAATTTTCATATCATTAATAGCGTCTTACTCTTCTTTATTATGCTTAAAGCCTTTGCTGGTCCTGCAGATGTGATCAAAAAACCAATTAAAGCTCAACAAAGAGGCAAATACAAGAATTTTAAAGAGACTAGTCTTGTCCAAGCTACAACGGTTAATCAAAGCAACACAAGAACCATTTTCTTCGCCTTTATTATTGCCCTTATCTGGACAGTACATCCATTGCACTCAGAAGCTCTAAACATGTTAACTTCTGGTGTAGGTTTCTTATGGGCTACATTCTTCTGTCTATCAGCATTTGCTATCAATCTATATTGCAATGACTACAATAAACTATCTAACTTACTACTAGTTCTCTGGAGTTGTATTAGCTTTGCTATTGCTTACTGCGGCTCAGAGATGGCGATTATTGGTCCGTTTTGTCTATTTTTATTCTATCTCTATCGCAAGCTTGTCTATAACAGAGATATTGATTGGGCTAAAACATTATTAGCTTTCTTTAGTATCTTTATTTATAGTAGCCACCGCTCATCAATCGTTAGTGAGAGTCACGCTCTAGTAACCAATCAATTCTCTGAATTTATTGAGCGACTAACAGTACTAGCTCCTGAAATATTTTTTCACTATATTAAGCTATTCTTCTACCCAGCAGTATTAAGCGTAGATCAGCACCATCAAGTAATAATTACTGATGCTTATACGCCTTATCATTTGCTTTGCTTTAGCGTTGCAGCGTTATTTGTAATTGGTATTTTCTATTTCTCTAGCCTTGGTCTTAAAACCCCAGACAATAAGTTCGAGGAGAAACAGGCTAACTTCGTAATAGCTTTCTCTATCCTCCTTACCGGACTTAGTATCGGTATAGCGCTTAACATACTGCCTCTCTACGTTTTAGCTAGAGACAGATACACTTACCTATTCTGCTTAGGACTTACAGTCTTGATAGTGTTTTTAATCTATAAATATCTATACCTTGGTCACAACAATCCTATTCAGTTAAATACAGAGCTTAAACTTAGCAATGCTAATTCACGCGACAAAATAGTACTTTCATTAGCTCTTGTGGCTTTACTAGGGTTTAGTGCTAGAGCCTTTATTCGCAATCTAGATTGGCATAATGGCGAGAGAATGTGGAACTCCACTATTAATAGTGTTAGTCACGACCCTGGCGTACAGCAGGTTTGGCGCTCTAGATTATTAGATTATTACAGAGATCCAGGTACCAAAACTTTCAAAGCTGACCCGGCTCTATACGCCAAAGCTAATAGAGACTTTAATAATTTTGTGGAAGATTACAGACTTAATGATATGGTCACCTTTAAAGCTTACAAAGAGAAAAGCGAAAAAAATAAAATGTGGGATAAGTACGCTTATTCTGGACGCAAGACCATATCATCAGGATTATTCTTCTTAGCCATGAAAGCTAGTGGCGATAGGCAATACAAGCGTGCCTTTGATCTGTTTAGATTAGGGCATAATTACTATCCTGAGCATTTCCAGATAAATATCAATCTACTGGTTCAATTACACGATAAGGATCCTAAAGCTACAGAATATTTAATCAATATCATGGATCAAGAGGCTACTCACAATCCATTCTTAGCTAAAGGTTTTATGGATACTCTACACTTAATTCGCAGTCCTCATTATTTTAGATTGGCTCAAAAATATAGAGACTTAAATCCAAATACTCAGGTCTTTGATGTGTTTCTATTCAACTCAGCTTTCTTAAACCAACGATATGACGTCGCTTACGAAGCAGCTAAACGCATAGTGAAAAAATATCATGAAGAGAAAAGCTTTGACCAATACATCAAAATGTACGAAGCTGGAAAATTCAGACCTAAAGTAGAAGCGTGATACTAAGGATACTACTGCTATTAATACTCAGCTTCTCTTGCCTTAGAGTTCAAGCTGATGAGGTTGAGCTGGAAACAGCAGACTATCAAATAAAGCCCTATGATCAAATCACCATGAACCTTAAGAAGGCTGATGGTAGCTACGAAGCTATAGTAAATCGTTTACCAGTACTTGCTAATGGTCACCTAGTTCTAGAACGATATGGTGAAATTAAGGTTGAAGGATTAACACTTAAAGATCTTAAGGCTAAATATCCAAATGCTGAGTTCATCATCTATCACCAAAATAAATCAATAGCCGTGATTGGTGAAGTGATGAAACCAGGAGTATTTCCCCCAGAAAATATCACCACTATCTACGACGCTATTGCCAGTGCTGGTGGCTTTACCAGGCTGTCTAATAAGCGTAAGGTGAAAATAGTACATCAATACCGTGATGGTAGAAGAGAAGTCTACATGGTTAATTTTCCTAAAGAAGTGTTCAATGCCTATAATAAAGGTATAGGTGAGCATAAATACTTAGTGCACGAAGGAGATTTAATATCGGTGTCCAAAAGCCGCTCTAAACAGCTTCAATCCTTTGTGACAGGCTTGTTTAACACCATTATTCAAGTATCTACTATAGGTCTAATTTCAGGCTCAATTAGCGCAGCGATAAATTAGAGCTGTCCTGAAAGCCCGATAACGGTGTTATGCTCGTCCTCGGCTTAGCAAAAAAGAGCCTGACGGCTCGTTTTTGCGCTTTCAATACGAGTGCACCATCTAAATTTTGTAAATGCACCTATGCATCCCCGCCGGTCTGATGTTAATTTCCAACGGTAATAAAACTCCAGACTGATCAAGAATGTCAAAAGCCAAAACCTTAGGCGTTACTGGTAAAGCCTCTATCATATTTTGCAACTGTGATTTATAAGCAGCAGGAATTTGAGATTTAGAATAGAACTTACCCATAAGATAAAGAATTCTATATTCAGCGACACTATGGATATATTGCTGCAATAATAAATCATCATAACTAAGTACTTTTTGAGCATGTTGACTAGCAATATCTAATAAATCAGGCTCTGACATCATAAAAAAATCTATTTGCTCTGTGCCATGCACTGGCTTCATTACAATACCAGTATCAGAATGATTAGAAGCAAATTCAAAAATCAAATTATTAATCTCATCATCACTATATGAACCTCTGGAAAGCTTTACAGTAGCCACTTGTGGGGTTTCAGCCGCACGCATATATTCGTAGAACTTATACTTATCATCAGCGATTTCTGCCAGCAAATCATAAGGATTAAGCTGATTAGCAGCAAGTTTATCAAGCTGAGCAGAGATAGATTTATGAGTTTCAATCTCATGATCAAGTTTCAAGTGCAAAATTAAAGTCATAGCTTCATTAGGCACAGTGCTTAATTGATCTATAGAACACAAAACTATTTCTTTAGACAATTCTGTTGCAAGGAATTCAGACGTAGCAACTAGCTGATCAGCAGCCAACTCATGAATGATATAAAGTTTAGACATTAAATTAAAGCCCTTGGATTTACAGCAGCATAGCTAGCATCGCCATCATAAAGTAAAACCTTCACACCGTTATAGCCCTTAACTCTGCGACCTTCTAACAATTTTTCATAAGCAACTAAACCTTTATTAAAGAAATGCCCATCAACTTTTGCTTGCACTAATTCACGCTGATAACCACCACGCAAATTAGCATCAAACATTTGATCAGCTAATAATTTAATCTCTTCACGGCTAAAGACCTTACGTGAACTATCATCACGGGCAAATAAATGCTCAGATCTAACTTTGCCACGTTTAAAAAAAGCGACTATTTTCCAGTCAGCTGAATAGTTATAGCCAATAAAACCTGTAAAAGGTCCACCACTCAAACCAGATCCAGTAAAATCCTCAATACTGGTTTCAGCACCATATTGCTTGAAATTATCCTCACGGCTATTACCAATCTTGGCCATTACTGGCTGCAACAACAAAAGCAATATTAACAAGGTTTTTAAAGGCTGCATAGAAGTATAATAGCAAGCACATGACTTACGTCACGTGCTTGCTATGCCGTGGGCGAGTGCATAATTATAGACGTCTCAAAGTACAATATCAGAAGATGGGCATCTTAAATAGCAACGAAAAAACAAGCAAAGCCAATTGGACATGGCTGCGTAAGCTATTGCAAATTATTGAAGATGAAAGTGATTTAGATAGACTTAAAATAAAAATTGCTGATTCTATCTGTAAGTACTTAAGATTTCGTAATTGCGAAATCTTTATATTTGAAGGCAATGAAAAACAGCAAATCAACGAATTAGCTGGCGCCAGTTATTTCAAACGCCAATTAATGCAAGATATTTTTATTAAGCGTGAACCCTATCAAAACAGTAGTACTGAATTAATTTGTCCGCTTGAAGCACAAGAGCGTATAGTTGGTTTGATTTATTTTGAAGCTGAGAGCCCTGAGCAATTAGGTGAAAGGGAGTTAGAGCTACTTTGGTCCTTCGCTGACCACTTGGCACGCAAAATATCAGAATTACAAATGCCGACACATATGAATAGAGCTTCACGCAAAAAATTTAAAACTCTATCAAATACTATTTTTAATAACCTAAGAGGTTTCTTGGAGGCGTCTCTTGAGAAGCTAAAACTCTTAGAAGAACAAAACCAAAAACTTGAAGAAGTAAATAAACTTAGAACCGAGCTTATTAACAATGTCTCACACGAACTTAGAACACCCCTGGTAAGTATCTTAGGCTTCAGTAATATATTACAGCGACACCAAATATCAGAAGCCTTAGTACAAGAAGCTGCTCAGCAAATACAATCAGCTGGAACTAGATTATCTAGGATGATAGATGACTTAATACAGCTCAGTAGAGTAGAGAATAGAGGCTGGGATCTTAATCTGGAATTATTAGATTTAGGTGACGCCGCAAAACTAAGCATAGAAGAGTTTGCTCCACTAAATCCCAACCATAGTATTGTTTTCAAGAGCCCAGATGAGTATCCGCTTATAGAAGCTGATCGCAAGCTGATAAGAAGAATTATCGATAACTTAATTACTAACGCTATTAAATACTCACCGGAGGGTGGTGAAATAAAAATCGAACTGAAAATCAACGAAAAAAGAGTCGAATTAGAAATTAGTGATAATGGTATCGGTATTATCGACGAAGATCAGGCTAATATTTTCGAGAGATTTTTTAGAGCCAAAAATGAAAAAACACAACAAGTGCCAGGGCTAGGCTTAGGTTTATCAATCTGTAAAGATGCTGTGGCTGCTATGAACGGTACTATAGGCTGCAGAAGCCGTTATGGGCTTGGGTCTAGTTTTATAGTCAGCTTCCAGGCAGCTACTTTGTGATTTTGTCCTGAATCGCCCATAA
>CAZQXM010000022.1:14080-16523 GCA_964597205.1 uncultured Gammaproteobacteria bacterium
TAATATACAATAATATCCATGACCAACACAAGCCACAAATCCAGCATCGCCACTACTGACCTAGATTATACAGTGGTAGATAACAAAGTAGACCTAGGATCATTAGGCTATATGGAACTAATGGACGTAATGGGCAATGACCTAAGTATCGCCAACGCCGCTAGAGTTTCTTATAACAAAACCTCCGCAAGTTTCGATGCTGAAAAAGATCGCAAACTTATATACTTCTTAGCTAAGCACAAACACTGGACTCCATTTGAGCAAAACTCTATTAAGTTCAGAGTTAAGTGTCCAATCTATATCGCCCGTCAATGGATGAAGCATAGATGCTGGGTCTTTAATGAAATCAGCGCTCGCTACACAATATTCACCAACACCATCTACAAGCCAGATGAATTTCGCATACAAGACACTAAAAATAAACAAGCAAGTCTTAAAGCAGAAGATTTAGATCAAGAAGCAGCAGGGCTGATTTATGATGAAGCTTCTAAAGTAGCTATAGAAGCTTATAACCGCTTGATAGAACTTGGTGTTTGCCGCGAACAGGCTCGTGGAGTGCTTCCTGTAGGTTCGCATACTGAATTTATTACCACCGTCAACTTGCGTAATTTTATGCACTGGTATAATTTGCGTGCTCCGCATGAAGCTCAGTGGGAGATTCAACAATTCGCTAAAGCCTCAATCAAAATGGTTGAACCATATTTCCCAATAGCGATTGATTGTTTTAAACAGTTACAAATAGAAGCGGCAGCTAATAATTAGCACGTCATCCTGAGCAGTTCGCTGACGCTCACTACAGGCTACGCGAAGGATCTATTACCTGCCAAGCAAGTGTAATAATAAGGCTTTTTGAACGTGCAAGCGATTCTCAGCTTGACGCAGTATAGTATCTTCATGCTTAGATAAAGCTTCTGCTGTAATCTCTTCACCACGATGCGCAGGAAGACAATGCAGAACAATAGCTGTAGGCTTAGCAAACTCTTCTAGGAGAGCTTTATTGATTTGATAACCAGAGAATATTTCCTTGCGGCGCTGTGCTTCCTTCTCTTGTCCCATACTAGACCAAACATCCGTGTAAACCACATCAGCATCTTGCGCAGCTTCACCAATGCCATAAGAGACAGTAGTGTGCTCAGACTCGTAAGCTGCACCTGGCTCAAAACCAGCTGGACAAGCGATGTGTATCTTAACGCCAAGTTTAGTACAAGCAAGCATCAAACTGCGAACTGTATTATTACCATCACCAATATAAGCGATTTTAAGACCATCAAGCGAACCATAATGCTCTTTAATAGTTAGAAGATCAGCAAGTGTTTGACAAGGATGCTCAAGATCAGTAAGTCCATTAATAACAGGTATACTAGAATGTTCAGCCATCTCTTCTACTATGTTATGACCGAAGGTACGCACCATCACCGCATCTAAGAATCTAGAAAGTATATGAGAGATATCCGGTAGACTTTCGCGCCCGCCTAATTGCACCTCATCTTTAGTCAGAACTGTAGTGCGTCCGCCAAGTTGCTGCATGCCAACCTCGAAACTAATACGCGTACGAAGACTAGGCTTCTCAAAAATCATGCCCAGTGATTTACCTTTAAGATAGTGGCTCTGATCTTTGCCAGATTTATGTTCTGCTTTAAGAGCTGCGGCTCTATCTAATAAACTATTGATTTCTGCTGCGCTAACGTCGTTAATACTGAGGTAATGTCTGACCATAGGTTTTATTATGCCCTAGCTCCTTAAAGATAGCCAGCATATTATAACTTTATTATAATAATCCTCGCTTCGCCTTCTGCCACAGCTCTTCCAGCTCGGCAGAGCTAAAATCCTTAAGCTCTTTAGGAGCAGCGATCTCCACCATCTTATTGAACCTAGTAATGAACTTGTTATTAGTTTTGCGCAAAGCGTCTTCAGGGTCTATCTCAAACCAGCGCGCTAGATTAACCACGGTAAATAATATATCGCCAAGCTCTAGCTCAGTATCGAATTTAAGACTAGTAAGCTCAGGAGAATTCTCTACTCCAGAATCCTTAGCTTTTTCTAGAGCTACCTCATAATCTTTAGCAGCAACTTTAAACTCTTCAAGCTCAGACGCGAGCTGCGCATAGAGCTGCTCCTCTCTATCCCACTCGAAGCTCTCTCGAACTGCTTTTTTGGAGATTTTCCAAGCGCGGGCGAGAGCTGGCATCTCAAGAGGAATACCCTCGAATATAGATTTACGCTGAGCTTTCTCAGTTTTCTTTGCTGCTTCCCAGTGTTTATCAACTTCCTCAGCTGAACCTACTGATAATCCAGATTTAAAAACATGCGGATGTCTTAATATCATCTTTTCATTACAGACTCTAGCCACATCCTCGAAATTAAAATGACCTTTCTCCTCGGCTATGCGCGCATGAAGAAGAATCTGAAGCAATAAGTCACCAAGCTCTTCGCAAAGCTCAGC